>VHCO01000005.1 GCA_016871715.1 Verrucomicrobiota bacterium
GTTCAGCAAGTGGTACAACATACGGCATCAGCGGTTTGGGACGTTGTGGGCGGAACGGTTTCGGAGTGTGCTGGTCGAGGATCAGACGGGGGTGCTGGAGACGGTGTCGGCGTACATCGACTTGAACGCGGTGCGGGCGGGTTTGGTGGAGGATCCGAAGGATTACCGGCACTGCGGATACGCGGCGGCGGTGGCCGGGGACGCGAAGGCGCGGTCGGGGTTGTTGAGTTTGTACACGGGCGGGAGTGGGGGAGCGCCTGGGAGCGGGGTTGGGGCGGGAGGGGGCCAGGCGACGCGGGCAGGGGCGGCGGGGGCACCAGGGGAAGATGAAGGGGCAGGGACAGGGACCCGCGGGCAAGATGCCCGCGCTCCATTCTTGGCCGGCGCACAGGCTCCAGAGGGGTTCGAGGAGCCGCGGAAGGCAAGGGTGCGTGAGTGGAAGGAGGTTGGGGCGGAGTATCGGCGGCGGCTGTTTGTGCGTGGGGGTGTGTCTGGGAGCAGCGGGAAAGTGGCGTTGAGTCGGGAGCAGATTAGGCGGGTGTTGAAGAAGGGCGGGGAGTTGAGCGTGGGGGAGGTGTTGCGGCTGCGGATACGGCACATGACGGACGGGGTGGTGTTGGGTTCAAAGGGGTTCGTGGATGCGGTGTGGTTGGCGCATCGGGAGCGGTTTGGATCCAAGCGGCGGAGCGGGGCGCGGCGGATTCAGGGCGGGGGAACGGCGCTGGCGGAGTTGAGGGCGTTGCGCGACTTACGGGTGGACGCGATCTGTTGAGAGCAGGGGCCGCTGTTGGGTGCACCGGCGTGTCGGCTGAGTGTACCCCGTGGGCAGAGGCGCTTTTGCATTTGCCTCAGGGGTGAGGCTGACCTGTAGAATGCGCCGCATATGAGACGGGCCCGGCTTGCATCCGTAGGTGGGTTGGTGATGGTGGCGCTTGGCCTGGTATCGGACTCGATGGCCGCGGCGCAGCTCCTCGACGACCGTGCGATCACCGTTGGATCGGCGGGCGAGGTAGCGGCCAAGCGCCGGGCTCTCATCCAGTACATTTGGGGAGCGGATGGCTTCCCTGCGCAACGGATGCCGGACCAGGTGGTGACCAACCTTGCCAGTCCGGTGCGGCAGCTCACTGGGTTAGCGCGCGTGGACGAGTTGCGGATCGACATGGCGCCGGGCCTGCAAGGGTTGGCCTATCATTTCGTTCCGGCAGAGCCGAATGGCGAGTTGGTGGTGCTGCACCACGGCCACGGCTGCACGTTGGACGACGATCCTTCGCCGGCGGATGTGGGTTACGGCCTGCAACGCACCATCCACGCCTTGTTACGGGCGGGCTACGGCGTGTTGGGCGCGTTCATGCCGCATCTGCGGCCGGGGGATTGCACGGGTGGTCACGACGCCATGTTCACCAAGCCCACCACGGGCAGTCCCCTCAGGTACTTCATCGAGACCACCGCCGTCAGTCTGAACTACCTCAAGGCGCGGAGCGGTCCCGGGCAATTTCCCGCGTATGGGGCGTTCCATATGGCTGGGCTGTCGGGCGGCGGTTGGACCACGACGGTGTATGCGGCGATCGACCCGACCATCCGTTGCAGTTTCCCAGTGGCGGGGTCCATTCCGCTCTACCTGCGGACCGGCGGATCGATTGGCGACCGCGAACAGACGGAGCCGACCTTCTACGCCCTGGCCGGCTATCCGGATCTCTACATTCTGGGCGCGACCGGGGAGGGCCGAGCGCAGGTGCAGGTCCTGGTGCGGCGGGACGATTGCTGTTTTGGCCAGGCGCAGCACGACGAGCAGGGCGTCGGCCGGCCCTACGCGGATGCGATGCGCGAGTACGAACGCCGCGTGGTCGACGCGCTCCACGGCATCGGGCCCGGCAGCTTCCGCTTGGAGATCGACGAGACCGCGCCTGGCCACATGATCTCGCATTGGGCGATCGAGCGGGTGATCTTGCCCGTGTTGCGCGGTGCCGGTGTCCAGACGCCCTCGGCCCGGTAGGCCGCTGACGCCGGGCTAAGACGCCCCAACGCGGACGCCGGAGCAGCTCCGAACGATGAGTGCCGTTCACTACGAATGCCACGACGGGTTGGGCGTGTTACGGTTGGACGCTCCACCGGTCAACGTCCTGAGCCTGGCCCTGCTCGAGGATCTTGAAGGCGCGCTCCGGCGCGCGCAGGCCGACGCCCAGGTCCAGGGCCTGGTGATCACGGGCGGCACGAGACAGTTCAGCACGGGCGCGGACGTGGGCCTCTTCCGCGCGGTCACCACCGCCGAAGACGCCGTTCGCATCTCGTGTCGGTTTCAGGCGGTCTTTCAGGCGGTCGAGGACTCCACCAAGCCCGTGGTGGCGGCTCTGGCCGGCCATGTCATCGGCGGGGCGCTCGAGTTGGCGTTGGCGTGTCACTACCGCGTTTGTAGGCCGGACACACGGTTCAGTGCGCCGGAGGTGAAGCTGGGCATCAATTCTGGCGCCGGCGGCACGCAGCGTTTGCCCCGGCTGATCGGTCTCGGGCCCGCACTCGAGCTGCTGCTCACCGGCCAGGTGATAAGCGCGCCGGCCGCGCTCGCCGCAGGTTTGGTCGACTCGGTCTGCTCGGGCGAGGACCCGATCGCGAGTGCCGCGGCACTGCTCGAGGCGCGGCCGCCAGTGCGCAAGACACGGGAGCGCGCCGAGAGGCTGAAGGACGCCCAGGCCAATGCGGGGGCACTGGCTGAGGCGCAGGCTCGCGTGGCTAACGTGCGACCGGGACTGATCGCGCCTGCGCAGATTCTCGCGGCTGTCGAG
This sequence comes from Verrucomicrobiota bacterium, assembly GCA_016871715.1. Classification (GTDB taxonomy): domain Bacteria; phylum Verrucomicrobiota; class Verrucomicrobiia; order Limisphaerales; family J093; genus VHCO01. The sequence goes on from VHCO01000005.1 coordinate 2,781, forward strand.
ACCGGGTTGCGCGAGTCGTATGCGGCCGGGCTACGTCGCGAGCAGACCGGCTTTGCGGCCTGCCTGCAGACGCAGGCGACGCAGAACCTGATCCATCTGTTCTTTGCCACGCGTGACCTGGGCAAGGCCCCTGCGCTCGAGGGCGTGCCCGCGGGGCCGGTGGCCAAGGTGGGTGTGGTGGGCGTGGGTTCGATGGGCATCGGGATTGCGCAGGCGCTGCTTGCCGCGGGCTTACCGGTCGTGGCTCTCGACCAGAACGAAACACTTGTGCGGCAAGGGTCAGACCGAATTCGTCGCGCGCTCACCCACCGCGTGGCTCAGGGTAAATGCGCGCCCGAGCGGGCCGAGCAGATGCTGGCCTTGCTGCGCCCGACGACGCGATGGGAAGAGCTGGCGGATGTGGATTTGGCGATCGAGGCCGTCTTCGAGGAGGTGGCAGTCAAGCGCGCCGTGTTCGCCGCGCTCGAGCCGCATTGCCGGCCGGAGGCGATCTTGGCGTCGAACACGTCGACGCTTTCCCTGGACGAATTGGCGGCCGGGCTGGAACGCCCCGAGCGGCTGATCGGGCTCCACTTCTTCAACCCGGCTCAGCGGATGCCGTTGGTCGAGGTGATCTATCGGCACGGCACCCCGCCGGCGGTGACGGCCACCGCGCTGCGGTTCGCGAAGGCGATCCGCAAGACGCCGCTCTTAGTGCTGAACCACCCCGGGTTCGTGGTCAACCGGATGTTCGTGCCTTATGTGAAGGAGGCCTTCTGGTTGCTCGAGGAAGGCGCAGAGCCGCGGGCGATCGATCAGGCGATGGTCGAGTTCGGCTTTCCGATGGGCCCATTGGTTTTGACCGATCTGGCCGGACTCGATATTTTGGCGCGGACAGACCAGGTGTTGAGCCGGGCCTTTCCGCGACACGGCCCGCTGCCTTCGGTGGTGGCGCGGCTGGTGGCGGAAGGGCGATTGGGCCAGAAGACCGGCGCGGGTGTTTATCGCTACGAACCAGGCGAGCGGCGCCCGCACGATTGCGAGGCGACGCGCGAGTTGGTGTGCGCCGTGCGCCGCGAGCAGGGCAGCGCCGCTCGTGCGATCGGCCCGGACGAAATCACGGAGCGTTTGGTGTTGCGGATGGCGAATGAAGCTTTCGGGTTGCTCGAGGATGGCGTGGCGCGGCGGGCGGCGGATGTGGACGCCGCGACCGTGTTGGGCTTGGGTTTCCCGGACTTCCGGGGCGGCATTTTGCGATACGCGCACGAGGCAGGGCTGGGCAACGTCCGAACTCGGCTTGGCGAGCTGGCGCGGCGCTGGGGCGAACGTTTTGCGCCGGGCGAACTACGAAGCCACTAGACGGAGAGCAGACTGTTATGGCGACGACGACTGAACCACGGAGAGACTTCGAGGCGACCAAACACATGAAGGCCCTCATGGGCAAGTACTATGCCGATCTGACCACGGGCCCGGCCCAGGGCAAGAAGACGGCTTGGTGCACGAGCGTCGGTCCGGCCGAGCTGCTGCGGGCCCTCGGGTTCAATGTCTATTTCCCGGAGAACCACGGGGCCATGCTCGGCGCGACCCGCATGGCGGCGGACCTCATTCCGCTGGCCAATGCGCGGGGTTTTTCGCCCGACATTTGCTCCTACCTGACCAGCGACATCGGTTCCTACCTGAAAGGCGAGAGCCCCTTTCAGAAGATGAAACTCCCGGGGCCGCCTCGGGCGGACGTGCTGGTGTTCAACACCAACCAATGCCGCGACGTTAAGGATTGGTTCCAGTTCTACGCGCGGGAATGGAAGGTGCCATGCGTGGGCATCCACACGCCACGCTCGCTCGGGGAGTTGGACGACTCGATCATCGAGGACGTCGCCCGCCAGATCCAGGCGCTGGTCCCGCAGCTCGAACCGATCGCCGGGCAGAAGCTCGACCCGGCCAAGTTACGGGCGGTGATGGAATGGTCGCGGCAGTGCACGGATCTATGGAAGGCGGTGCTCGAGACGGCGGCGCAGCGCCCGACGCCGATCACATTCTTCGACGGCACCATCCAGATGGGGCCGGCGGTCGTGCTGCGCGGCACGCCCGAGGCGGTGGACTATTACTGTACTCTGCTGGCTGAGCTCGAGCAGGGGGTGGCCAACGGCACAGCGGCTGTGCCCGAAGAACGGTTTCGGATCTACTGGGAAGGGATGCCGATCTGGGGGAAACTCCGCGACCTCTCGACCCAGTTCGCCTCCCTGCGGACCGCCGTGGTGGCCTCGACCTATTGCAACAGTTGGATCTTCGACGACCTGGATCCGGCCGATCCCTACCGGAGCATGGCGCGGGCGTACTGCCGGCTGTTCATCTGCCGAAGCGAGGACCGCAAGGAACAGTACCTCGAACAGATGGTCGCCAAGTTCAAGGTGGACGGCATTCTCTATCACGACGCCAAGACCTGCCCGAACAACTCGAACAACCGCTACCAAATGCCCCAGCGCCTCGAGCAAAAGCTGAGCCGGCCCTACCTGGTCATCAACGGCGACCTCAACGATCTGCGCCTTTATTCCGAAGAACAGGCCCGGACGAACATCGAGGCGTTCATCGAGCAGCTTGCGGAGCGGTAGCGGCCTGCGCCGCGCACGGCGGTGGGGCCGGCCTCAAGTCTCGTAAGCCGCCGCCGACTACGGAGAAGGCCGAACGGTATGCGGCCCCGGGCACGGAACCGGTGCTGGGCTGGAGACCGGCCGTTGGCCAAACCCTGCCGAACACGCATTGGATGCTGGAGCAGAAACTGGGCGAAGGGGGATTCGGTGAGGTGTGGATTGGGCGTCACCAGCACATGAAAGAGCGCCGCGTGTTCAAGTTCTGTTTTCGCGCGGACCGCGTGCGGACGCTCAAGCGGGAGTTGACGTTGTTCCGGCTGTTGAAGGAACGCGTGGGGGAGCACCCGCATATCGTGCGGCTGCACAACGTCTATCTGGAGAGTCCGCCCTACTACCTGGAGGAGGAATATGTGGCGGGCGAAGACCTGGGCCACTGGCAGCACGACTGGAGATGGTGATCCAAGCCGCTGAGGCTCTGCAAGCCGCTCACGACGCAGGGGTGATTCATCGGGATGTAAAGCCGGGGAACATCTTGGTCAGCGGTCAAGGGCCAGTGGTCAGGGGCGAGCAGCCATCAGCCCTTAACGAGCAACGATCAACCACTTCCCCGGATTCGTCTCTCGCCCCTCGCCCCTCACCCCTATCCGTGAAACTGACCGACTTCGGCATCGGCCAGGTGGTATCGGCGGAGGCCTTGGCGGGGATAACGAAGGCGGGCTTCACGGAGACTTTGTTGGGGGAAGGCTCCTCGTTGAAGACCGGGACACAGCTCTACATGGCGCCGGAGTTGTTGGCGGGAAAGCCGGCTTCAGCCCGTTCCGACATCTACTCTCTGGGCGTTGTGCTCTACCAACTGCTCATGGGCGATCTCACTCGTCCGGTGACCACGGACTGGGCGGACGGTGTTTCGGATCCTCTGCTGCGGGACGACTTGAAGCGTTGCTTCGCGGGGAATCCGCAGGAACGGTTCGCAGGGGCAGCGCAGTTGGCACAGAACCTTCGGGATCTGGCCTCGCGTCATGCCGAAGTAGCGCGCCAACACGCCGCCAAGGCCGAGCGGGACCGGTTGCGTCGTCAAGCGGAACAACGCCGCAGAATCGTCATTGCCGCTGCCGGTCTCGCTGGGCTGTTCATGGTCGTGGCCGTGGCCCTAGCGTATGGCTTGCGTCAGGCCGAGCAGGCGCGCCAAGTGCAGCGGCTTCACACCTACGCCTCCGACATCAAAGCTGCCCACGCCGAATTGCAGCGCGACAATCTGGGGTTGGCCGCGCGGCTGTTGGAGTGTTACTTGCCTGGGGAGGGGGACGAGGATCTGCGCGGAGTCGAGTGGCGCTATCTCTGGCAGCAATGCCGAGGGGATGCGCGCCGGACTCTCGACCACCCCGACCTCGCTCCCACCGACGCGGCCCTCGCTCCCGATGGCCGTTACCTCGTCACCACGGGCTTGGATCACAAGGTCCGGGTTTGGGACCTCGCGGCTGGGAGCGTTCGGCACGTATTCGAGGGAGGGGGTACCCTTTCTCCCAAGATGGCCCTGGCGTTCTCGCCGGACGGAAAGCGGCTCTTCATGCGAGGCCAGCAGGGAATCGAAGTGCGCGAGACCACGGATTGGAGGGTCGTTCAACAACGGCCGGGCCTGCACGCTGGCTCGCCGATCGTGGTCTCGGGCAACGGCAGGGTGGTGGCGGGTTTCGTCGGCGACGGCCTCCCGGGGCGGGATTGGCCGGAGGGCTACAGCCTCCAAGCCTGGGACCTCGAGACGGACCGCATCCGCGTCCTGACCAATGCCATGGCCGTCTGCTTCAACCTGGCCGTCGATACGCGCGGAACGCGCGTCGCCTATTCCCGGGCAGTCCCATTGTTCGGCGGACGGAATTCCATCTGCCTGTGGGATGTCCAACAGGGTACCACCGCCGAGTTTGCGCGGGAGGAGGACGTGATGTCGCTGGCCACTTCAGCCGACGACCGTTGGCTAGCCTCCGGCCACTACCGAGGCGACGTCTGCCTCTGGGATCTCGACACCCACCGGCTCAGCCTGAGGTTTCGCGCGCATCGTGGTTTCATCTACGGCCTGGCGTTTTCGCCCGACGGCCAACGGTTGGCCACGGGCGGGAGCGATCAGTTGATTCGCGTCTGGCAAACCGGGACCACCAATAGTCTGCGAACGTTGCGGGGCCACCGAACCGAGGTCTACCGGTTGGCTTTCTCCAGCGACGGGCACACCCTCGTTTCCGTGAGCGGGGATGGAACGGCCAAGTTCTGGGATGTCCAACTTGGCCAGGCCCCCACGGCTGCCCTCCGCCTCCCAGCCGATGCGACGCCCATCGGACTTCTGCCCGACGGCAGGGCCCTGCTCACGGTGGGGACGAACGCCGGAGTCGCCCAAGCCTGGCGCCTACCTGACGGCCACCTGCTGCGCTCCTATTCGATGGGCCAGGCCGATGGCCCACCGTTCGAGACGATCCGATTCTTTCCTCGCCAAGGGTGTGCGCTCGGGATCAGCTCCGACGGCACGGTCCACGTGCGCGACCTGGCCAGGGGTACAGACGGAGAACCGGTCTCGTTGGGGGACTCCTCTTTTCGGCCGGACCGCCTGTCGCACGACCGACGGTGGCTCCTGGGATGGGCACCCGACGACCGCCCAGGGATTGGCCGGCTGGTCCTTTACGATCTGCGTCAGGCCCGCCGAGTTGCAGGTTTTGGGTTCCTGTTCCAATTCGCTTATGGCGCTGCCTTCTCTCCTGACTGCCGTCGGCTTGCCTTTTCGCGTTTCGACATTGACCAGGCCAAGCAGACGGTCGTCCTCTGGGATCTGACACGCAACCGCCTGCGGCAGACCCTCGGGGAATCCCGGTGGCCGGTCGGCGCTCTCGCTTTCTCGTCAGATGCAGGGCTGCTGGCCGCGGGCGGCTGGGATTGCTACCTACACCTATCGGAACTCGCCACCGGCAAACTCCGGTTTGCGGTGCAAGCCCATGTCCCTGGAGTGGGACGCCTGGCCTTCTCGCCGGATGGCAGGACGTTGGTCACGAGTGGAGGCGACGATGTGCTTCGATTCTGGAATGTCGCCACGGGACGAGAAATGCTCGTGATCCAGGATGCCTGGATGCCCTCGGGACGGCGGGAGAGCGGTTATGCAAATTCACACCTTGCCGGTCAGGCGAGTCTGTTCACCTCCGATCGCCGGATGGTCTGGCAAGATCTCGAGGGCATCATCCACGTCGCCGATTTGCCCACTCTCCACGAGATCGACACTCACCACGGAGCCGCGGGCGCTCCGTGAGCAACGGGCGAAGGCCAACGGGGGTGCAAAGGCAACTGGCTATAGATTAGCTGGATACAGAAGTTGGTGGGTTGGCAGGGACTCGAACCCTGGACCAACGGCTTAAAAGGCCGCTGCTCTACCACTGAGCTACCAACCCGACGCGCCCCCCACCTCGGCGGCCTTCCCAACACCCAACACCCGAGACAATCCACCCCGGGCTAGGCCTGGGCCGCTTCCCCATTCGCGTTCGCGTCCGCGTTCGCGCATTCGCGATTGGCGCGCAAGCGCCTCGGCCGCCGCGAATCGACTGGCGCCTACTATGCCGCACCCCACCGCGCCGGCAAGCGGTTTCGAGATGCCTGTCTTTAGGCTTGCGAAGATGCGCCAACGGTGCCGTGAATCATCGGGACAGCGGTCCATGCAATACTTCTGCGGCATCGACATCGGCGCGGCCACGGCCAAGCTCGTCCTCATCGATGAGCAGGGCGTGACCGTGGCCAAGGCCCTGTCGCGCTCGGGCGTCGATTACGCGAAGGCGGCCGAGCGGAACCTGGCGGAGGCACTGGGGGCGGCGAAGCTCGACCGTGGCGAAATCGCCTGCACGTTTTCGACGGGGTACGGCCGGGACAACGTGCCCTGGAGCGACGGGCGGATGACGGAGATTGCGTGTCACGGCCGTGGGGCCTGGCATTACTTGCGGGCGCGGATGACGCTGATCGACATCGGGGCGCAGGACAGCAAGGTGATTCACCTGGACGACCAGGGGCGGCGCACCAGCTTCAAGATGAATCGGAAATGCGCCGCCGGGACGGGATCGTTTCTCGAGGAGATCGCGCTGCGACTCGCGTTGCCGGTCGAGGACTTGAACGACCTGGCCGAGCGCTCGACGAAGGAGGTCACCCTCGGGAGTTTCTGCACGGTCTTTACTGCCACGGAGATCCTGGCCAAGATCCGCGCCGGCGAGCGGGTGGAAGACATTGTCAAAGGCGCGTTCCGCTCCGTGGTGAAGCGGATCATGGAAATGGACCTGGCTGACGGCGCGCTGGTGATGACCGGCGGCGTGGTGGCGCACAACCCGTACCTGGCCAAGCTCGTCGGCGAGGCCTTCGGGCAGCCAGTCCGCGTGCCGCCCGATGCGCAGCACATCGGGGCGTTGGGCGCAGCCCTGTTCGCGCTCGAGAAGGTCAAATCTGGAGAAGCCTTATGCTCATAAAGAGTCCCCCCGCGGAGATCACTCGCGACTTCTGGATGTTGGGCACCGCCGAGTACCCGGTCTTTGGCTACCGGGACGCGGACGAGTGCGTCTTGTTCGAGGCGAGCGTGAGCGCCGTGGCCCCGGTCATCGCTCGGCAATTGGCGGCCCTCGGTGTCGGCCCGGAGGCCGTCCAACAGGTGATCGTCACCCATGCCCATCCGGACCACGTCATGGGCGTGCCGGTGTTGCGGAAGTTGTTCCCGCGACTGACGGTCTTGGCCTCGCCGGTGGCGGCCAAGACCCTCGGGGTCGAGAAGGCCGTCGCCTTCTTCTGCAAAGTGGACCAGGCACTCGCCGCTGCGCTCCAGACCGCCGGATCGCTTTCCGGAGCGGACCAGGCCCAGCCACCGGCGGAGATGCGCATCGGCATCGACCGCACGATCCAGGAAGGCGACACCGTGACGGCAGGGGAAGCCAGTTTCGCCGTGCTCGAGACGCCCGGGCACAGCGAATGCAGTCTGAGCTTTCACGAGCCGCGCCGAGGCTGGTTAATCGTCTCGGATGCCACCGGCTATTACCTGCCAGAGCACGATTGGTGGTGGCCGAATTACTTCGCGAGTTACGGGGCGAACCTCGATTCGATGCGGCGGTTGGCCGAGCTGGGGGCCGAGGTGCTCTGCCTGAGCCACAACGCGGTCGTGAGCGGGGCGGAGCATGTGGCTGCCTACTTCGCGCGCGCACTTTCCGCCACGGAATCCTATCATCATCGGATCGTCGCGGAGGTCCGGGGCGGCAAGTCCAGCCGCGCCCTGGCGGAGGAGTTGGGCGCCGAGGTGTATGCGAAGACGCAGTTGCTCGGGTTGGATTTCTTCCAGAAGAACTGCGCTCTGCTGGTCAAGCAATCCCTGCAACACGAGGGCATCACCGAGCAGGCATGACTGCCTCGACTGAACCGTTCGCACAGTGGCCCTGCAAATTCTGGCTCGGACGCCTCCGCGAATTCCCCGACGTTATGACCCAGGGGCGGACGCTCAAAGAACTCGAGGAGAAAATGCGGGACGCCTATCAAGTGGGGGTCCTCGACGACGCACCGAAAGGCTCCGCGGGAGCGTCGCCCTACCCAACGATGAGCCTCTCGGCCCGCAGTAAGCGGCATCGGAGCGATGAGCAGAGAGAACGACCATCCCTCCCGTAATGCGAGTGATTCCGGCAGGTCCGGTAGGGCGAGGCTCCTGCCGAGCCAACCGACATCCACCGGCGCAGTTCCGCGGGAGGCCCCTCCTACCGAGGCAACGCCTGCGGCTCGGCAGGAGCCTCGCCCTACCGGGGCCTGTCGGCCAAGCGATTCCGAGCTCCACAATCGCCGCAAACCGGCGGAGGGGGTCCGCATCGAACTCGGCAGGCCGAACATCGTCTTCGTCACTGTCTGCACGAAGGACCGGGGCGCTTGGCTGGCATGTGAGGAGGCGCAGCGGTTGCTCGTCCAGGTTTGGCGTCAGGCGGACACGTGGCAGACGGGGCGGTATGTGCTGATGCCGGACCACGTGCATTTGTTCGCCGCGCCGCGCGATTTGCGGTTCACCATCGAGCGGTGGTTGCAGTATTGGAAAAGCCAGTTCAGCAAGGCGCACAACCATGCCGATTGGGTGTGGCAGTCGAAGGCGTTCCATCATCGGTTGCGCCACGACGAGAGCTATTCGGAGAAGTGGCGTTATGAACGCGAGAATCCGTTGCGGGCCGGCCTGGTTACCGACGTTGAGCGCCGATCATGCTGCGACGGGTGCCAAGGCCGCCCGCGGCGCCACATCGCGCTCGATTTGGCGCGCTTTCTCGTACCGCGCCCGCCGCAGGTCGTAATCGGCCTGCAATCCCGTCCACAACTCCGCTGACGTGCCGAAGTAGCGGGACAGGCGCAACGCGGTGTCGGCGGTGATGCCGCGCTTCTCGAGCACGATCTCGTTGACGCGCCGCGGCGGCACATGCAGCGCGCGGGCGAGCGCGTTCTGCGACAGGCCATACGGTTTCATGAACTCCTCGCGGAGGATCTCGCCGGGGTGAATCGGGGGCAGCTTGTTCTTGTTCATTTTCAGTGGTAATCGACTATTTCCACGTCGCTCGCGTCCTCGCCCTCCCATCGGAACCAGATTCGCCACTGGTCGTTGACGCGGATGCTGTGTTGCCCGGCGCGGTCGCCCTTCAAGGCCTCCAGCCGGTTGCCGGGCGGGGCGCGCAAGTCCTGCAGCCGCCGCGACGGTTCATCCGCGAACAGCCGCTCGGTTTCCGGGCAGGCGAAACTGCGTATCATGTGCGTCCACCATAACGCTCGACGTCATGGACGTCAATCCCCCCGCCCCCCTCACTCAGGTAGCCTGCTGTCTGCGGCGATGATCGGTCGCTCGATCGCCTCGACCTGCGTGGGTCCCGAAATCGCGTGCCTTCCGGGTGTCTCCTGGTACCCTATCGGCGCCATGACAGGAATTCTGGGAACGGGGCACTACCTGCCGCCCAAAGTGGTCACCAACTTCGACCTCATGAAGCGGATGGAGACCACCAACGAGTTCATCGTCGAACGCACTGGGGTCCAGCGCCGGCGCCACGCCGAGCCGGAGGTGGGGGCGAGCGACTTGGGCGCGCTGGCCGCCCGGGCGGCGGTGGCCGATGCCGGGCTGCAGATGCGGGACATCGATCTGTTGATCCTGAACACGATCACGCCGGACCATGCCGATCCGGGCACGGCGTTCTTTCTCCAGGCCAAACTCGATTTGCCCGGGATTGCTGTCTTCGAGATTCGGCAGCAGTGCGCCGGGCTAATCTACGGCCTGGCCATCGCGGACAGTTTCCTTAAAACGGGCGCGTGCCGGTATGCGCTGATCGTCTGTGCTGAGGTCCTCTCCAAACGCATCGATGGTTCCTACGACGGCCGCAACATTGGGATTCTGCTGGGCGACGGCGCGGGGGCAGTGGTGGTCGGCCCCAGCGACGACCCAGAGCGCGGGTTGGCCTCGATCCGACTTCACGCGGACGGCCGCGGGGCTAAGGCGCTGTACTCGGCCGCGCCGGGGACCGGTTCGGGGCGGCCCGAGTACCTGTGCCCAGACGACTTCGCCGCGGGCCGCATCCATTTCCGTATGGACGGCAAGGCGGTGTTCGAGAATGGCGTGGCGCGCATGTCTGAGGCGGTGTTCGAGTCGCTCGAGGTCAATGGGCTGAAGCTGGAGCATATTGACCTGTTGATACCGCACCAGGCGAACCTGCGGATGCTCGAGGCGATCGTGGCGCGCGTCGGCGCGCCGCTCGACCGGGTCTTTGTCAACGTCGAGGAGTATGGCAACATGGCTTCGGCATGTCTGCCCGTCGCGTTAGACCAAGCGCGACGCAGCGGGCGGGTGATCGACGGGAAGCGCGTGTTGCTGGTCGCGTTCGGCTCGGGTTTCGTGTGGGCGTCGGCGCTGCTGCGCTGGTAACGCGTTGGGCGGGCGCCGCTGCGCGGGGCAGAATTGACGGCGCGGTTGGTGGCCCGCATGCTCGGCGGCGGCGTGCTCGAGCGAACCGTGCCCATCCTGACCCATGAACGCGACACCGGCGGGTACTTCCGGTTGGCGGTCCGCGCGCCGGACATTACCCCGCTGGTTCAACCCGGGCAGTTCGCCCATGTCCGCATCCTGCCCCTCAAATCGGCCCTGTTACGGCGCCCGTTTAGTATCTTCCAGGTCGCGGGTGAGACCTTTTCGATTCTGTACAAGGCCGTGGGCCAAGGCACCGAAGTCCTGAGCCGGATGCGGCCGGGCGAGGAGCTGAACGTCATCGCCCCGCTCGGGCGCGGCTTTACCGTCCCGCGAGCGGGCGACTCTCGACCGCTGCTGGTCGCCGGCGGGTACGGGATGGCCGCCCTGTATCTACTGGCCCAACGCGCTCCCGAGAAAGGGATCGTGTTCGTCGGCGGACGACGGCGTCAGGACATCCTGTGCGTCGATGAATTCCGCGCGCTTGGCTGGGAGGTCCGCATCACGACCGAGGATGGCAGCCTGGGGGAGCCAGGGCTCGTGACGCAGCCGTTGGTCGAGGAACTGCGGCGCGAGAGCGCCGGGCGCAAGCTCTTTGCGTGCGGCCCGACCGGGATGTTGCGGGCGGTGGGCCGGATCGCCGAGGAGCGGGGTATGGCGGCGGAATTGTCGATGGACGAGCACATGTGTTGCGGGGTGGGGGTGTGCCTCACGTGCGTGATCCCCGTGAAGACGAGCGCGGGTTGGGAGTATCAGCGCACCTGCATGGAGGGGCCAGTGTTCGACGCGCGGCAGGTGGTGTGGGAGACTGATCCGTGAACCTCGCTGTCCAAATTGGCAAGCTGACCTTGCAGAACCCGGTGATGGTGGCGTCGGGGACGTTCGGTTATGGGGTCGAGTACGCCCGGCTCATCGATCTGAACCGACTCGGCGCGGTGGTGGTCAAGGGGATCCGCCTCGGGCCGGTGCGCGGCAACCCGCCGCCGCGGACGGTCGAGGTCACCAGCGGCTTGATCAACGCCATCGGTCTGCAGGGACCGGGCGTGGACGGGTTCATCGAGAAGTACTGGCCGTTCCTGCAGGGGCTGAAGGTGCCCACCATCATCAATATCTGGGGCACGACGGTCGACGAATACGCCGAGGTGGCGCGGCGCTTTGACGCCCTGGGCGGTGTGGGCGCCCTCGAGCTCAATGTCTCCTGCCCGAACATCAAAGAGGGCGGTTCGCAGTTTGGCACCGACTGCAAGTTACTGGCCGAGGTGGTGGCGGCCTGCCGGCGCGCGACGACTCTGCCGCTGATCACGAAACTGAGTCCGAACGTGGTGAACATCGCGCCGTACGCGCGGGCGGCGGAGGAAGCGGGCAGCGACGCGCTGGCGATCATGAACAGTTACCCGGCCCTGGCGATCGACCTCGAGACCCGCCGACCCAAGCTAGCTAATGTAACCGGCGGCCTGACCGGGCCGTGCATCAAGCCCATCGCCCTCAAGCTGGTCTGGGACGCCGCCAAGGCGGTCCGCATCCCGATCATCGGCATGGGCGGCATTCAGTCCGCGGCGGACGCCCTCGAGTTCCTGGTGGTGGGGGCGACGGCGGTGGCGGTGGGCACAGCCAACTTCTACGAACCGCAAACGGCGCTCGAGGTGATTGCGGGGATGCGGGAGTTCCTTCAACGCAAGGGCATCGAGGACGTGCGCGAGTGGACGGGGAGTCTGCGCGCCTGACTAGTCAGCGACGTGGGCCTGGATCCCGTGGAGGACCCGGACGCGGAGCAGTTCCTGTTCGAGTTTCAATTCACTGGCTCGGCGATGAGGGATCTCGAGCTTCGACCCTGGTGGGCGCGGGGTGGTCGCTCGTAGGGTTCAGCGTAACAACAGCAGGGTCGACAGTGGCACCGAAACGATGCGCGGGTCATCCGAGCCGGGAGCATCCTCGAGGGTCACCAGAAGGCTGAACGGTGCGTGGTAGTGGGCTTTGTCCATGAAGGCCCGCAGGCCCCGGGTGTCCGCATGGTCGATGCGGCGGCGGTACTTGACTTCGACCGGGATTCGGTGTTCGCCGACCGTGAGAATGAAATCGACCTCTGGCTCGGCCGCGCGCTCCGGAAAATGATGCACCCCCAGGCCATAGATGGACTTGAAGAAGTACCCGACGGTGCTTTCGGCGATGCGACCGGCGAGATCGTGCAGGTGAGGGGCAGCGCCTAATCCTTCGGGGGTGAGGGGAATCGGCTCGCGCAGCCAGGCTGCACGCAGGGCATGGTCGCACAGGCAGAGCTTGGGCGCCCCACGCTTGCGCTTGAGGCGCAGTTCAAGTGGCTCGATCAACCGCAGCAGCAGGGTGCCGTCCAGGAACCTCAGATATGCGAGGACACGCTGCCAGCCGAGGTTTGCCCGCAGGGAGCGCTGCAGTTCGGAAAGATAACTGCTCTGCGACGGGGACTGCCCGATGTACGTGCAACCGAGCCGAAAGACCTCGGCTAGGAGGCTCTCGTCGCGCTTTTGTCCAGGCCCCAGCCGCAGGTCGTGCTGGATGGCTCGCCGCACGACGGTCTCCGTCAGGTGCTCCGCCAGACTCTCCCAAGGTTCCGTCGGATTCACATGGGCGTAGGGATAAGCTCCGCGCTCGCTGAAAGCGGCAAACACGGCGCGGCGCAACTCTGATTGCCGCTGGCCGGAGGCCCGCAGGGAGAGCCAGACCTCCTTTTCCTTCAGCGGGGTGAGCCCGTTCTCCGGCAGGGTGGCGTCGAGCGTGCCCAGGCCCCGTACCTGACCGATCTCCCGGAGCAGGAGGGGACCCATCTCCAGCGTGCGCACCCGGCCTGCCAGACTGTCGCGCCCAGCCTCGATGCGCAGCGCCGAACTGCCGGTCACCATCGCGCGCACGCGCCCAATGTCCAGCAGGTGCTTCAGTTGCGGACCCCACTCTGCCAGGTTCTGTACCTCGTCGAGGAACACGACGAACGGCGCGGCGTCGTTCGCCGCCTGATTCATGGTCTTGCCGGCCACGTTTTCCTCGAACCACCGCAGGAGCTCGACCAGCGGCATCGAGAGTTTGCGCAGTTCGGGCAGGTCATCGAACTGAAGCCGCAGCAATCGCTGCGGGGCCAGGCCGGCCGCCAACTCGGCCGCGATCAGTTGGTTCAGCAGGGTGGTCTTCCCGATTTGCCGTGGCCCGCGCAACACCACGCAAGGCACGGTGCCTTCGCGAAGGTGCCGCTGGATCGGCTCGAAGGCCCACCGTCGCACGGGCGGCAAGCCCAGCAACGGCTCGCCGCGCCACCATGGGTTCAGGTTGCGAAGCGTCGTCTCGAGGCCCCGGGAAAGAAGCTGGAAAAGAGTCGCGTCACTCATGGCGTGCGGTGCTCCCGTCCCTCGACCGCCGGCAGGGCCGGCTGTCGCTGGCACTGGCAGGCGTCGTGGGGCTGTGCGGACGTCGCATTTCGCCAGTTGTAGCGGAAAAGGGCGCCGCGTCAAACTCCTGGGTCAGACTCCTGGCCGGGCAGCGTCCAGGATGGTTCTCACGTCGCCTGCTTGGCGCGCGAGCCGGAACTCCCAGTGACCATACCCCGCCTGCGCGTTGACGGCGGCGCACCACCGTTGCGCGGCCGCTTGTTTCACCTCTGCCAGCGGGTCGTGTCCCTTGGTTTCCAGGATGAGATACCGCTCCCCGGCGGTCTCGAGTCGGAGGATGAAGTCCGGCTGGTAATCGTGCATCTGGCCATTGTGCAGGTAGGGGACGGCGAAGCCGAGCCCGGCGTTCTTCACGAAGGCGCGCACCGCCGGATGCGTGTCAATGAAATATGCCGCCTGCTGTTCCCACTTGCGCGTGTCCGCCACGACGCAGTTGACGTGTGACTTGTGGACCTCGCGCACGTCGCGGGTCGTCCAGAAATCCACCTCGCGCGTCGAGCCGGGGCCGCGCGACATCTCCAGGCGCGGAATCTCGGGCGCCTCGCCGTTGGCCGCATCGGGCCGGATGGATTCCAGCAGCACCTCGACCAGCCAGCCGTAGTAGGGCGCGAAGTGGAGGTCGCGCAAGTCGCCGGGCGGCTGCACGGCGACCTCGCTGCGCACGTAACGGTCCACAATGGCTGCCATCTGGGGGAAGAGGACCGGTGCCGGCACTTCGCACCCGCGCTGTTGAATGAAGTCCCGGGTTAGCGTTCGAGCCACGTCGAACACCAACTCTTGCACGCGCAGTTGCGAGCGACGTTCGTTCAGGCTCACCTGATCCTCGCGGCCCGGCCCCAACAGCGAGGGACGGCCGCGGTTGTTCAGGTTCAGTCCCTTGACCTGCACTTCCGGCGGAATCTGATCGGGCTTGATCAGCACGGCGGGAATACTCCTCCAATCCACCGACACGCGATTGCGCACCGCCTGGGTGTAGCCCTCGACCCGCGGGAAACGAATCTCCAAATGCGCGCGTTCCGCCAGGGCGTGGATGTGGAACCGTTTGACGGGCGGCGGCGGCGCTCCGTCCGGGTTGGCCTTGAACGGCACGACCTCGAAGGGCACGCCGCCAGTCGAACACGACGTTGGCCAGCGCCGTGTTCTTACAGACGAGAATGAAAACCGGCGGACGCGGCTCGTCGTTCTTCTCCCAGGCCGCGCGTTCCGCTTCCCAAAGCCCGGCCAGCATTCCAATCGGCGTGTGCGCCCATTTCAGGACCGCCTCCGGCTTCGGGCTGGCGTGTTTGCCACCGCGCTCGGCGGGCGTCAGCCGGCCCGGCTGGAGAATCCAGCGCCAGATATTGAAGTAACCTGGAATCTCCGCGCCCGTCGTGTCGCGGATGGCAAGCTGCGGAATCTTCACCAGACCGGACTCGATGGCGTCCATCAGGCTGAAGTCGCTCACCACCCACGGGAATGGCCGGTTGGTTTCCTGGCCCACGCGGCCGAGGAAGTACGGCGTGGCTGACAAATCCAGGCAGAAGTTGATCCCGCGCAACTTGTGGATGCGGTCCAGCCCGTCAATCCAGACGGTGGCTTCCTTGAAAAACTCCTCCGCCTCTTCCGTCTCGCCAAAGTCCTCCTGCTCCTCCTCATCCGGAGTCTCGCGCTTGATGCGGTAGGCGTGATGCGCCTCGTCGTTCATCACCAGGAGGTTTTGTTTCCCGCCGATCTCCCGGCCCAGGAGGCGGTTGATGAGCGCCGTGTCGCTCTCCACGTAGCGGCGGCTACGGACCTGGAGCGCGTTGTCCTGTTCGGGACACCCTTTTACGACCTCGATCAAGCCGTTCTCAATCTGCTGAAGCAGCGTCTCGCGCGTCAGGAAACGCGTGCCGCGCCGCGTGTCGTTCTTCTCTCCAATGCGGATGGTTTCCGTCGTCAGCACCTCCCGCCCGCGCCTGACCACCTTGGCCGCGTCGCCGGTGGTGACGGATTGCGGCTCGAAGACGTGCCAGTTGGTGACGATGACCCGGCCCTGCCGCAACCGCTCCATGAGATGCCCCGGCACGAGATCGCGCGTGCGGTAGAGGCTGGCCTCGGCGCGCTCCGGATCGAGTTCGCAACAGCGGTCGCGGATGGTCACGTTCGGCACCACCACCAGCACGGCGTCGGAGAACCGGCCGTCGCTGCGGTCGTTCACCTTGTTGAGGATGCTCCAGGCGGCGACCATCCCCATGACGGTTGTCTTGCCGGAGCCCGTGGCCATCTTGCAGGCGTAGCGGACGAAGCCGGCGAACCCTTCGGCCTTGCGGTCTTCGCTCGGCTCGTCGCGCGGAATTCCGAGGCCCTGCCGGAAGTCCGCCCGCGCCTCGAGCAGGAAGATGACCGTCTCCGCCGCCTCGATCTGGGCGAAGAACAGCCGCTTCTCCCGTCCTTCGCGCCGCCAGTGCTGGAGCAATTCGAGCGACGTGCGCGTCACGCCCGCATACCCGCTCTCGCGCCAGGCCTTCACGCGCTCGCGGATGCGGTTGACCAATTGCATCTCGATGGCCAGGCCACCGCGTTCGTCGGTCTCGCGCTTGGGATCGCGGTAGAAGTAAAGGGCGGGCCGGCGGCCCAGGCGGCGCTCGGCCGGCCGGCCTTCGAGAATCCACCAGTGCTCCTTCGGTTCCTCGAAAGGCGAGTTCAGGATGGGGCTGGGGACTTCGAAGTTGCTCATGGGACAGTGGCCAGCCGAATGGCCGCCAAGGCGCGGCGCAGGCTTTCGCTGCGTTGTTGTGCCCGGCTCGGGCGCCAGTGACATTCAATGAACTCAGTCATTCTCGGGGTGTAGCCTTTGCCCACGATTCCAGAACTGCCCTGCACGGGCACCAAGTCATCTCGAAGCCGGACGGACCTCGACCGCCGCGCCAAGTTCACCAGCGTCTGCTTTGGATTCGTTTCGGTGTCTGGACTTCGCGGCAGCAACGCTCCAGAGATGCGGAGGAAATCGGCAAGGGAATCATCCGCCAGAAACCAGCTTTCCAACATCCGCTCGGCAATGCGCAGAACAAAACCAGGATGCCTGGATGGTCTCAGGTGTTTGGCGAGCAGCCCGCTGGGGCACGGGAATGCCTCCAAGTCAGCCAGTCCCAGCACGGGGCCAAGTTTCGCTGCTGCGCGGTTGTAACGCGGAGCGTCTTGCCAGAAGCGAACCCGCCCGCCCTTGTCGATGGGTTGCACCCCTTCCGTGCGAGCGCCCGCCGCGGCCAGGAGTTTCAAGCTGGCGGGCACCTCCAGCGCGCCTTCGACTACCACCAGAGCGAAACCCCGCGTCATACGTTCAGCCTGTCAAAGAGAGCCATCTGCCGGGTTTCGGTTCGCGGCAACACGGCTTCGCTGGCCGTGAGACCTGCTTGCATGAGGCGCACGATCTCGCTGCGAGCCGCGCCCTCAACTACCTGTGCCCCCTCAGCAGCAGGCAGCATCAGCAGGACCTCCTCGGGCGCGATGCCGGCGTCCATCAGCAGGTGCTCGCTGTGCGTGGTGAGAATGACTTGCCGGCCTGCTCCGCCGACCTGCGCCCGGTGGATAAACGGCGCCAATCGCTTCACAATGGCAGTGTGGAGTGACAGCTCCGGTTCCTCCAGCAGCAGCGGACCGCCCGGTTCCTGAAGCGACCACAACAGGCCGATCAACCGCAGCGTTCCGTCGGAGAGTTGGCGTTCGTCTTGATAGGCCCCTTGCGGCCGCCAATGCCGGAACTTGCCTTCCAGGTGCGGTTGCCCGTGCTCGTCTATCTCCAGCCGCAAGTTCTCGAGTTGCGGTGCAACGGTCTTGAGGACCCGTTCGAGTCGTCGGAGTCGGGCCTTCTGTGTTCTGGGCGTGGTGTTGCGAATCTGATCCAGCAAGTCCCGGCCGTAAGGATCTGTGCCCAGCGTATCGCCGCGAGGAGACTGTTCCTCCCGCAACAACTGCGGCACCAAATGGAGATAGGCCACCGTGCGGAAGAAGTCTGCCAGTTCTCGGAAATCCTGATTCGCTCGCAGAACACCGATGGCCGTTTCTTTCAATCGTTCTGGGTCAGTTTCGTCCTGATTGTCCGGTCGGGCCAACTTGCGCTCCGTTTCCCCAGAGACGCGCAGGCGGTCCACCAGCTCGCGAACCACAACGGGCCGGGGATTCCGGTCGGACTCATGGGCGAAAGCCAACTCGTAGCGCCACCCGGCTCCCGCTTCATCTTTCACCACCACTCTAATCATCACGTCCGTGTTCAACCCACGCGCATACAAAGACCGAACTTTGCCCATTCCTCCGCGCTGGTTGACCGCCGGCCCTAGTCCCCCTCCCTCCAGAACGAGATCACGCAGGAAACGGAACACTTGAAGGAAGTTGGACTTGCCGATGGCGTTCGGACCGACGATGAAGACCCGATTGGCTAGGTCCACTTCAACGCTCGTGAAATTCTTCCAGTTCTCCAGTTCAACCCGGGCAAAGCGCATTTTGTTCATTTCGTCTCCTCCAATTTCTTCACCACCAGCAATTCATTTCCCCTCGGGTCAATCACCTTCACGGCCACCTGGCCGTGCTCGCCGGCAGGGAAGGGGGCGCCCGGCGTGGCAGCAGGCTGATCTTCGAGAATCCACCAGTGCGCCTTCGGCTCCTCGAAGGGCGAACTCAGGATGGAACTGGGGACTTCGAAGGTGGTCACAGGTAGTAGCGAGAGGCCGTCGGGTCAAGTCTTGCCAGAGGGCGGTGGTTCCTCGCGCCATGCGGCGGCGGGCTCCTTCGGCGCATGGCGTGGCACCTGCCGCACGAGCCGGTCGCCGTATTGCTTTTCCTCCTCGCGCAGCGCGGCGAAGATGCGGTGAACGTCATAGCCGTATTCGGCGGATAACTCGTCACGAATCCGCCAGATTTCCTCGATGGGATTCTCGTCTTTCATAGCTCCGGATAAGTTGCCATCAACTCAGATGGGGTGCAAAGCACGGGCAGCGACAGCCCCATCGCCGTGCAAACGGCGGCGAGCCGGCGTTCAATCATCTTGTTCAAGATGTGCCGGCAGTTCCATGTCAGCAGGAAATCCATCTCGTGCGCAGCCGCGTAGCCAATGTGGATCGCGTCGGACGCCGCTCGCGTCGGAATCAAGCCTGCCTCGTCCCACGCCTCGCGCACGAGCCGTTGGCTCAATGGGCCGTTCTCCGGGCCGAACAGGATGGCGACGGCTTTGGAGTGCGGTGACTGGTCACCGCACTCCAAAACCGCCTCCGCGCTCAGGGCGAGGGTCTTGGCCGGAGGGCGGATGTTCTTCAACGTCACGGTCTGGTTGCCGGGCAGGCGCAGCACGGGCGCGCGGCGCAGGACCTCCAGCATCCGCTGCACGTATTGCTCGTGGGATTCGCCCTGCATGCCGGGCGTGTCCGGTTCGGTGTCCAGGCCCTCGGCGGTGGGGATGGTGGCCTCGAAGGTGAACGGGCCGGTCACGCGCACCACGCCCTTCACGATCTCGGGCCGGTCCACCAGCACTTCCTCGGCGGGCGGTTCGTTGTTGGCGATGCTCTTGAGCGTGATGTGCGGGACGATGCCTCCCACTTCCTCGCCCTTCTGGTTCTGTTTGCGGCGATAGACGAAGCCGTTGGCGGGGCTGTTGGGGAGCGTGCCCGTAGCGGCGTCTCGGCAGAGCGCCGCTGTCTCGGTAGGGGAAATGGCGGCGCTCTGCCGAGACGCCGCTACGCCGCCGACTGGGTTGATCTGGTAGTAATCGAACGTCGCGGTGAGGAGGCGCTGGCGCGCCAGCGCCAGCGGCACTCTACTGGTGTCGCAGGTGATCCAACGCCGCCCCCACTGCTCGGCTACATACGCCGTCGTTCCGCTCCCACACGTCGGGTCCAGCACCAAATCGCCGGGGTCGGTCGTCATTAAGAGGCAGCGCTCCACGACTTTGGGGTTGGTCTGAACCACATAGAGCTTCTCCTCGTTGAAGCTACCGCTGATGGTGTCGGTCCACAGGTTGTGCGTGATGGAGATTGGCAAATCTCCGATAAAGCTCCTGAACTGAATCGAGTTCGTGGTTGCCTGCATCCGGCCAGCCTCAGCGACGCGGTTCAAACCATCGACCGTTACCTTCCAGTGGGAGTCTGCTGGCGGGCGGCTCCGGGCGAAACGAGCGATACCAAGCGGTATCGCTTCCAGCCTTCCTCCATGACGCCTGTCTCGGACTCCTCGCGAGTGAGAGGACGATGGGTTTTGGTGTCAGTCGAAAGCGCAAGCCGATAGAGGTCAAGCGAGTCCAAATCGGCTTTGGGTTTGAACAGTTGCCGGTATTTCACTTTTTCTTTGTGCTTGGCGTACCAGCAAAGGAAGTCGGCCACGACGGGGAGCGTGCTGCTCGTGGCGTAAGGGGCTTTCTGAACAGTGATTATGCAGACACAATTCTCCGCCCCAAACACCTCATCCATCACTTCGCGGACGTGGTGGAGGTTTTCGTCGGAGATTTGGACGAAGATGGAGCCGGTGGGGGCGAGGAGTTCGCGGGCGAGGAGGAGGCGGTCGCGGAGGTAGGTGAGGTAGGAGTGGAGGCCCAGTTCCCAGGTGTCTCGGTAGGCCTGGACCATCTCGGGCTCGCGCGTGAGGTCGTCGTCTTCGTTATGCTTCACGTCGCGCTTGCGGATGAAGGGCTGGAAGTTCGAGCCGAACTTTACGCCATAGGGCGGATCCACATAGATCGTCTGCACCTGGCCGCCGAGGGACTCGAAGCGGAGGAGGGAGTTCATCACCACCAGCGAGTCGCCGAGGATGAGGCGGTTGACCCAGCGATCGCGGTGCTCGTACGCGCGCAGGACCTGGTCGGCCAGGGGCCGGTCGTGACAGGCAAAGAGGTTATTGAGGAAATCGTCCTGCTTCTCGCGGCGGTGGCCTTTGAGGGTCTCGAGGATGGCCTTGGTCGAGAGCCGTTCGTGGACAAAGAGCGGGAGGGTGGGCACGTCGAACGAGAGGCGCTCGGCTTTGCCGGACCAGTTCAGGAAAGGGCCGGAGAGGCCGCGCAGGCGGCGCCGGGCGTCGGCGATTTCGGATTTCAGATTCGCGATTTCAGAATCGCGCTGCTTGGAGGCCGGCAGCTTGGCCAAATCCGCAATCCGCAATCCGCAATCCGCAATTTCCGCGATCAGACGCTCGGCGGTCTCGCGGCCGGGGTTTTGTCCGTCCCAGCACAACTCCGGCGCCAGCGCAGAATCGTAGCGGTAGCTGGCTGGCGCTTTGGCCTTCTTGAAGTGGGCCTGCGTCCCGATCTCGGGGCGTGCGGCGAGGTCGGCCTCCGGATGCCGGTAAGTCTGGGCATCCCTGGTTGGCGCGGCGTGCTTGCGCGGGCGTGGCATGTCGAGAGTTCTAACGCAAAAGCCGGCGGCGTCAAAGCCCTTGCTGTCCGGTGGGAAAGGAGGGGAGCCACCCCGGAGGACCTGACTCAGGCGCCCGCGCCACGGCCGACTTCTGCGATCCTGGCAAGCACCGCGCGGACCTCCGGATCGACTTCCTCGGGACCAAGATGGCGAGCGAGTTGGGCGTAGTCGGACTTGTTCATCGAGTTTGGCAGCCCCAGCTCCTTGAAGAAGCTGCCAAAGACCGGGCGCAAGTAGTCCTCGCTCGCCTTCACGGTCCGCCACGATTCATGACGTGGGTCCCGGAGGGCCGCCGGCGCGGTGTTGTCCGTGATCGCCTTTTCCATCGCAGCTTTGCGGCGTTGCAGCTCGACGCGACCAAAAAGGTCCTCCGCGGTGACGCTCGACTCGGCCCAACGCCGCAACACCTGGGGGGCGCAGAAGTAGTTCTCGAGTTCGCGCCGGCGCCACTGCAACTCGATCAGCGCGCTTCCAGGGCGCAGGCGGATCTCGGGGCTTTGGTCGTAGAGGGCCAGACCGCGCAGCAGGGGAAAGGCCTCGCGCAAACCGAAGAAGTGAGCGCGGGCCTTATCGGGCTGGTTGAGGACGTAGTGTTGAAAAGGGCGTTCGAGGGCTCGGGCGGCCGGCGCATCGCCAACCACCTCGGCCAGGATACGGAGCGCTTCGAGGTCCGTGCTCCCTTCGAGGTAAAGCACCCAGCCGGTCACCTCGGCTTTGTAGGATTCCTCGTAGCCCAACAGTGCCAACGCCTTGCGCAACTCGACCGGCTGCCGTACCAGGTGGGGTTGACCCACGAACGCCACGATTTGGTCTCGCTCGGCCTCGTTGAGGACCACTTCGGAATGGGTTGCCATGATCAGTTGCCCCCCGAACTCGCGGGCCGTGCGCGTCAGTTCAGCGTAGATTTGCGCCTGCCTCAGGATCTCCAAGTGCGCATCCGGCTCGTCGATCAGCAGCACAAAACGCGGCTTCCACCGGAGAAACGTGAGCAGCAGCAAGGTCTGCTGGCAGCCGCGGCCGGCGGCGCTCAGGTCCAGGTCCGTCTTCTGGCCGCCTTCTTGATAGCTCATTTGAATCTCACCGCGCGTGGCGATGTATTCCGGCGCGTTGAGTCGCACACCGAACAGCCGTTCCATCTGTCCCACCACCCCTCCCCAGTCGCCCTCTGCCGGCTTGTCCTTCTCCCGTTCCCACACTTTCCAACAGAGGTTGCGCAAGACCTGCGCCGTTTGCGCTTCGCCCAGGGACACTTCAATCGCCCCTTCATCAATCCGCCGCTCGTTGGCCGCCAACCCCGACATGGGCGGCAAATAGGCTACGCGCACACCCGTGGCTTCCGGGGGGATGGGATTCCGCTGGTCGCCTCCCGGCGACAACCGCGCGGGCCGACAGTGGATGATCTCGTCATTCGAGTAATCGAACTCGAGCGGACAGCGCCACGCGACACCATCCGTCACCCCTTCCACCGTGATTTCGACGAGGATGTTCTGGGTGGCCTTGCCGGCCCCGTTGGGCGCCTGACGCAGATGCTGGTCTCGCCACAGCAGCGAGGTCTGCGGCACGGGCAACTGCACCAAGTCCCGCCGGTTGATCACCACCCCGACCCGCGCTTTAGCCTTGCTCTTGGCACCCCGTTTCTCCAGCCAGGTCCGCAGCCCCAGCTCCCACAGGGCCAGCGCCTGGAGCGCCGTGGTCTTCCCCGAGTTGTTCGGCCCAACGAAGACCACCGGCGAACCCAACGGAACGTCCACCTCAACAAACCGTTTGAAGTTCCTAATGCGTAGTCGAGTGATCATCTCGCCTCCTCGTGTATCCCTGCCCCCAGGTAACTCGTCCTGGCTGGCAAGGCGTGTTTGCGCGGACGCGGCATTCCTGGAGTTGTAACGCAAATGGCCGCTGCGTCAAACCCCTTGCGGTGGGCATGGCGAACCTGACGGACTGGGCCGAACGAGCGGGCCGGGGTCGGCGCGCCTAGGGGCACCCGCTGAGGAAGACCGCGGGGTTCGCTCGGTTTGACAGTTGGCGGCGGCGAGACCAGAGTCGCGGCGATGACAGATTTCCAGCTTCAGCCCTGGTGGGGGCGGGTGTTGGTGGGGCGGCATCCGCGGCGCACGCTGGTGCGCGCGGCGACACTGATCGCGCTGAGTTTCGTGCTGTTCAAGTTCGTCTTCGTCGCGATCCGCGTGACGGGCCAAAGCATGGAACCGACGTACCGGAACGGACGTGTCGCGTTGATCAACCGGCTCGCGTACCGGACGCGCGCGCCGCAGCGCGGCGAGGTGGTCAGTCTGCGGCTGCGGGACAGCCGGTTGCTGCTCCTGAAACGGATCGTGGCGCTCCCGGGCGAAGCGGTCGAGCTGGACGACGGCCGGGTGTTGGTCGACGGGGAGTTGCTGCGCGAGTCGTATGTTCGCGGGGTGGGGCTCACGCCCATGTCCCATGGCGTTCGCCTGCAGTTGGACGAGTACTTTGCCATGGGCGATAACCGGGAGATCTCGGCTTTCGGCGTGGTTCGGCGGGACGAGATCCAAGGAAAGGTGCTCTTTTGAATCGGTGGGTCGCAGGGCTGCTCTGCGTGGGTCTGGGCGTGTTGGCGTTCCTGACCTACCGCTGGCTCTTCCCGAGCGACGAGGCGCGCATTCGCCGGCGAGTCGCCGAGGTGGTGGCCGCGGTCAACGTGCGACCGGAGATGGGCCGCCTCGAGCGGTTGGGCGCGGTCAACCGTCTGATCAATCAGGTGACCCAAGATGTGACCGTCCGCCTCGGTGACCCCGGCGCGGGCACGCGCGAGATTCAGGGCGCGGCCGATCTGCGGGAAGCGGTCTCAACCGCCCTGCTACACTTGGAGGCCTTGGCCGTGCAATTGGCCGACCTCGAGGTGAAGGTCGCCCCGGGGGCCGAAACGGCCACGGCTCAACTCGTGGCCTCGGTCCGAGTGAATGGGAGCGCCGATGTGCAAGTGCACGAGCTGCGGCTGACCCTGAGCAAGATGGCGGGGCGCTGGAAGCTGGCCCGCGTCGATCCGGCACCCACGTTGGGTCTGTGAGGGTCCGAGCCGTTGGGCCTCGGGCGCGCCCCTCTAGCCAGAGCTCCTCCGGGGCATTACCTTCCGCGCGGCGATAGATTCACTTTGAGCATTCAGCACCAGTCTGAGACGGCCTCCAGGCCAAGCGTTGGGGCAACCGTCGCCTCGAGAGCGACGCCGGCGCTGCCGACCGCGGAAACCGGGCTCGTGCATGGCGCCGCCCCGGGCGCGGCGGGTCTGCCCGAGCTGCTAGCTCCGGCGGGCGACTGGGAGTGCGCGCGGGCCGCGGTCGAGAATGGCGCGGACGCTATCTACTTCGGGCTCGAGCGGTTCAACGCCCGCATGCGGGCCCGGAACTTCACCACGGCCGATCTTCCGGAGCTCCTGGCCTTCCTGCATCGCCGCGGGGTGCGCGGGTACGTGTCGCTCAACACGCTGATCTTCACCGACGAACTCGCGGCGGCCGAGGCGACGTTGCGCGCGTGCATCGCCGCCGGTGTGGACGCCGTCATTGTGCAGGATGTGGGCTTGTGCCGGATGATCCGCGCGTTGTCCCCAGATTTTCCCATCCACGCCTCGACGCAGATGACCATCTCGAGCGCGGCGGGTGTGGCGTTCGCGCGCGAGTTGGGCTGCCAGTTGGCGGTGTTGGCGCGGGAGTGTTCGCTGCGAGAGATCCAGTCCCTCCGGGCCGAGCAGGCGCAAGCGCTGCCGCTCGAGGTCTTCGTGCACGGGGCGCTCTGTGTGGCCTACTCCGGCCAGTGCCTGACGAGCGAGGCCCTCGGGGGCCGCTCCGCGAATCGGGGCGAGTGTGCCCAGGCGTGTCGCCTGCCCTACCAGCTCGTCGCCGAGGGTCGAGTCGTCCCGCTGGGTGACCGGCGCTACTTGCTGAGCCCCAGGGACCTGGCCGGACTCGAGCTGGTGCCTGCGTTGGTCCGGGTGGGGGTGGCCTCGCTGAAGATCGAGGGCCGACTCAAGTCGCCTGAGTACGTGGCGAGCATCACACGGCTTTACCGCCAAGCCCTGGACGGTGCCGCGGCGCAACTCGGGAATCCCGCGACGCCCCCTGAATCGGCGACGCGCGCGGCGGCGCAGTACGAGATGGAGATGGCCTTCTCGCGCGGGCTACACACGGGCTGGTTCCAGGGGGTGAACCACCAGGAATTGGTGCATGGGCGCTTCGGCAAGAAACGAGGCGTGTTTCTGGGCGAGGTCACTGGCGTCGAGCGGGACCAGGTGTGGGTCAGGTTGGCCGGTCCCTTGGCCGCCGGCGACGGTGTCGTGTTCGACGCCGGCACGCCCGATCGCGAAGAGCAAGGCGGCCGCGTTTATGCCGTCGGATCCCAGGCTGCGCGCAGCCGGACAGGGAACGCCCAACCTCGAGTTTCCCGGGCCGATCCCAGCCTCGCGGTGGGAGGCGGGGACGGACCGGAAGTCGCGCTCGAGTTCGGGCGCGGGGATGTCGACTTGCAGCAGGTGCGGGTTGGCGATCGGCTCTGGAAGACGAGCGATCCCCAGCTCGAACGGCGGTTGCGGCATACGTTCACGCAACCTGGCCCGGTGTATCGGCGGCCGATTGTCGCTCAGGTGCGCGGGGCGGTTGGCCTCCCGCTCAGCCTGACTCTGCGCGATGAAGCGGGTCGCGAAGCGCGCGTCACTTCGGCCCTGCCGCTCGCGCTCGCCACGCGCCAGCCGCTGACGCCGGCGTTGCTGACGGCCCAGCTCGGGCGCCTCGGCGGCACGCCGTTCCGCCTCGCCCGCGTCGACTGTCAGCTCGAGGGGGCGGTCATGCTGCCGGTGAGCGAACTGAACCGGTTGCGCCGCGAGGCGGTCGCGCAGCTCGACACGCTCCGCGCGACCCCGAACCACTGGACCCTCGAGCGCGGGCTGGACCGCGCCGCCGCTGGGAGCTGCCCGGTCGAGGGCGGGGCAAGCGATATAGCCGCCGGCACGGCGCCGGCCGAGTTGATCGTCCTGGTGCGCACCTTAGCGCAACTCGAGGCTGCCCTCGAACAGGGGGTGACCACTCTCTACTGCGAGTTCGAGGAGCCCAAGCGGTACCGGGAAGCGGTGGCCTGCTTCCGCGATACCCGCCGCGCGGTTGCTCCCAGCCCGAGCGCCACCCACCCACAGGCGGGCCCCCAACCGGCTGCGGAGGCTCGGCCGGCCGAGCTGTTCCTGGCGCCGCCACGTATTAGCAAGCCGGGTGAAGAGTGGATTCTACGTTTGGTGCGGTCGGCGGAGGCGGACGGCTACTTGGTGCGAAACTACGATCAGCTCGAGTATTTCCGAGGGCACCGATGCGTGGGGGACTATTCGTTCAACGTGGCCAATCCACTGAGCGCGGCGTATTTCTTCGACCGGTATCGGCTCGAACGGCTGACGGCCTCCTACGACCTCAACAACCAACAACTCGAGGCGCTGCTCCGGGCAACGCGGCCCGAACGGTTCGAGGTGACCATCCACCAGCACATGCCCATGTTCCACATGGAGCATTGCTTGTTCTGCGCGTTTCTTTCGGACGGCACGGACTACACCAACTGCGGGCGCCCTTGTGACCGGCGCGAGCTGCGGCTGCGCGACCGAGTTGGAGCCGAGCACCCAGTCAAGGCGGATGCCGGCTGTCGGAACACGGTGTTCAACGCGCTCGCCCAGACCGGAGCCGAGTACGTGGGCCGGTTGATGGCAGCGGGAGCCCGGTTCTTCCGAATCGAATTCCTGGATGAACCCAGCGAGCTGGTCGGGCGGACGATCGCCATGTACCGCCAACTGCTCGCGGGAACCATCAGTGGCGCAACCTTGTGGCGTGAACTCAAGCTGCGCCACCAGCTCGGCGTAACCCGCGGTGCGCTCGACAAAGGCGACCGGCCAGTCACCGTGCTCTGAAGGCCCGCAAACCCGCCGCCTGCGGCCCGCGGCGAGAGCCCGGGTTTGCGCTCGCCGGCTCGGCTCGGGCGAAGCCGCTTCAGTCGACCCAGCCGCGCAGCTTGTACACCCACCAGCCAATCTGCTCGTGGACGTAGTAATCTAACTCCCGGAGCCCGCCCAGTTGGGGAACCACGGCGAACTTCGGGTCGCTGCTCTCGAGCGCCGACAACCCCTCGAAATCGCACGCGACAGGCGTCACGTTAACCCCCACAGCGCGGAAGACGGCTTCAGCCCGTTTCATGTGGAAGGCGGAGGTCACGAGGACGATGCGCTGCCAGCGCCGCTCCTCGATCAGGGCCTTCGTGCGCAGCGCTTCGTCGCGCGTGTTGCGGCAGTTGCCCAAGGTCAACAGGGTCGCGTTGGTGAAACCCCAGCGGATCAACCAGTCCTTCACCAGGTCGCTCTCGGCCGGGCCAGGTCGGCCCGGCCGCGGTCCGCCCCCGCCCAGGATCACGGTCGAGGCCGTGCCGCGGCGAAGCAGTTCCATGACGGTCAGGGCGCGGTCGCTGGCATCGGCCACGTCGATGCCCAAGGGATCATGGCGCGAGGCACGGAGCTGCCCACCCAGCATCACGATGGCATCGGCCCGCGGGAGACTCGCGACCTCGACACCCGCATAGGGGCGTTCCAAGCCGGCGAACAAGTACGCTGTCAGGGGGGTGGCGCCGAAGGCGTAGAGGAAGGCGGCCAGCAGGGCGGGGGCGATCGCGCGCCGCCACTCCCGACGCCACAGCCGCCAGCCGATCAACAGCAACAGCCCCACCCAGAAGACCCCCAGCAGATGGACGTGGCGCGCTATGGCATGAAACATAGTGATGAGGCCTTGGGATAGACGACTGTTCCGGCGTCGCCCCTCAGGCTAAGGGCCGTAATTCGAGGGAGAAGGCCGCGCTAAACGTCTTCCCTGGCTCGAGCAGAATGAGCTCGTGGTCCTTCACCCGCGTGAAGGCGTTCGACAGCGCCGTCCACGGCTCCAGACAATACGACGGCTCATCGACGGCCTTGGACCAGACGGCCAGGAATCGGTACGGCGCGGCGTTCTCCCAGTTCAGGGCCACCTCGAGTTCGCTGATTGGATCCACCAGCAGGGCCTCGCGCGGCTTGAGGTCGCCGAAGAACAGCGTCCCGGACACATCCTCCTGCACACTCCAGTTCTGGGCGGGGAACGGCTTGGCGCTGAAGTGCTCGCCGCGGCCATGCATGGTCAACCGCCGCGAATCCGGGATTGCCACAAAGCACTCCTCGCGCCGGCCTTTCGGGGTCAGCGGCAAGGGAAAGTACGGATGGAACCCCGTGCTGAACGGCAGCGATTCACTCGAGCGGTTCTCGATCTCCTGATCCCACAGCAGGCGCCCATCGAGGAGCCGGTACGTAAGGCGGTGACTAAACGCGAACGGGTACTGACTGCGCGTATGGTCGCCGTCCGCCAGCTCCATGGTGAGGGAGGTGGGGGTCGCGTCCAACACCATCCACTTCGAGCGCCGGGCGAAGCCGTGCTGGGGCATTTCGTAGCGTCGGCCCTGCCACTCGTAGTGGTGGTCCTTGTCCGGCAAATGGTTGAAGGAAACGAGCGGAAAGAGGATCGGGTTGCCCATGTGCATCTCGCGCGGGTAGCGCTCCACAATGGCTTGCGAATAATGGAGCGCATCCACCCAGCCTTGCCCCGGCAATCGGCGCCGGTAGCGCAGAAGCCAACCCCCTAGCCCAGGCGCGATCCAGGCCTGCGCCTCGTCGCCTTCCTGCAACGTCACATATTCGCGGTCCAACATCGTTCTTGCCTCTGCATCCGTTGCCGTCCATGCGACCGGCCAGCCGCATATTTCTCAGATACTCATGAGCCGCTGAGATGGACTCCATGCCGGCGGTAGGGCGCGCAGTTCTCTGCGCGCCGCGGCTTCTGTGCCCACAGCGGTCTGCGGCGCGCAGAGGACTGCGCGCCCTGCCGGCAACTTGGCGTCTATCCCGAGCTCTCATCAGGAACCCCGTCGCACGCCCGCGCGCCGGTTCGCCCCGCCGCTCAGCAGCGGGTCACTGAATCGAGGGCCACAGACTACGACTGAACGAACCGTATGTCACGCCTGAACGGCCCTTCTGACCTTGCTCGCCAGCCTCGTATCCGGTAGGACGCCACCGGTGTGAAGCCGACTATCTACCTAGATTACAACGCCACGACCCCGCTCGATGGGCGCGTCCGCGAATTCATGGAGCCGTATCTCGGGGAGGTGTTTGGCAACCCGTCCAGCGTTCATCACCTCGGCCGCCGGGCGCGCATCGACTTGGACGCCGCCCGCGACCAGTTGGCTCAGTCTTGGCGCTGCCGCCCGAGCGAGGTCGTCTTCACCTCTGGAGGGACGGAAAGCAACAACCTTGCAGTCTTAGGCACGGCCCGGCGGCTGGCCAGTCGTGGGCGGCATCTGGTTGCCTCGGCGGTTGAACATCCCGCGGTCCTCGCGCCCTGCCATTACCTGGCTCGACATGAGGGTTTTGCCCTCACATTGGTCGGCGTGGACGCAGAGGGCCGGGTTGACCCCGGCGCGGTGGCCGCCGCGCTGCGGCCGGACACAATCCTGGTCTCGGTCATGGCAGCCAACAACGAGATCGGCACGCTCCAGCCCGTCTCGGACATTGGCGCGCTCTGCCGACAGCGCGGCGTCGCTTTCCACACAGACGCGATCCAATGGTTTGGCAAAGAACCGTTTACACACATCGGGCAGTTCCAGGCCGACCTCGTCTCGGTGTGTGCTCACAAGTTCCATGGCCCGCGCGGGGCAGGCGCGCTCTTCATCCGCTCGCCCTTGCAGCCGGAAGCGCTGTCGCTCGGCGGAGGTCAGGAGCACGAACGGCGCGCTGGCACCGAGAATCTGGCGGCCATCGTGGGCTTGGTCGATGCCTTCTGCCGGTTTGTGCCGGAGCCTGTGTTCGAGTGCGACAAGCTGGAACCCCTGCGAGTGCGTCTAGAAGCAGCGGCGATTTCCATCCCCGGGGTCCAAGTCCTTGGCCAGAATACCCCGCGGCTGGCGAACACACTGGCCTTGAGCATCGCCGGTTGCGACAGCCTGTCGGTCTTGGCCAACCTGGATCTCGAGGGGATCTGTGCCTCAAGCGGCTCGGCCTGCTCGAGTGGCGCCCTGGAACCGTCCCATGTCCTGCTCGCGTTGGGATTGGATGCCGCTACGGCCCAATCTCTGGTGCGGTTTTCGCTGGGCCGGGGCTCGAACCAGGAGGAAATCGAGCTGGTAGGCCAGCTCTTGCCCGAACTCATTGAGCGCGCTCGAGGCACTTGAGGAGGGCCGGGGGGCCGGAGGTGGGGTCCAGGGGTGGAAAGACGCTGAAAAGCCGGTGAACAGGTCCCCTGGGCGGTGAGTAAGCGGTCTGGACGCCTCGGGTTCCCTCGGGGTCCGCACGGGATTGGGCGGCGTCGGGTGAGGCTAAGTCGTTGCGCCAACCTTGACACTGCAAGTTGTTTCCACTATTCACAGCCCATAATAAGAAGCTTCTTTTAAATACAATCAGTCACAGTAAGCCTCCATGAAACTCACCATCGCCCGAGAGCAGATCATTCTCGGTCTCCAGGCCGTGCAGAATGTCGTGGGTACGCGCACCACCCTGCCGATCCTCTCCAACGTGCTGCTGCGTGCTGACGAAGGAGGGCTCGGGTTGACCGCAACCGACTTGGATGTGACCATCGCGTGCGTCGTCGAGGCGCAAGTGGGCAAGCGCGGAGCCACCACACTCCCGGCCAAACGCTTGTTCAGCATCGTCCGCGAGTTGGCCACGCCGGAAATCGAAATCGAGGTCGATGAGCGCAACCTCTGTACTTTGCAGTCGGGCGGCTCCTTCTTCCGTATCCACGGGTTGGCAGCGGACGATTTCCCGCCGGTGCCCGAGTTGGGCGAACGCAAGAAAGTCGTGGTGCCGCAGGCGAAGTTGAAGGGGATGCTGCGGCGGACGGCCTTTGCCGCCTCGACCGATGAGACGCGCTACGTGTTGAACGGCCTCTTGTTCAGCCTCAAAGAGCACAAGATCACCATGGTGGCCACTGACGGGCGGCGCCTGGCGTTGACGGACGAAGAAGTGGATGTGGACCCGGAAAACCAGGCGGAGTACATCGTCCCGACCAAGGCGATCAATGAGCTCAACCGCCTCCTGGTGGGGGATGGGGAGGTCGAGCTGGTCTCGACCGAGAACCAGGTTGCCTTTACGTTGCGCGATCCCAAGGGCTTCACCGTCTTGGTCTGGTCGAAACTGGTGGACGGGACCTATCCAAATTACCGGCAGGTCATCCCGAGCGAATCGCGGGAGCGGGTCAGCCTGCCACGCGAGGAGCTGCTCCAGGCGCTGCGCCGGGCCGAGATCATGACCAGTGACAAGTCCAACTCCGTCAAGCTGGCGTTCTCGAAAAACAACCTCTCCATCACGGCCAATACGCCGGATGTGGGCGAGGCACGGGAGAGCCTGGCCGTCAACTACCGAGGAGTCGAACTGAGCATCGCCTTTAACCCGAGCTTCTTCCTCGAGGCCCTCAAGGCCTTGGACGACGACGAGGTCTTCCTCGAACTAACGGACGAGCTCAGCCCGGGCGTCGTCAAGACCAACGGGCCGTTCCTCTACGTCATCATGCCGATGCGCATGAACTAGCCCATCGCCATTGCCGCCGTCGAGATTTCCAGCAGTTCGTTGGTGATCATCGACTGGCGCAGCTTGTTGTAGTCTAGGGTCAGATCCTTGATCAACTGCTGGGCATTGTCGGTGGCGTTCTTCATCGCCACCATCCGGGCGCTGTGCTCGCTCGCTTTGGCCTCGAGCAAGACCTGGTAGACCCGGAAGTTGAGGTAGTGCGGCAACAGCGCTCCCAACACCGCCTCCGCGCCCGGCTCGAACAGAAACTCCGCGGCGCCCTTGGTCAGCGCGCCGTGGATCTCGTCCCCGCCGACATCGGTGCTGACCGCCGCGATCTCTCCCACGGGCAGGAACGACAAAGTCTGCGGCCGCTGCGTCAAGG
This sequence comes from Verrucomicrobiota bacterium, assembly GCA_016871715.1. GTDB lineage: Bacteria > Verrucomicrobiota > Verrucomicrobiia > Limisphaerales > J093 > VHCO01. The sequence goes on from VHCO01000005.1 coordinate 35,034, forward strand.
TCGAGATGAAGTTGGTGAAGAGCAGGTCGACACCGGCCACCTGTTCGTTGAGGAACAAATCGCACGCGAACCGCGAGATGGCGCGTGCCTCGGCGTAAAGGGGAGTGTCCTTGTAAGTGAACTCAGCCGCCAGCTCGCGTTTGGTGCGGGCAACGAACTGGGCCGCCTTCCGCCCCGCCGTGATGAAGACCGTGGATTGGCGGTCGCACTGGGCCACTTCGCGCATGAGATTGGCATTGAGGGCGCCGCACAACCCCTTGTCCGAGCTGATCACGATCACCGCCCGCCGAGCGCCCTCTCGCTGCTCCATGAGCGGGTGGCTGAAATCCCCCACATGGTGCGTCACCTCGGCCAGGACCGAGTTCATCAAAGCTGCGTACGGCCGGCCCGCCAGCGCGGCCTCCTGTGCCTTGCGCATCTTCGAGGCCGCCACCATCTGCATGGCCTTGGTGATCTGGGCCGTGTTCTTGACCGACCGGATCCGGCGTCGAATGTCGCGCGTGCTGGGCATGGGTCAAAAGGTCGACGCCACCGGGGCTAGCGGTAGGTCTGCTTGAACTCGGTCAACGCCCCCTTCAACTCCGCGCTCAGGGCATCGTCCAGGGTCTTCTTGGCCTGGATCTGCTGCAATAAGGCCTCCTTCCGGCTCGCCAGGTAATCGGTGAGTTTGGCCTGGAAATCCTTGACCTTGTCCACCGCCACCTCGTCCAGGAAGCCGTTCTGCGCCCCCCACAGGACTGCCACCTGCACCTCGACCGGGATCGGGCTGTACTGCGATTGCTTGAACACCTCCACGATCCGTTTGCCGCGCTCCAGTTGCGCTTGCGTCTTGGCGTCCAGGTCCGAACCGAACTGCGCAAAGGCCGCTAACTCGCGAAACTGCGCTAACTCGAGCTTGATGCGGCCAGCCACCTGTTTCATCGCCTTCACCTGGGCGGCCGAACCCACCCGCGACACCGAGATGCCGACCGAAATGGCCGGCCGAATGCCCTGGTAGAAAAGGTCCGTCTCGAGGAAGATCTGGCCGTCGGTGATCGAGATGACATTGGTGGGGATGTAGGCCGAGACGTCGCCGGCCTGCGTCTCGATGATCGGCAGCGCGGTCAACGAGCCGTTCCCGTTCTTCTCGTTCAGCCGCGCCGCCCGCTCCAGCAGACGGCTGTGCAGGTAAAAGACATCCCCGGGGTACGCCTCGCGGCCCGATGGGCGCTTGAGCACAAGCGACACCTGCCGGTAAGCCACCGCGTGTTTCGACAGATCGTCATAGATGATCAACGCATCCATGGCGTTGTCCATGAACCATTCCCCCATCGCGCAACCCGCAAAAGGCGCTAGGTACTGATTCGTGGCTGAGTCCGACGCCGCCGCCACCACGATGATCGTGTAGGGCATGGCCCCTTCGTCCTCGAGCACCTTGATGACGCGCGCGATGTTCGACTGCTTCTGCCCCACCGCGACGTAAATCGAGTAGAGCGGCCGGTACTCTGGGTCCCCAGCCGCCTCGGCCGCCTTGTTCAGCCGCGCGTTGTTGATGATGGTATCGACGCCCAGCGTGGTCTTGCCCGTCGACCGATCCCCAATGATCAGCTCGCGCTGGCCGCGCCCGATCGGAATCATGGCGTCGATGGCCATAATGCCCGTTTGGACCGGCTGGCTGACCGAACGGCGCTTGATGATGCCCGGCGCAATCTTCTCGACCGGGTAGAACGTCTGGGTGTCCACCGGGCCCTTCCCGTCCAGCGGCCGGCCTAAGGCGTCCACCACCCGCCCCAAGAGCGCCTTACCCGCGGGCACCTGCAACAGGCGCCCCGTGGTCCGCACCTCCTGCCCCTCCCGGACGCTGAGGTAGTCCCCGAGAATAATCGCCCCCACCTCCGTCTCCTCGAGGTTCAAGGCCAAACCCACCACGCCGTCGCCGAAATCGAGCATCTCGTTCAACATCGCGTCGGTCAGCCCCTCGATCTTGGCCACGCCATCGCCGATCTCGCGGACGATGCCGACATTCTCCTTGCGCACACCGGCCTTCACACCGGCGATTTGCGCTTCGATCTCTTGCAGTAACGTGCTCATACGTGCTGGGACTGGCCACCGGGCGCCGCCCGATGGTCAAAAGCTCTCTTTAAGTCGAGCTAGCCGGGACTGGATGCTGCCGTCGTAGACATCGCTGCCCACGCGGACCCGCAGACCGCCCAGCAAAGCCGTGTTCTCGGCAAACGCCACCTCCAAACCCGCCCCGTAAAGGCGCCCCAAACGCGCCTGAACCTCCGTGCGCTGCGCCTCCGTCAACCGCACCGCGCTCTCGATCCGCGCAGCCCGCCGCTGAACGTCCAGCTTCACCAAGCGCTGGAAGTGCGTCAGGATCGCCACGTGCCCGCGCGGGTGTTGGGCGATCACTTGCGCCACCGCCTGGCGGACCCGGCCGGCCTCGAGCAGGCCAGCCACTTGGCAGGCGCGGAACAAGGCCTTGGCTTCGCGGCGGGCCTGTTTCGAGATTCTCATGGGCAGGACGATACGGATGAGAGCCAGGGATCGACTGCAGCTCGCTGGTGGGACGCGCAGTCCCCTGCGCCCCGCAAACCGCTCGGGACACAGGAGGTCGCGGCGCGCAGAGGACGGCGCGCCCGACCGCCGACATCTAGTCCGTCTCGGTGACTCATGAGTAACGTTCGCACTGGGCCCCGGGCCCTCTAGGCGGCCAATTCGCGGTTCGTCTCTTCGATCAAGCGTTGGTGATCGTCCACGGTGAGGATCTTCCCGGTAACCTTGGCCGTGGTTTCCACCACCAGGCGGCCCACCTCGCGTCGGAGCTCGAGCTTCATCCGCGCCAGCTCCGCCTCGCTCGCCTCGCTCGCCTTGGCGATGATCTCGTTCGCGGCCGCCACGGCCTTTTGCGTCTCCTGCTCGAGGACACGCGCGGCCGCCGCGCGCGCCTCTTCGATCAACTTGTTGGCCTGGGCATTCGCCTGGTTCAGCGCCTCCTGTCGCGCCGCCTCCGTCCGCGCCAGCTCCGCCTGGATCTGAGCTGCCTTGTCCAGACTCTCCTGGATCCGCTGTCGGCGCTCCGCCAGCACCAGCAGGATCGGCTTATAGGCGAACCGGTGCAGCAAGAAGGCTACAATGCTGAAGCTGACGATCTGAGCGATCAGGTGCGGCCAATCGACCCCAAAGTCGAGCGCCGTGTCGCTGATCATGTTCGCGAACAGGACGTGCTGCATAAAACTCGTGAGCGAGGCCGGGCCGGCGGAGCTTCCTCCACCGCGCCCGACCCCGGTTGATCGTTACCGGACCACGGCTACTGCGCCGGCCACGCCTTGGTGGCCAAGAAGATCGCGAAGAACACGATCCCTTCCGCAAAGGCAATCGCCAGAATGGACTGCACCAGGATCTTGGTGGATGCGCCCGGGTTGCGCCCGACCGCCTCCGAAGCCTTGGCCCCGATAAAGCCCACGCCGATCGCCGCGCCCAGCGCCGCTAACCCGACGTGAATGTTGCCCGTCATCTCCGCTAACATGGGCATCAGCATAGTGGTTCCTTTCGTTTGCCTCAGCGACTCCCGCGATTGAACACGGTCCAGCCGCCGAAAATTAAGCGCCCCAACCGCAACCGGCCCGCCGGCCGGCCGCCCGCGTCATGCGTGCGCCTTTTCATGACCTTCTTCGTGGGTGCAGATCAACAAGGTGAATACCGCCGTCAAGAGCATGAACACCAACGCCTGCACCAACCCCACGAGCACCTCGAGAAAATAAAACGGTATCGGAATCAACCACCCCAACGCCGGCACCAGCCGCGCCATCGACTCGAGCATGTTCTCCCCGGCAAAGATGTTCCCGTACAACCGAAAACTCAGTGAGACCGGCCGGAACAAAATGGACACCACCTCGAGCAGGCCGACCGCGAAAAACACCACCACCATCAGCACCTTCAGCATACCCGCCGTCTCGCCTTTCGGCCCGAAGATATGCAGAAAGAACCCCCCCGGCCCGTTCGCCTGCAGCGCCCACACCACCCAGCAGGCGAAGAAAATCAACGCCATCGCCAGCGTCATGTTCATGTCCGCGTTACCCCCCCGCAACAGCGGCCGGCTAATGTGGTGCAAATGGCCTTCGCTGTCCGGCGTGCCCCAGCCGATCGTGCCCACACCCGGGATGAGCCCAAACCAGTTGGTGAACAAGATGAAGATGAACACCGTGGCGAAAAACCAAAACGTCTTCTTCGCCAGCTCAGCACCGATGATGCCCTCCAGAAACTCGTAGAGGCTCTCGACCAGCCATTCCCAAAAGTTCTGCAGACCGTCCGGCACCGCCTTCAATTGCCGCGTCGCCGCCCGCGCCAACACGATCAGCCCCGCCGCCACCATCCAGGTCACCACCATCGAGTTGGTGATAAACCCCCCCTCGCGACCCAGACCCACCGCGCTCTGCGGCAACCCCGCCGCCGCATGTCCGCCCCCGCCCGAGGGCGTCTCCGCCGCCCACCCGGCCCAGGCTAAGCCCAGCCACAGCAGACTCGCGCAGTACAGACTGAGACGCCGTTTCGTCATGAAAAGAATGAGCCTTCGCGGGCAACCGATCCCCGGCCCAACACTGTCCAGCTTGGTCGAAGGCGGGCCGTACGTTGCCCAACCGCCTGCCTTTGCACAAGGGTTTTTTTGATACAGTTCCAGCTTCCCAGCCGCCTCCCACGGCGTACTTTCCTCCTCAGCAACGCCTATGGCGACCTGCATCATCTTCAACCCCGTTGCGCGCGGCGACAAAGCCCGCCGCTTCGCCTCCGCCCTCGAACAGATGGCCCCGGGCTGCGCCCTCGAACCCACTTGCGGCCCCGGCAGTGCCACCGCTCTGGCCGCCGCCGCCGCCGCCGCCGGCCACGACCCGATCGTCGCCGCCGGAGGAGACGGTACGGTGAACGAGGTCCTCAACGGCCTGGCCGTCGAGCCCACCGCCCTCGAGCGGGTGCGATTAGGGGTCTTGCCCTTAGGGACCGTCAACGTGTTCGCCCTCGAACTGGGCCTGCCCGCCGACCTCCGCCAAGCGATCGCCATCGTCCGCGCCGGACGCGAGACCCGCGTGGACTTGGCGGTCGCGGACTCCCTCGAGCAGGGAACACCGCGCCGGCGGTACTTCGTTCAGTTGGCAGGGGCCGGCTTGGATGCGCGGGCCATCGAATGCGTCCGGTGGGACTGGAAGAAGCGGGTCGGACCCCTGGCCTACATCGCTGCCGGCTGCCAGGCCTTGCGTGGACCGCAACCGCAGGTGATTGTCGAGAGCGACTCCCACCGTGCGGCGGGCAACCTCGTGCTGGTGGGCAACGGGCGGTTCTACGGGGGCCGGATCCCGATGTTCCGTGAAGCCGACCTACGGGACGGTTTGCTCGAGGTCAGGGTCTTTCCCCGGGCCGATCTGGTTGCCCTGGCGCGATTTGGCTGGCGTTGGTTGCTCCGCCGCGGCACCCCTGCGCCCCACGAGACGTGCTTCCGCGCCAACCGGTTCACCCTGCGCTCGGATACCAAGCTGCCCTTCGAGGTCGACGGCGAGAACGTGGGGTGGCTACCCGCCACCTTTAGTGTCCAGCGCCAAGCCCTGCGCGTGCTCGTGCCCTGACCCTGCCCCAGTCCCCGGTGTCTGTTGTCAATTGTCAACTACAACAAATCTGTCAGAAAGAACTCACAGAACTCCCCGGACCACGCTTCGAGAACCAGTCCGGCCACCCGGAACCGTCATCGTCATCGTCGTCGTCCTGCGTCCTGGTTCCGTAGTACCGCCGACGCCGGCGTACCGCCGGTTTTCTAACCGGCTCCCAGCGGCTGGTTTGTCGGTTCAGTTCTACGCGCTGCAGGGAAGCGGCGGGCTGGCGGGCAGCTCCGAGACGAAGTTCCGACGCGATGCACTGCACAGAACAGTCCGATGGTGGGGCGCGCAGTCCTCTGCGCGCCGCAAACCGATGTGGGCACTGGAGGCCGAGGCGGGCAGAGCGCAGAGGACTGCGCGCCCTGCTGCCGACATCTCGTCCATCTCGGTGACTCATGAGTGACTCCCCCCCGCAACTCGCCAGGTGCCTTGACTTCGCAGCTCATGGCGGCATGCTGCACCTCATCATCACCGACCTGACCAGGCAGCAGGAGCCGATGCCGTACCGATACCGATACCATGAGGCATGTGTCTTGCTCGCATTGCTGGGGGTTGCGCTGGGGGCGGCGCCGCTGGGCGCCTCTGCGAAAGTCGTCTACGTAAGCGGTCAGCAAACCACCAACACCTCTCCCGACGGCTTGTCCTGGCAACGGCTTTTCCCGCCATCCAACCCGCGATCGAGACGACCGCAGAGGGGGACGAGGTCTGGGTAGCGAGCTCCACCTACTTCGGGAGACTGGCGGGCGGGGGCGTGCTCTGCTCGAATGCGTCTCCGGTGATTGCTCATAACACGTTCGTCGCCAATATGGCGACTGGGGCCGATACTGACCATGGTGGAGGTGCGATTTTCTGCTATGACAGTACGGCGCTGCTGCTGCGCAACCGATTCCCGGGGCATACGGCTACCGCGAGCGCCGGGGTTGGTGGGGCCGTCGCCTGCGTGGGCGGCTCGCCCGTGGTCGTCAGCAACCTGTTCGTGGACAACCTGGCTGGGATCGGGGGCGCGTTGCGCGCCCGCGCTAGCTCTCCGCGAGTTGCTTACAACCGCCTAGTGAACAACCGCGCGCGGTTCGGCGGCGGGGCGATCAAGTTTGTCATCTCGTCAGGCGTCATCGAGAACAACTTGATTCGGACCAACTCTGCGGAGTCCAGCGGTGGAGGCATCACCTGCTGGCTCAGCTCGCCGCAGATCATGAACAACGCGATCCTGGGCAACGTGGGTGGTGTTGGCGGCGGCATCTACTGCACGCAATCGAGCGAGGCTCGGATCGTGAACAACACCCTGGCTTGGAACCACGCAACGAGAGTGGGGAAAGGAGGCAACCTCTACTCCGAAAGCGCGTCGGTGACGATCGCCAATAACCTGGTCGCTTTCGGGTCGTCGGGCATCGAGGGTGCTGGCCTGAGCCTGGTCAGCAATTGCGTATTCGGTAATAGCGCCCGTGATTTCGTCGGCTTCCCAGACCCCACGGGCACCCGCGGGAACATCTCGGTGGATCCGCGACTGCAAGCGACTTCTTCCTTCCCTGGTTTTCACCTGCTGCCGGATTCGCCCTGCCGCGATGCCGGCGACCTCACCATGATACAACCCACCTTGCAAGACCTGGACGGCCAACCGCGTTGGCTGGGCGCCAGCGTCGACATCGGGGCTGACGAATCCAACGGGACGGTGATCGACTCGGCGCCGCCCACCATCCTGCGGGTCAGCCCCGCGGGCGATGACGGCAACGATGGGTCAAGCTGGGAGCAGTCGATGCGCAAGATGCAAGGCAAGGGTCAACGCTGCTTTGCACCCCGGGGCAGTAGGCATTCACCGTTTCCGGTTTGGCAAACCCACCCCTTTCCGTCAGGCTGGGTGAGGCATGCACTGGCCCAAGCTCAGTCGGCGCGCTTGGATGCGTGCGGCGTTCTGGTCGGCCCCAGCCCTCGCCCTCGCGGATGCGTTGTGGTTGGAGCCTGGCTGGCTGAAGTTGCGGACATTGCCGCTGACTCGAGGCCCCGCCCGCACCCGGTTCGTCCACTTTACCGACCTGCATCACAAGGGCGACACCGACCTCCTGCAGGAGCTGGTGCGCGCCATCAACCGGTGGGCACCCGAGTTCGTCTGTTTCACGGGCGATCTCATCGAGGAAACGGAGTTCCTGGCGGAGGCTTTGGAGGCGTTGCGCGAGATCCAGGCCCCGCTCTACGGGGTACCGGGCAACCACGATTACTGGTGCCAGGCCGACTTCGCGGTCATCCACCGCGCCTTCGCCGCCACGGGTGGCGGTTGGCTTTTGGATCAAGCCGCCCTCGCTCCCGGTGGCCAGGTCAACCTCCTGGGCGCCTCGTGTCGGCGGCCATTCCACCTCGAACTCAGGCCCGCCTTGCTCAACGTGGCCTTGATCCATTACCCGGCCTGGGTGGTGAACCTCGGCTCGCGGCGGTTCGACCTTGTCCTCGCTGGGCATTCGCACGGCGGCCAAGTGCGACTGCCGTTGATCGGTCCGCTCGTCCTGCCCACAGGCGTCGACTCCTACGACCTTGGACTCTATCGAACCCCCGCCGGCCCCCTCTACGTCGGGGCCGGGGTGGGCTGGTTCTACCTGAACGTGCGGTTCCGCTGCCGGCCGGAAGTCACGCTGATCGAACTCTGACGAACTCTGAGGCGTAGGCGTTGTGTCAACGAATAATCTCCTGTCTAATTAGCGTATCGTATAGTCGTCCTGCTTCGGAAAACATGAAACTCGTTGCCAGCAGGTGGAATGGAGCGCGGGCATCTTGCCCGCGTTCGCGTTGGCAGCGTGTCAACAATCAACTGCCTGTCTAGCCATCGCCCAAATCCTTAGAGAGGTGGAGCGCGAGCGGTCCTCTCCGCCCAGCGGGTCTGACGACCGCGACTCGCGCCTCGCAAGGCGCCTGCCAGATCTCACCCAACACCGGCTGCGGCAAGTACTTCGCTAAGGTTTCGGGTAGCCAGAGCCAGTGAACGCGAAGGTCGAAGGTGAGCGTGAGTGACGATGCGAATGCGACCATGGACTCGACTTTGGAGGGAGTGGAGGGAGGGGAGAAGAGAAGAGAGGAGGGGTCCCGTCGGGTTGGGTTTGCCGGGATTGGCTTGCCGGGATTGACAAAGACGAGCAGCGCGACAGGATCGAAGTCGACGACCAAACGACCAACCACGACCCGGACCTGCGAGCTAGGAACCCCGCACCGACGCAGGCTGGGGTCGGGCGGGCCCGGGGCCAATGCTAGGGGCTAAGTGAGCCTGCAGCGGCAGGTTGTGCTGCCGCCGAGTGGCTCGGGGCTGCTGAGCCTGGTTCTGGGTCGCCCGGAACGGAACGGGGGCGGAGAGGCTGAGGGACAGGTCGAGAGGTCGAGTGGGAGCGGGTGATGGTGATGATGGTGATTGGTGGACGGCTTGCGCGGCTGATGAGCATCAGGGTGGGGTGGGGCAGGTGTCGCGGACAGCCGTCGGGATCGCAACAGGCGCATCACTTGACGCATCGTGCTTTATGAGAATCAGGTTTGCCGGCAGACGGTTCTGGGAGAACGTCGCGCGCGTGAAATCGGTTTTGGCTTCGAGCTGGAGGCGAGTCCGACGGTTGATTGGGCGGGTGTGGGGTCGTGACCCCGCGCCGGCTCGGCAGGCGGACGTTGGGGTTGGACGGAGCCGACGGGAGCTGTTGCGCGCCTTGGGAAGTCTGCCGCTGTTGGGGTGGTTGTCATGGCCTCGAGCGCGGGCGGTGGGGGCCGAGTCGGTGGATGGCGTCAGTGGCGCCACGATTACGTTGTTCGACAAGTCCGAGGCGGAGGAGTACCTCCGGCTGCGCGGGTTGGACTTACAGAGCCCAGCGGCGCATGCACTGCAGGGGCATATGCCCGTGGGCAAGTTGGGCGGGTTAACGCTGGGGCGGCTGATCAGTGGGAGCAACCTGATCAGCATGAATCTGCACGCGCGGGATTTGGGGTATGTAGGGGAATTGGCGCGTCACTACAACACGCAGGACCGGATCTTCCTGACGCTCAAGAAGCTGGAGGAACAGGGCGTCAACGCCATCGTCCTGAAGAACCACAACTTCCGCCAGTTCAAGCTGGCCAAGTACTGGACCGACTGGGGGGGCCGGATGAAATGGATCGCCGACGTCATCACGACCGACCTCAACCAGTATGAGCGGTTGTTGGTGGAGCACCTCGAGCTGGGGGCGGCGGCGGCTTACTTGTGGGGTGGGGCCAGCGACACTTGGTATCACCAGGGGAAAGCGCGCCAGATCGTGCAGGCCTACGAGATCATGCGACGTTACTCGATCCCCGTGGGTATTGGCGCGCATCGGATCGAGCCGATCGCGTTCTGTGAAGAGGAAGGTTTGAAGCCGGATTTCTACTTTCTGACGTTGCACCACGATCGCTATTGGTCGGCGCACCCGCGGGGCAACCGGCGGTTCCAAGAGATGTACGAACCGGACTCGCCCGACCACGACTTTTACCACGACAACCTCTTCTGCCATGACGCCGAGCGGACTGCGGCGTATATGCAGGATGTCGACGTCCCGTGGATCGCGTTCAAGGTGCTGGCGGCCGGCGCTATCCCGCCCCGGGACGGTTTTCGCTATGCGTTCCGGAGCGGCGCGGACTTCATCTGTGTGGGCATGTTCGATTGGCAGGTGGTCGAGGACGCGCGCTTGGTGCGCGATGCCGTGGTCGAGGCGCGGAGCCGGCCGCGCCGGTGGTGAGGTGGATCGGGGTGGTGGCTTGACCTTATTGCCGCGCCTGGGCGTAGGGGTATAGTCGGCGCATGTTGCGGTTGGGCACGGTCACGCTCGAGTCGAACTTGTTCCTCGCTCCGCTCGCCGGGTACACCAATTTGCCGTTTCGGCTGGCGATACGCGAGTTGGGCGGGGTGGGGCTATGCACGACCGACCTGGTGAACGCGCGCTCGCTGCTCGAGCGGAGAGCCAAAGCCCTCAAGCTCATCGAGACGCGCCCGGCGGATCGGCCCTTAGCGGTTCAACTCTTCGGGGCTGTGGCGGAAGAGATGCGCGACGCGGCGGTTTACCTCGAATCGCTCGGCGTAGCGGCGGTGGACATCAACATGGGTTGTCCAGTGCGCAAGGTGTGCCGGGTGGGGGGCGGTTCGGCCATGCTGAACGAGCTGGACAAGACCGCCGCTCTGGTGCGGGGCATGGTTGCGGCGGTGCGGATCCCGGTGACGGCCAAGATGCGGCTGGGTTGGGACGACGCCAACTGGACGGCGCCGGACCTGGCGCGGGCGCTCGAGGACGTTGGGGTGGCGGCGGTATTCGTGCATGGGCGGACGCGGGAGCAGGGGTTCGGCGGCACGGTGAACTTGGCCGGGATCCGCGCGGTGGTCCGGGCGGTAAACCGGATTCCGGTGATTGGCAACGGGGATGTGACGACGCCGGAGGCGGCGAAGCAGATGCTCGAGGAGACTGGATGCGCCGGGGTCAGCATGGGCCGCGGGGCGTTCCACAATCCGTGGTTGTTCGTGCAGACCCGGCATTACTTGGAGATGGGTGAACGGTTGCCGGAGCCGGATTTCGAGCAACGCGTGGTGCTGATGTGCCGGCATCTGGACCTGATGATCGAGGTCTTTGGCGAGGCGCTGGGGTGTCGCATGTTTCGGAAGGTGGCGCCGTGGTACGCGCGCCGGTTTGGCCCGGCGGTCGAGTTCAAGAAGCGGGTGGTGACCTGCGCCAGCCGAGCGGAGTTTGACACGATCCTCGCCGAGTACCGGCGGTGGCGGGAGCAGTTCCTGGACGAGCGAGGTGAGCTGCAGCCACGGTTTCGGCCTGCCCCACTCGCGGCCGCGTTGAAATCGGCGGGCGCGGGCGCGGGCTGCGCGGGAGGCAGTGTGCCGGTGCCGCGGGGGCCGGTCGAGCGGTGGTGAGGCATGAGGCAAGAAAAAGGGAGTGGAGCCGCGGGGGACGAGGCTGGCATAGTGGGCCTGGAGCACGACGGCGATGAGTATGTTCGAAACAGTTGGGCGCGGGGCCGAGGCGACCGAGCGAAAGGACAACACGCGACGGAAGCTCGAGCGGATGAACCGGGCGTTGCGCCACCAAACGCCCGATCGGGTGCCGATCAGCGATTTTTTCTGGGGCAGCTTCACGCGGCGTTGGCGGGAGGAGCTGGGGTTGGCGGCCGACGCCAATCCCTATTACCATTACGACCTAGATTGGATCGTGACGGTACCGAACATGGACCCGTGGATTCGCCCCTTCCAAACGCTGGCCGAGAACGCCGAGGAGGTGGTGGTGAAGACCGGGTTTGGCGCGACGCTGCGCAAGCGGTTCGATTTGCCCATGCCGGAGATGCAGGCCTGGGAGGTCGACACCTTCGCGGCGCTGGAGCGGGTCGAGTTCGATGACCCGCGGGATCCGCGGCGGTTTCTGGCGGCGGGCGACAACCAGATCGCCGGGGTGGGAGACGGATTCCAGCGCGATTCGCCGGCTTGGCTCGAGACGGTGCGGTCGTTGCGTCCGGACTTCCCCGTGTACGGCAGCATGATCGAGGCGAGCGAATGTCTCACGCGCCTGATCGGGCAAGGGAACACGCTGCTCTGGATGGCGGAGCATCCGGAGCGCATGGGGGCGGTCATCAACCGGTTAGGGGCGTATTACCTCGAGATGGCCCGGGCCGAACTCGAGGCTGGCCGGGGGTTGCTGGACGGGTTTGTGATTTGGGGTGACGTGGCCTACAAGAAGGGGACGTTCATGTCGCCGAACTACTGGCGCGCCTACTACAAGCCTTGGGTGGTCAAGATGGTGAAGCTGGCGCAGGCGCACGGTCTGCCGGTGATCTACCACGGGTGCGGCAACGTGAAGGCGCTGTTGCCCGATTTCATCGCGATGGGCGTCGATGGCTACAACCCGCTCGAGGCGAAGGCGGGGCTGGATGTGGTCCACTTGCGCCGGGTCTACCGCGACCAGCTCGCCTTTTGCGGCAACAGCGACGTGACGGTGTGGGAGACAGGGGATCGCGCGGCGGTGCGGCGCGAGGTGTTGCGCAAGCTCAACGCCGCCAAGCAGGGCGGGTACGTCTTTATGTCGGACCACTCGGTGACCAGCGCCGTGTCTGGGCCGACGTACGATTACATCGTGGCCCTGGTGCGCGAGCACGGGCGCTACCCGCTGGCGCTCGGCGAATTCGACGAGGCAGTTTGACGACCCAGTGGGCAGGTCCTGGGGAGCGGCTTTGGCTTCAACCGAAAGGAAACCAGCGATGAAACGTTACGGCATGGTGCTGGGGCTGCGGCCCGAGCGCATCGAAGAATACAAGCGGTTGCACGAGGCGGTTTGGCCGGACGTGCTCAAGATGATCCGCGAGTGCCACATTCGGAACTACTCGATCTACCTGCGCCAACTGGACGACGGCGCCTGGTACCTCTTCAGCTACTTCGAGTACACCGGCAAGGACTTCGCCACCGACATGGCCCGGATGGCGGCGGACCCGACCACGCAACGCTGGTGGTCGTTCTGCAAGCCTTGTCAGAAACCGCTGGTGGGGCGCGCGGCTGACGAATGGTGGGCGTCTATGGAAGAGGTCTTCCACATGGACTGAGCAGCGCGAGCGCCGGTGCGCAAGGGGACCTTGTGCCTTGCGCGTTGGCGCGGGCCCCGACCATCGATGGCGCCGCCCTGCTACCGGATCACGCCGCGTTTGCGGAGCAGGGCTTCCATGGCCTGATCCATCATCAAGTCGGCCAACGGCCGGGTGGCGTCGTCCAACTCGGCCGTGGCGGCCTTGAGTTGGGGCACGTGACCGGTTCGGGTGCGGGTGTCTTCGGTGGCGAGGGCCTGCTCGGTGGCGGCCAGCGCGGCCTCGATGCGGGTCCGGCTGGCCGGGTCGAGTTGGGTGTGGCACTCGGTTAAGCCTTTGCGGGTGGCAGCGATGGTTTCGGCCGCGCGGAGTTTGGCCTCGATCCACTGGCGCGCCTGGAGATCGTCGAAGGCGTGGGCGACCGATTCCTCGACCATTCGTTGGACGGCGTCGTCGTCGACGTCGACGGCCGAGCGCATGGGCACGACGACTTGACGGCCGGTTTTGACGTCGCGGGCGAGCACGTGGAGGATGCCGTTGGCGTCGATCTCGAACTGGACACCGACGCGCGCCACGCCTTTGGGGGCCGGCTCGAACTCGAGGGTGAACCGCCCCAAGGTCCAGTTGTCGGCGGCCCGCTCGCGTTCGCCCTGGAGGACGTGGATGAGCATGCTGCGTTGGTAATCGACGGCGGTGGTGAACAGCTCGCCGGCCTTGATGGGCAGGGTCGAGTTGCGGGGGATGATGACATTCATCAAGCCGCCGAAGGTCTCGAGGCCAAGGGACAACGGCGTCACGTCCAGCAAGAGCAGGTTTTGGAAGCCGCCGGCGAGGATCTCCGCTTGGATGGCTGCCCCCAAGGCCACGGCCTCGTCTGGGTTCTGGGACGTGTTCAGGCGTGGGCCCTCGAGCGGCGAAGGATCGATCGGTCCGGCCTGCGGCGCGGCGGTGTCCGGCTCGGGGACGCACCCGAACCAGGCGGCAACGAGCTGGCGCACCAGGGGCATGCGCGTTTGGCCGCCCACCAGGAGGACTTGATGCAGGTCTTTGGCCTCGAGCTTGGCGTCGGCCAGCGCCCGCAGGCAATGCGGCCGGGTGCGCTCGATCAGGTCGCACGTCAGCCGCTCGAGCTCCGTTCGTGTCAGGCGGCAACTGAAACTGAAGTCGGGCGTCAAAAAGGGCAGTGCCACCTCGACCTCAGTCTCGGTCGAGAGTCGAATTTTCGCCTGCTCGGCCGCCTCGCGGATACGCGAGAGCAGGGGTAAGGCGGCGGAAGGCGGCAAGCCACTCCCGGCCGGAGGCGGAAGAGGGACGGGGGCATCGGACACAGGCGACGCGGGGGGTGCGGCGGGGTCGAGGTAGGTCAGGTCTGGGCCACCGGCGGCTCGGATACGTTCGAGCAGATGGTCGGCGAGTCGGCGGTCGAGGTCGTCGCCGCCGAGGCGGGTGTTGCCGCTGGTGGCGAGCACTTGGAAGACGCCGCCGTGGAGCTCGAGGATCGAGAGATCGAAGGTGCCGCCGCCGAGGTCGTACACGGCCAGGCGCGAGCGCTCGCGGAGGCGGTCCAGGCCATAGGCGAGGGCGGCGGCGGTGGGTTCGTTCACGATCCGCTCGACGCTGAACCCGGCCAGTTCGCCGGCCAGTTTGGTGGCCTGGCGTTGGGCGTCGTTGAAGTAGGCCGGCACGGTGATCACCGCCCCCGTGACCGGTTCGCCCAGCGCCGCCTCGGCATCGCCCTTGAGCTTCTTGAGCACCTCGGCGGAGACCTCGGCCGGCGTGTAGGTGCGGCCGTGGATTTCGAGGGTGACCGGCTCGCTGCCTTGGCCGCGGACGGGATAGGTGACGCGGCGTTCGTCGTGGCTGAGCTCTTGGCCGCGCCGACCCATAAAGCGCTTGACCGAGTACACCGTTTCCGCCGGGCGTAGGATGCGGATGCGATGGGCTGGGCGCCCCACGAGTGGTGGGGCGTCCGGGGCGGGGTAATGCACGACCGACGGTGTGAGGCGTTGGCCGTCCGGATCGGCGAGGACACCAGGGATGCCAGCGTCCACGACAGCAACGAGGGAATGGGTGGTGCCCAGGTCGATGCCGACGATCTTGCTCATGATGCGGGAGCGGGGCCGGGTACTGCGGCGGCTGGGCGGGGTGGGGCGGGGTTAGGGTTAGTCGGCCAGGAGATACTGGAGGTCGTCGAGGGTGAGGCTCTGGGCGAACTTCTCTTCGCCCAAAACGTCTTCCGCGAGCGCGGACTTCTGCCGCTGGAGCGCGCGGATTTTCTCTTCGATGCTGTCTTTGATCAGGAGGCGATAGGCGAGGACTTTATTGACTTGTCCGATGCGGTGAGTGCGGTCGATGGCCTGGTTCTCGACGGCGGGGTTCCACCAGGGATCGAACAGGATGACGTAACTGGCGGCGGTGAGGTTCAGGCCGAACCCGCCGGCGCGGAGCGAGATGAGGAACACGCCGGAGCCGGGGGCGGTTTGGAAGCGTTGGACCAGTTCACCGCGGTTTTCGGTTTCGCCGGTCAAGTAGTACACGGGCCAACCCAATTCCTCGAGCATGGGCTTGAGCAGCTTGAGCAGTTCGACGAACTGGGAGAACACCAGGACTTTGTGCCCCTCTTCCATGAGCGGCCCCAGTTGGTCCAGCAACGCGCCGACCTTGGCGCTCTCGGCGCGCGAGTCGGGCTTGGCAAGGGCTGGGTGGCAGCAGATCTGGCGCAGCCGCATCAGCGAGGCCAGGAAGTGGAACTGTTGTTGCGCCAGTTGTTCCGGGGTCTGGATCCCCAGCAACAATTGCTGGGCACGCTTCAGTTCGGCCCGGTAGAGCAGCTTCTGCTCGCCCTCGATCTCGCAGTACAGGTCTTCCTCGATGCGGTCAGGCAGGTCTTTAGCCACCTGCCCTTTGGTCCGGCGCAGCAGGAAGGGGCGCACGCGGGCGGCTAGGCGGCGGCGGGCGAAGGGATCGTCTTTGCGGTCGTAGAGGCGGCCGAACTGCTGGCGGCTGCCGAGGACGCCTGGCATGACGAAGGCCATCAGGCTCCAGAGGTCCATGAGCCGGTTTTCGATGGGTGTACCGGACAGGACCAAGCGGTTCTCCGCTCGCAGGGCGCGCGCCACTTGCGCCGTTTGGGATCCGGGATTCTTGATGTACTGGCCTTCGTCCAGGATCACCGCGTGCCACCGGATGGGGACGAGGCTCTCGCCCAACAACCGGAGTTGAGAGTAGTTGACGACGTGCAGATCGGCCTGGTCGAGGTGCTCGTGGAACGCGTTCAGCTCGCTCGCCGGCCAGAGTTTGACCCGCAACTGGGGCGTGAACCGGGCCACCTCGGCTCGCCAGTTGTCCATCACGGACTTGGGACAGACCACCAACACCGGCGCCAACGGCGCATCCGGCGCGGTGCGGGCAGCGGGATCGGCGGCGGGGTGGGCGGGGTCGCAGCCAGGGTTCGGGCGGTCGCCGTTGTTGCCGCCGGCTGCGGGCGTGGCGGGAGTGCGCAGCCAGACTAACCAGGCCAGGGCCTGGAGCGTTTTGCCCAAGCCCATGTCGTCGGCCAAGATCCCGCCGAAGCGGTTCGCCGCGAGGTATGCCAGGAAATGGTACCCCTCGAGTTGGTAGGGCCGGAGGTTAGCCGTCACTCCGGCCGGCAGGGCGGGCGTGACGCGGGCCTGGATTTCGCTGGCGCGTCGTTGGATTTGGGCGGCTTGCAGTTCGGGCAGGAACTTCTTAGCGGCGTCATCGGCCAGTTGCAGGGCGTGGAGGCGCTGCGGCTCGGAGGTCAGCTCGTGCGGGGTCAGCCCCAGGCGGGCGAGGCGTTCGTCTTCCTCTTCGGACAGGTCGAATTGGAGTCGGCGCCAGCCTTTGCCGGGCAGGCGAACGTAGCGGCCCTTGGCATCCAGCAACAACTTCAACTCCTCCGGCGAGAGCGTCGTATCCGAGGCGTCCAGCACCACTTTGAGGTCGAACCAATCGATGGTGGTCTCGGTGGCTTCGAGGCGGACTTTGCCGGCGACGGCTTGCTGCGCCAGGGTGGCCAGGTCCCCGACCAGGTGGAGGTGGATCTCGGGGGGGACAGTCTTGAGCCAGGCGGCAAAGGTCTCTGGGAACTGCCGTGTCACGCGCAGGCTCAGGTACCCGTAGTAGGCTTCCCATCGTAGCCCGAGCGGCTCCATGGCGCGCGGCACGCGATCCAGATCGGTGCGGTCGTAGTAGACCAGGGCTGGGGCGGTTTTGCGCTTGCGCCGGGTGTCGGACTCGACGGCAATCCAGGACTCCCCGTTCCATTGCTCGCGGTGGACCCCGTCTTCGGACTCGGCCAAGACGTAGAACTGGCAGACCTCGGTCTTGCTGCCCGGATAAGTGGGCTGCAGCTCGCAGCGCACGGCCACGCGCAGGGGCACTTGCCGGACCCGCTCCTGCACGCGGGGCGGCATATCGAGGCCCAAGCTCCGCAACAGCTCGACACCCGGCTGCGTCTCGAGGGCGGGGGCCGGAATCAGATTCTCTTGCCTGACGTCGAGCAGCAGACCCGCGGCGGGGGGGCCGTGGTAAACCGCGCTGCTGCTCAAGTAGAGGGGCGGCTCGCCGGGCAAGACCCACAGCGGACTCGGGGCCGGTGTCCCATCCGCTTTGACCAAGCGCAGCCGGTAATCGTCGTCATCGTTCTCGGCGGGGGTGAGGACCCAGGCCAGCGACTCGTGGGCGTGTTCCAGGGGCAGGCCGTTCGCCGCGATGAGCCGCTCGCGCAGCGTCGGGTGTCGCAGCAATCGGCCGACCAGGCGCAGCGCGGCGGTGTCGGCCAGGCTCAGCCGAGGGTGGGGCGAGACGTTATAGCCGCGTTCAAGGGCGACCTGCCAGAGCAAGCCGGCCTCGGGCGTCAATTCGACAGACCCATCGCGGTAGCTGGAGTGGAATTGGCGCAGGGGCGCAGGCTTGACCGCCTCGAAACCGTCGCGGCCTGGCCGGCGCCATTCCAGTTCGAGGTTTTCGCCGAGGAGCCGCCAGCGCAGGTCGTACGCCCCGCTGCCAGCGGCCGCCCGGTGCCGCTCCGCCCTGAAGCCCTGCAGCGACTCGGTCCAGCGCTCGATCGACCGGCTCCGGTTCCACTTCCGGAGCTTCTCCTGCACCGGGCCGAGGTCGCTAACCGGCTTCATGAATTCCGGCAGGCGCTTGCCGTGCGACTCGAGGGCATGGGCCACGTAGAGCCAGAACTCGTGTTCGGTCTCGGGAAAAGCGGGCCAGAGTTGCAGCGTGTTCCAGCCGTAGCCCCCGAGGTTGAGGCCCAGCTCGTCCAAGTCCCATTGGTTGAGCAGGCGCGTCTGGCAAACGCGCGTGTAGACCTCGTTGAGCCGTTGCAGGAACACGCGCTCTTGGGGTTTGAGCGAGCGCCCCAAACCCCGCGCGACGGTGTCGGCTAACGAGGTGTGGCCCGCCGAGCCGTTCTGCGTGCGCTCGGCGGCGCCGCGGCGAAGGAGGGCCGGCTTCTTGCCCGTGCTCAGGCTGCGCACGGTCGAGAGGTTGTGCTCGGCCAGGAGCGCTTTCATGGCCGCATACAGGTGCGGGCAGTCGTCGCCGTCGTCCGAGGAACATGAGCACCAGCCGATCCAGCTCTCGTTCCCGGGGCATTCGAGGTGAACAGAGTGTTCTTCGCCATCGACCACGATGGCCTCGTACTCGAGGCCGGGCTCGACACACCGAAGCTGTTGGACCCGACCGGTCCGGAAGCAGAGTTCACCCGCTTTGATGGCGCGGCTGCTGAATTCTTCCAGGTAGTCGGCGGCGTCCTGAGCGTTAACCAGTTCGTACATGTCGCTCATCGCAAGCCGCAGTGTAGAGCCGGTTCGGCCGGGTACAAGTGGAGAGTGGCCAACCGACGCAGCCGACACGCTGAGCGCTCAGTGGAACGGCGACCGGTGGGGGACTCACTGGCTCCCTGGTGCCGGCTGCCGGCTGCTGGGGGCTGTGGCGCGCAGGGTTTGGCCACCTCATCGGTCTTCGAACCCGTTCCGTGCCAGCGCCTGGCGCAGAATGGTTCTGTCAATGACTAAAAACCCGTCGAGTAGTACTGTTCGACCTGGAGCCTATGTCAACGACGACAAGAAAGTCACTTAGCTCGGCAGTCTATGATCCGGGGCACTGCATCTGTCTGGCTAGTATCCGCGCTGCCGGCAACTCCTTGGCAAGCAACAGAGCAGGGCGAAGCCGACCCCAAGCAGCAGCCAGGTCGAGGGCTCCGGTACGCAAATGTCGAACGCTTTCAAGAGGTTCGTTGCCGGCGCGGGCCGGCCCAGCGGACGGCGTTGGCCATGATGCGTTGCACCTCGGGCAGGTAGAAGTCGCGGTAGGTTTCGTGCCCGGGCGAGAAGTAGAACATGCGCCCCCGGCCGATGGTCCAGCACAAGCCGACGCGGGTGGGTTCTTCCTTGCCGTCGGGGTAGATGTAGACGCCCTCGAGGGGAACGGCTTCGGGTGTGGGGACCTTGTACGGCTCGCTGTAACGCTCGACCTGCGGGAGGGTGAAATCGGCGAGGCCGCGCGCGATGGGGTGCTGGGGGTCTTTGACGACGATCTTGAGTTTGCAGCCGTCGTTCTTGTAGGCGCTCCAACTGCAGGCCGTGCCCATGAGGCGTTTGTTGGGTTTGGCGAAGTGGGAGGAATGGAGCGAGACAAAGCCCATGCCACCTTCGGTCACGCGCTTGACGATGCGGTCGACATATTCGTCTTTGACGTCGCCGTGGCGCTTGTGGCCCCACCAGATGAGCACGTCGCAGCGGTCGAGGGAGTCCTGGGCGCAACCTTGCTCGGTGCTGGCGAGGTTGGCGGTCTCGACCGTCCAGCGCGGGAGGGACTCTCGCAGGGCAGCGGCGATGACGGTGTTGATGTCGTCGGGATAGACCTTATCGACCGGGGCGGTGCCTTCGGACCAGACCACGACGCGGCGGGCGGGAGCGTCGGCGCGCTGCGCCTGGGCGGTGTAGGCGAAGGCAGCGGCCCCCAAGCCAGCGGCCAGAAAGGCGCGGCGTGAGCAGGCGGAATGGGAGGCGAGGGTGGTGGGGCTAGGATCGGGGATGTTCATAGCGGGCATGGTTGATCTGAGGCGAACTAAAGGCAAGCGGACAATGGCCGACAGTGGCAAGGGCGAGAAATATCGACGAGATCGAGCGAGCCGGAGCGCGTTCACGGGGCGGGGAGCCGCACGCGGGCGACGGTGTAAGGGGCGAGGTCGATGGTCAACTGGCCGGCGTGGACGGGGAGGCTCGAGTCGGACGGCAGCACGGCCTCTGGGTGTTCGAGGGTATTGGCCGCCCAAGGCACCGCCGCGGTCAGGGTGCGGACTGTGGCCATGCCGGCGGCGGGGAAGTCGCGGCACTCGATGCTGAGCCGGATAGGGCCGGTGGAACCGCGATGGACCAAGGACAAGAGCAAGGCACCGTCGGGGGCAACGGCGGCGAGGGTATCCAAGGCGCCGAAACTAAGGTTAGGCACGGCGTTGCGTAGGTCGGGCAACACGCGTGGGGCCTGTTCGAGGGCGCACTCGATTTCGAGAGCGACGGGGGTTGCCTCGGCCAGGGCGGCGAACATGGCTTGGGCGTAATGGCAGGGGTTGGCCCAAACGCGCTCGCGTTCTTTACGCAAGCCGCCCCCGTGATTGACGGTGGCCGAGTGCGTGACCATGGTGACGAACGGGGCGAGGCGGACGCAGGCGTGGTAGATGAGCACGTTGTAGATGGCCTCGGTGAGACTGGCTTGGCCGGGCAGATTGTCGCGGGTCAGGCGGACGGGCGCATTGGGCTCAGGGGCACGGCTGAGGCGGGCGAAGGTTTGGAGTTCGGTGACGGCGAGGCGGGGTTGGGCGATCCCAGAGCGGGCCAAGTCATCGCGCAGGGCGCTCCAGCGTTGCTCGAGGACCTCGGGGACGGCCATGAAATCGCGGTGCACGGCGACTGGGTCGGTTGCCGGGGAAACGGTCCCACCGATGAGGGGATGGTCGGTGGTGACCTCGAGCCGCGGTCCGGCGCCGGCGATCAGGGTGTCGTTCCAGTCTTTGCCCCACAGGACGGGTGCGCCGCAGGCATAGAGCGTGACGGTGGGATCGACTTGGCGGAGGGCTTGGGCGAACTGGCGGTAGCGGTCCACATAGCCGGCGGCGGTGGTCCAATGGAACTGCCAACGGCCCCACAGTTCGTTACCGATCTCCCAGTGTTGGACGCCGTAGGGGTCGGGATGGCCGTGAGCGGCGCGCAATTCACCCATGGGGGTGGCGGTGCTGCCGTTGCAGTACTCGAGCCAGCGAGCCGCTTCGGCGGCGGTGCCATCGCCGGCGTTGACACAGATCATCGGTTCGCAGCCGACGGCGCGGCAGAAGGCGATGAACTCGTCGGTGCCGAAGGTGTTCGGTTCGACGCCGCCCCAGGCGTAGTTGGGGCGGGTGGGTCGCCGCTCGATCGGACCGATCCCATCCTCCCAGTGGTACGCGCTGACGAAGTTGCCGCCTGGCCACCGGAGCAGCGGCAGATGGGAGTCTTTCAGGAAGCAGATCACGTCGGGGTCGGCCCCGCGCACGTGGTCGATGGGGCGCAGGAAGGCGTGGCGGACGACGAACTGGCCGGGGCGGTCGGCGAGGATAGCGAGGCGGTAGGCAACTGTTGGATCGGTCGAGTCAGGCACGGTGAGTCGGCCTTGCAGGCGCGTCCAGGTTTCGCTGAGGCCGGCGACGAGCGTTTCGTCGCAGGACACGAGCCGGTCGGCGCCTCGGGCGAGGCTGATGCGGAGCGATGACAGGTCGGGTGACCGGGCGTAGATCTCGAACTCGAAGGTGCGCTGGCGGTGGAGCGGCAGCCAGATCCATTGGGCGAGGCCTTGGCCGGCGGCGCTGGCTTGGAGGCGTTGGGCGCGGCCGCCGTGCGGGCCGGTGTCTGGGCTGACCGTCACCGCCGCGCGCGGGCCGACGCGGGTCCAGAAGCTGGCCAATCCGTCCCCGTGCGCCTGGACGAGGCCGTCGAGTTCGGTTTCCGGCCAGCCGAAGCGGGTGGCGAGCCGGCGCAGTTCCTCGTGAATGCGCTGGTCTTCCCAGTGGAACTTGGTCAAGCCGTCGGGCGACATTTGGCCGGTCCAGAACGGGTAGTCGGCGAAGGTGGGGTTGCGCAGGATTTGGGCGTCCATGCCGTTGTAGATATTGAAGCCGAGGTGTTCGGCGAATTTGCCCGTGATCGCGCGCGGGATGGGGTGCGCGGCGCGTTGGCGGGTGTGGATGCGGAGGATGGCGCGGGAGGGGTCGGTGGCGGGGCGCAGTTGGCGCAGCGGCGGTCGAGCGGCGGCGGGTACGGGCTCAGCGGCGCGCAGGGAACCGATCGCTGCAACGAGAAGGAGGAAGAGACGCCAGGAGTACATGCGGCGGACTGTAGCTCGAGGCGGGGGTAACGTGAATCTGGAAGTAAGGGTTGAGCCGCGCCCGCTGAGGGGTGTGTGGACCATGCAGTGCAGGGCCGCGCTTGACTGCTGGCAACCCTGGATCACGACATCTCCCATGCCGCGGTGGAGGTCATTGCCTGATCCGGGCTCGGCTTGGGAGAGGTTTGGGTCAGCCCCGGTTAGGCGATGATTGGGGCGCACGCCAAAGCGTGGACACCCAACCGACCGGCTGAGAAAAAAGGGACCGGGCTAGTGCCCGGTCCCTGTGCTCAGGTTGAACTCGGCTCGGTTACGGATTGACCGTGCGGTAGTACCGCTCGGGGTCATTTGCCGTGACGTCCAGCGGGCTGGTGGCACCCGCCACATCCTGCCAACTGGCGGGACTGAGCGAGCTGCTGGATTGCAGCTTGCCGGTGAAGGTGACGTGCACCTTGCCATCGGGCTGTTGGGCGATGGCGATCGTGGGGGGCGCGACGGTCTTGACGGCGTAGTAGGCCTTGACGGCGTTCGGGTTGTTTCGGTCGTTGACCGGGATCTTGGTGTTGTTGGCGCCGTAGGTGAAGAACTCGAGGTTCGCGTCGCCGCCGCCCTGGTACCAGAGAAGGCGGATGGGATAGAGACCCGCTTCGGGCGTGATGAACGCGAACGGAATGTCGCGCGCACCCGCGCCGCGGTCGCGACTGAAGAGGACGGTGCCGGTGGTTTCGCCCGGCAGCCCGATTTGGACTTTCCAGCCATCATCGCCGTTGATGCCGAACTTCTGGTACCCGGCCGGGAGGTCGAGGTAAGCGAAGATCTCGGCCGTGGCGTTGTCCTTGGTGGCGCCGGTTCCCGGCAGGCCCGGGATGGGTTGATCCGGGAAGCCCGGTGCACCGGCCATGCCGGCTAGGTCGATGAAGTTGCCGATCTCGGCACCGGACTGGCCCGGGACGCGCCGGTGGCTCCAGTTGATGATGCCTGGGACCAGGTAGGAACCGTCGGGGCCAGGGCCGTCGGCGACGACATTAGCGGGTGTGCCGGTCAGTTGCGCCTCGGCGGCCGCGACGGTGTTACCCCCCGGGCGAGCGGCGGTGGATTGGACGACTTTGGCGCGGAACCCGACGGCGGCGAGGTCGGCCTCGGTCGAGGGCAGGGCGACGCCGGCGGGGACGTCCACGTAGGTGGACACGCGGAAGGTCCAATAGTTGGTGGTGCCGGCGTAGACCAGGCCGGCGGTGTTGGTGGAGCCGGAAGGCAACGGCGGGTTCGGGGTGTAGACGACGAGTTTGTCGGTCGAGTTCAGGACGGTGGTGACGGTGGGCGTCACGGATTCACCGTTGAGCACCATGCCGACGGAGCCGCTGCCGAGGTCGGCGACGATGGCGCCGACAGCTTCACCGAAGGGCAGGTTGACCAGGGCCTGGTCGAACCGCGGTTCGTCGTTGGCGAGGTCGGCTGGGTTGCCTCCGGGCACGGTGATGCGGATTGGGCCCGGGCCAGTCTGTTGGATGGTATTCTGCCACAGGGTGGCGTGGGTGGGCATGGGGTAAACAGAGAACTTGACCCACGGTCGGGTGGAGCCGCTGTAGGCGCTGTAAGCGGTGATGGGGGAGTTCAACTGGCCGCTGTTACCGACCACAGACGGGTAAGCGCCGAAAGGATCGTTGACCAGGATCTGCGTGCCGGTCTGACGATCGAGGCTGAAGAACTCGAGGTTGATGCCGCCGCCGCCTTGCCAGAACAAGATGCGGATCGGATAGATGCCGTCTTCGAGGACGATGATGTTGAAGACCGCATTGGGGTAATGGGCGGGGTTACCGTTCTGTCCGCCCGGGGCGTTGCGCCAGCCGAGCAGGGTACCCAAGGTGTCCTTCACGTTAGGCGCCGAGATGCAGGTCCAGCCATCGTCCACGTTCACAGCCAGGATATGAGCGCCGGCCTTGAGGTCGAGGTAGGTGGTGAACTCGCAAGCGACGTTGTCTAAGCCCGAATTGGAAGTCCCGGTGCCTGGCACGCCTGGAATCTGCGTGTCGAGGTTGAAAATGCCCGCATTGGCGGCGACACCACCCGCGCCCGCGGTGGTCGAGTGGTTGAAGTTGAGGACCTCGAAGATGTCGTAGGTGCCGTCCGGGTTTGGCCCTGCGGCAGCGCGGTTCGGATAAGGCAGGCCGGTGGCCCGGCTGATGTAGCCGTCGGTGAGTTGGATTTCTGCCCGCGGCATGTTGTTGCCGCCGCCGTTCTGGCCGGTGTAACGGCCGCCGTTGCCTTGGTTGGCGTCACCGGACCGGTCGAGCTGGTGGGTGCGGACTTTGAACCCGGCGCCGGTGACTTGCCCCGCCTGGACGCGGTTAGCTAGCGGGATTGGTCGGGTGTAGGGCGGCACGTTAAAGGCCCAACTGTTGCTGACGGTCTTGACGGTGCCGCCGTCGCTGAGGTCGTTGTAGGTGTAGGTCAGGACGGCGCTGACGGTTCCGGACGGGAGCAGGTTCGCGACCGAACTTGCGCGCCGGAGAGTGGTGACCCGGCCGGTCTTGGTGGCGGCGATGGTTTGGGTCACGCCGTTGAGGGTAAGGACGGCTGAGCCGGCGTTCAGGGGCGAGCCGCCGTCAGTAACGTCCAGGACCAGGTCTTGGTCGGCATAGGTCCAGTTGTAGGCCACCGCAGGCAGGGCGCGGGAGATGTAGGGCGGGGTATTGACGCTCTCGCGGTAGGCCATGATGGGCGTTGGGGCCGTAGCATCGTTGATCAACCGCCGCACCCCGGTCTCATCTAGGAAGAAGAACTCACAGTTCGAGCCGCCGCCCGTCTCGAACCACATTAGGCGGAACGGATAGAAACCATCCGCGGGAATGACCACATCCATGATGGTATCTGCCGAGGCGCGGTCGCCGGCGGTGCCGAGTTGGGCGCCGACGACGTCGCCGGGCCCGCGACCGATGGACAAGCGGAAGCCGTCGTCGCTATTGACGCCGAAGCGGTAGCCGCCGGCCTTGAGTTCGAGGATGGTCTCGATCGAGAAGACGTAACGGTCGGTGGTGTTCTGACTGAAGTTGCCGGTGATGCCGGGGACCGGTTGGTCCTCGAAGGGCGGGGTACTGTTTACGGAGAAGTTGCCGATGGCCGTGGGTGCGTCCTGGTTCCAGTTCACCACGCCCGGCACGGTGAAGTAGCCTTGGGCATCGGCGGTTCCAATAATGGTCCCGAGGGAATCCATCCAGTCGGTCATGGCGGTGTTCGGGTAGGGTTGGCCGATCAGCGGATCGATATAGCCGCCGGCGATCTGGCGTTCGGCATTGAGGAACTGGCCAGTGGCCGGGTTCCGGTTGACATCGATCTGGTAGACCTTGGCTTTGAAGCCCGGCTTGGTGGTATCTGCCGAGGCGAGCCGATAAATGGGGTCGATGGCCGAGGCGGTGCCGACCAGGGCGGTATAGGTGAAGGTGTTGGCGAAGGCGGGCGAGCTGGTGGTGCTGTAGCCCACGACGATGGTATTGACGCCGGCCGACAGAAAGCCTGTGGGGCCGCGGTAGGTGATGCGGGAGATGTTCCCCGCCTTGACGAGTGAGGGTGTGACGGTGGCGCCGTTGACGGTTAGGGTGACCGAGCCGGGCTGGACCGAGTAATCCCAGTCTTGCAGGTCAATCGAGACGCCGCCCACCGCGCTGCCCGGGCCGCCCGTCGTTTGGTTCAACATTGCCAACGGCAAACAGGCCACCATGTGGGGCTGGCCAGATCTGGTGTCGAGCGGGAAGGTGGTGATCTTGAGGTTGTCGACCCAGTGGTTGTCGGTCGAGCCGCCGGTGCGCGCGCCGAAGCCGAACCGGGCCGAGCCCGAGGGGCTGCGGGTGAACTCGGTGATGGCGCGGAAGATCGGGACGTTCGTGTAGACCACGACGCTGTTGTACACCAGGTCAAGGGTGCCGTCGGTGTCCACCCGGATCTTCACTGGCCAGTAGACGGGTGCGCCGCCGGCGGCGGTTTGGGTGCGGATGGTGTTGGCGCTGCCGATGGGTTGCGCGCCGGTGGTGGTCGAGGCGGCGCCCACCAGCCGGTGGATCTGAATGGCGTTGTTCCACTTCAGGTCGATGGCGGGGGCTTCGGCCGGGGTGCCGCCGTTGTTGTAAACGTCGAAGTTGACGGTCAAGCCGCCGATGCTGCCCGGGCCTTCCTCGCTGTAGGCGCCGTCGGCGAAGTCGCCGAAGAAGAACGACATGCCGTCGGCAGCGCTGCCACTGCCGATGTAGAGGTCGAAGGTGACCTCGAAGCCGCCGATGGTGGCGCCGAAATCGAAGTCGTCGATGATTGCGCCGCCCTGCTGACTGCCGGTGGTGTCGGTGAGTTTGAGGACGCCGGTGTTATTGACGCCGCCCGTCGAGTGATCGTAGTTGAGGGCGGTACCGAATAAGTTCACGCCAATCGGGATGCCCGTATTGAAGTCGGCGTTGAAGGTCGCCGCGCGGCCGGCGACGGCTAGCCCGACCGCGAGCAGGCCTAGACTGATCCGCGCGCTGGATGGGGCACGTGGCGACGTTCGCCTCGGGACGGTGCGAGGGACGCCGATGCCAAGCGTTAGCGCGCCTGGCGGGATACGGACGGGTTGGGGTGTTAGGGACTTCATGGTTGGGTTGCGCTCGAGTGAGCGTTGGGTTGATGGTGGTTCCGAGGCCGGCCGGCAGAGGGTGCCGTTCGACCGCAAGAATTGCCTGCTCCCACAAAAAACCTCCTCCCGGCCATATGGGATGGAAGCTCGACTGAGCCAAGGCTGGTTATGGGTTGCAAGCGCGCGGAAGAATGGCCTGGGCCAGAAGCTTGTCAAGGGGTTTCGGCAAGATTGTCCTAGTACCCAGAATCCTGAGCGCGGCCATCTTGGCCGCGAGGTAGCGGGTGAGACGCCCGCTCTCCGTTGGGGAGAGGGAGCGCGGCCATCTTGGCCGCGAGGTAGCGGGCGAGACGCCCGCTCTCCGTCGGGGAGAGGGAGCGCGGCCATCTTGGCCGCGAGGTAGCGGGCGAGACGCCCGCTCTCCGTTGGGGAAAGGGAGCGCGGCTATGTTGGCCGCGAGGTAGCGGGCGAGACGCCCGCTCTCCGTTGGGGAAAGGGAGCGCGGCTATGTTGGCCGCGAGGTAGCGGGCGAGACGCCCGCGTCTGGAGTTTGGCAAGAGTCAGATGGGGCGGTTTTGCATTTTCGGAAGGTATTCAGTCAATCTGGCTATGCAGTTGACTCTTGTACGCGCAATCCCCGGCCCGTGGGCATCGCGTCGCCATGTGACGGCGGGCCCAGCGGCATGGTTGCGGCCCGGTTGGCGCTCAGGCGGCCTATTCACGGCGCGGCATGCCGCCTCCGCGCTTTGCCCGTCGTCACCTACCACAAGAGTAAACTGCATAGCCAGATCAGTCAATTTTCAATTTCGCATCTGATTTAGGTCCCGTCCGGCTGCCTCTTGCTGGAGCAAACGAATCAGATCACGGGTCGAGGGGCGCGCAGGTTGGATCCGCCGCCAGGCCGGCAGCCGCGCAAAGGCGTCGGTGCGCCGGTCGCCAAAGACCCGAATGTTGCTCCACAGCAACATGGCGTAGGCCGCAACCAGGAAGGCCGGCGCCCGGGCCACCGCCTGGGGGTTGCGCACCTGGGCTTGGCCCACGCCCAAGAGAGTCTTCTCGTCGCGGAAGTTGACCTCGACCTCCCAACGGGCCAGATAGGCGGCGATCAGTTCGGCCGCCGGGGTGCTCAGGTTGGTGGTGATGAGGAAGGCCGGCTCCCGATAGAGCAGTTTGCGGCCTTTTCGCAAGCGGTAACCGGCCGGGCTGATGAGGATCAGGCGCAAGGGCCGAGCTTGGCTCACCTTGGGCCAGCAGACTAAAGGCACTTGCTTGTACTTGAGGCTACGGAGTTGGGCGGCAACAAAGAGCTCGGCGCTTTGGCAGGGCAGGTTGGGGTGCCGGAGGTACTCCTGGGGGGTGGGCAAAACCGGGCTGTACTTGCGCGCCCCGGCCCGCTGTTCGGGGGGCAGGAAGGCGCGGAACTTGGCGTCCTTGCGCACGCGGGCCACCACGTCGGTGCGCTCGGGTAGGCCACCGAAGAAGGTGCGGTTGGAGTAACTGCCATCGACGACATCAATGAGCCAGCGCTGGTGACCGTCGGGTTGGCGGTCCAGATGCTGGCGACAGAAGCCCAACTGGTCCAAGGCGACCAGACTCAAGCGATGTTTCTTGCGCACTTCCTTGCAGGCGGCTTGTTCTTGAGCCGAGGCGTCGCCACCAACGCCACCACACGACGCAACACTCCCGGGTAGTCCCGCTTGGATTTGGGGCCGCGCAACACAATCTCATCATCGCGCAGAATGTTGCCTTGACGCTTCTTGATCCGGCGCCGCTTGACCCGGTAGTCCAGATTGTCCTTGGTGTGTGAAAGCGCGTTTCCGACGCCGAAAGCGTAAAGAGAGCGCCCGCCTTCCTCTTCAATCGGATCGCGGCTCAGCCACCTGCCCGTCGTCGGATTGTAGTACCGGTATCCGTAGTATAACGGCCCGGCCTCGTTGTCGGTCCACTTGGTCGAGAAGCGGAACGGGTTCGCCTTGGCCAGGGAGCCCGTTACCCGCACGGGCTCCGCAAATGGGCCGTACTCGTACCGCGCGCTGGTGCTGCCGTCCGCAGCGTTCACCAGGGCCGCAATGTTGCCGTTGACAGTCATAGCCCACGAAATAGACGCCGGTGGGCATGGGTTGGCCGCCGTAGCTGGTCTGATAGTTGTTCAGCCAGAGCAGGCCTCCCACACCGCCCGCGCCGGTCAGGCCGCCCGAGAGATCGCTGCCCCAGACGTAGGAAACCAACTCGCGGCGGCCTTTTTCGCCGGTCCGGAGCCTTCCCGAAGCAGCACGAAGTAGCCATAGCGGACCTTGGTTTTGCCCTTCGTGGGAGCCTTCGGGAAATCCCCCGGCTTCACGGCGTCGAGTTCGAGGTTTCCTCGTCTGCCCTGCCCCTGGGGAGACCGCCTCACCTGGGTACCTCCTCGTCGTCAGGGCTCATACTTGATGAAAAGCCCCAGCACGACGTTTTCGTCCAAATGATCGACCCGGCCCACGGTTTGGAACTGGTATCGGCCGAAGCCCAACCGTTTTTGCAGGGTCACCTCGGCGCAAGACCACTTGCCCTCCCGTCGAGCGATCTTCAGATGCAGGTTGGTAGCCGCGTCGAGCCAGACGTTATTCTGGTCCCAGGCGTTGGGTCCCGGTCCGCCTTGGCCCGACCTGACCGTCCAAGTGTGGCCAGCGAACACAATCTCCCTCGCCGCTGCCGGGCAAGGGACAAGCGCGCCGATTCCTAGCAGCGGTAACAGGATGCCTTGGGTCCAGGTCACTGCTCTACGACGCAATCTGATCTCGATGATGCTCTTGCTATAGTCCGTGACCGGCAAAGGCTCCCGGCCCATTCAATCGACCATGACCCTGCTCAGTGGATACCGCCCGGCGTTCTCATGAAGACCAGCGGGGTTTGGCGGAACGCGCCGAGGTAGAGATCTACAATCTGTTTGCGCACGGCCAGGGAGGCGGGGTGTTTCGTGTGCCATTCGCCCCAGACACCGTACGAACCGATGTCCAGGCCGCCTTCAGGCTCAAACTGCGCAGTTGGACTTCAACGTCGAAAACGCCTGGCACTTCCCAGCCGATGACAATCCCGCTCAGACAATAGTCCGTCGCGTCGCGCGAACCTTGCATGAAGCCGGCGCGCGAACCTGCTTCCAAACCCTGCCACAGGAGCGGCAAGAGGTCTCGTGCGAACGTGACCCATTGTCCCCCGTGCGTGCTTTCCTGGGCGAACGCGTCCGAAGCCAGTGTGTAGATGAACATCTTCGTGTCGCCGAAATCCTGAGCTTGGTAGCTCGGGACCATGCGGTTGCGGTCGTCGTAAATCGGAATACCGAACCAGTAGTATTGGCCGTAGCCAGGCGAAGTCCGATTGCGATTGGCAACCGTCAGGAAGACGAGAAACTGGGCGGCGTGCCTCGAGGGCGTGTAGTCGTCGGTGCGGAAGAGCTCCGAGCGCGTGAGTCGCGCCTGGAGATGAAAGTGGCAGGAGGAAAGCTCGACCAAAGAGGGCAGGTCCGCGAGGCTCTGTTGCACGAGCAGGTGTACCCAAGGCTCCTGCTGGGTCTGGCGCGCGCGGTTGCCATACTCGGCGCGTGCGTTCACGCCGAGGACAAGGTCCCCCTGGGGGCTGCCGGGCCGGCCGACGCACACGCGTTTCGCCAGGTTCGTGAACGACAGCAGCCCGTCGTCGGACCGCGGGGAGCGCGAGGCTGCCAGGGGGAACTTGCTGGACCACTGGGCGAGGTCCCAGGCCGGCTTGGCTGGCGCTGCCACGTCCAAGGCCTCGCCGTAGACCACGCGTTGGCCGGGTTTGGGTTCGAGCAGCAGGAATCCGTGTTGGAAACGCGCGTCGCGGATCAGTTCTCGCTGCGCCTGAGCTGCCGGTAACCGCGGTGAACCCGAGAGACAGAGCAGCAAAAGCGAGAGGGTCGCCAGCGGCCCAAATCCGGGAGTGAACACCTGACGCTTAGCACTCATCTGCTACGCTCGGTTGGCGCATACTCTGACGGGTGCGGCCACAAAGGCAATGGCTTCTGCACTCGATGTTTTTGATGGGTTGGGTTGCCGTGGGAGGGCCTCCCGCCCTGGCTGCTGATGCGGCGGGGCTACCGCGTGGCCACATTCTCTTTCAGGCTGGCTTCGCGGTGCGATGATCAGTCCGGGCATCGATGCGGCAGGACTGCGCGTTCTGGGGCGGGATTGGAACGCGAACCTGATCCGCTGGCAACTGATCCGGCACGGGCGGCCTGGTCAGCCGTCAACGCTGGACGACTATGACAGTTGGTTGGAGGGAGAATTGAAGAAGCTCGATGCCGCGCTGCCGATCTGCCGGGACAACGGGCTCTACGTGGTGGTGGACTTGCCTCACGGTTGGGACTGGAGCTACCACGCCTTCCGCGAGTGGAGCGGCTGGAGCGTCGAGCACGGGTCTGATCGCGGCAACACACGGCCAGCGACTGAGCCGACGGATCGCCAGCGTCTGCTGCAAGGCTGGTTTGCCCTGAATCAGAAACCGAAGTGGTAGACCGCGGGCCGCGTCCATACGCCCTTGGTCTCGCCGGTGGTCGGGGTGGCGTGGTACGCCGGATGACCGGATGACTACATCCCATTTGCGGCTTTGACCTCGACCCCGCGGTGGCTTAGGAGCACAACCCGCAGTGCCGCAGAATCTTCTCGATCACCTCGGTCTGGCGCGTTCGATAAAGGTTTCTTCATTTCTGAGCCACACCTGGGACAGCAGAGCGGATCCGCTTCGTAACACCTGCTTGATCAGCGCCGCCCAGCCTTTACGAGGCAAAAGCCGCGCGTCAACAGCCACACCCTGGTGCGGCTTGAGTCCCGCGATCACCTGCCGAACCCGCGCATACGGCTCTTCGCGGCTCGCGAGCAGGGCGTGCACGTCGAGCTGCCTGAATCGGGCTGGTTGAATCAAGCGCGTTCGGGTCCGCCATCGCGGGTGCCGGAACGTCTGTGTGTCCCACAAGGTCCCGCCTTTGAACAGCAAGTTCGGCTGCCAGAGTAATGGTCTGGCTTCACCGCCTGCGAATCGGCTTGCTGGAGTGGCCATGCATGATACAAGCGACGGCATGAAACTGGTCTCTGGACATTGTCGTCTGCGCGGTTTTGGCCGCTCGGGGACCGGGCTGTGTCTGGTGGGTTTATTGCTGGCAACCGTTGCGCTGCTGGCAGCACCCGAACCTTTGCGCTGCTCGATCGCGCAGCAAGAGGGAGACGTCGTGATCGCCTGGCCCACCGAAGCAGGCAAGACTTACGCCGTGCTACGCAGTGGACTGTTGCATGGGAACTGGGAGGTGGTCTTCGTGCGGACGGCCCCAGGCCGGACACTGACGACGGCGTTGCCTATCGAAGGTGCCACCGCCTTCTTCCGCATCCAGGAACCACCCCCAGAACCACCGGGCATGGTCCTGATCCCCGCCGGCTCATTCCAGATGGGCGACTCGTCCGGCGAGGGCGCGAGTTACGAGCCGGTGCACACGGTGTACGTGAGTGCTTTCTACATGGACCGGACGGAGGTGACCAAGGCGTTGTGGGACGAGGTGTATCAGTGGGCGATCGGGCACGGATATGGTTTCGACTATCCCGGTGCAGGCAAAGCGCCAGAGCATCCCGTGCACACGGTCAACTGGTACGACGTGGTGAGGTGGTGCAATGCGCGGAGCGAGAAGGCGGGGTGTGTGCCGGCGTACTACACCAGTGCGGCACAGACGACGGTTTACCGCACCGGGCGAGTGGTCCTGCAGAATGACTGGGTGAGGTGGAATGCGGGGTATCGGTTGCCGACGGAGGCGGAGTGGGAGAAGGCGGCGTGGGGCGGGGCCAGCGGGCGGCGGTTTCCGTGGTCGGATACGGACATGATCACCCACAGCCAGGCAAACTACTACAGTTCCAGCTCATACAGCTACGACGTCAGTCCCACGCGTCAATACCACCCGGCCTTTACTCTCGGTGGCTGGCCGTACACCAGTCCCGTCGGGTACTTCGCGCCCAACGGGTACGGATTGTACGACATGGCCGGGAATGTGTGGGAATGGTGCTGGGACAAGTATGCGATGGGCTACTATGGCTATCCCACGCGGTCTGATCCCCGAGGTCCGCCCGGGCACAACTCGTACCGCCTGGCGCGCGGCGGCAGTTTCAACGACGAAGCCAGGCGCTGCCAGGTGGCCTTCCGCTGGTCCTTTTATCCACCCAACGGCTTCTCCCACCTCGGCTTCCGGTCCGTCCTGCCCCGAGGTCAGCCGTGAGTGAAAACGGACTGGTGGGCCTGAGGACTTGGAAGGTGGCAAACTGCCAATGGACGCTAATCGGAGCACCAGAGGGGAGGTCCGCCTGACGCTTGCCAATCGCATTCGCGTTTATCCGGAAAGCGCCAAGCAAGCTTGGTGGTTCTTGTTAACTGAAACGTGTTAGCCGTGATAAATGATCGAGAGTCACGTAGCCGACCCTTAAGCGGGCGGGAGTGATCCTGTCCGTTGAAGCTGGGGAAGGTCAACGCGCGAGCCGTAGCGTCCCGCGAACTCGGTTCGGCCTCGTTACGCAAAGTGGGAGTGGCCAGCCTGCCGAATGAGGTGAAGCCAGCATCGGTTGGGAAGGAATCGATCCGGAGCACCAATCGGACTCCCCGGGGTGGAAGGAGACAGCGCGCGCGGAAAGAACCATCAGGAACTTGGCAGGCACGGTTTGGAGTCCTGGCCCGCAAGGCCGGACAACCCCTGGCGGGAAGCCATAACCGCCGGCGGGGCCAAATCGCGGCGTCGGATGGGCTCATAGTAGTGTCGATCTGCCGATCAAGTCGGCAGGGAGCGAAGGAGCCCTGGCCAGAGTCAAAAAAAACGAAGGTCCAGGATCCTGCATGGCGTCTGCTGGTAGCAGCGGGCTCGAAGCGTGAGGATGTCGTGCGGCAGGCTCATGGCCTCAAAGCCGACGGGAAAGGGCTTTGATCCAGCGTCCACGGACAGCTAATCTCCAGACCGATTTCGCACAGAAAGGTCAACGCCTGGCAAAGCAGATGAAAACGTCTCAGCACAACGCGGGCAGGCTGGGGTGAAGAGCCACATGAACCGCGATATCGGGCTGGCGTGGCTCGACCTGCCCTTGGTGGCGCCTGCAGTGCGATGAAAAGGGACATCAAGCACCGTCGGCGGAGGTTTGGGCTAGGAGTCTTGATGGGCTGGGTTGCCGTGGGAGGGCCTCCCGCCCTGGCTGCCGATGCGGCGGTGCTACCGCGTGGCCAGATTCTCTTTCAGGCTGGCTTCGCGGTGCGATGATCAGTCCGGGCATCGATGCGGCAGGACTGCGCGTCCTGGGGCGGGCTCGACGATGGTGACCCAGCCCTGGTCGGTGGCCGGAGGAAGATCGGTGCGCGAATCGAACAGGACAACGCCCGCGCCCCAATCCGTGACACTCGCGGTGGTCTCGACCTGGTACACCAGATCGTTGCGGCCGGCGTCAAAGGGGAATCGGATCGCGGGGCGGGACGGCGTGACTGCATACTGCGGGACGCGGGTGCCGGGATGGTCGGTGAGCGCCAGACCCAGCGCGTAGCGCACTAGGTTGGGAATGCCTTGCCCCCGCGGATCGGCGCCGGGGCCGGCCACCGCTGCGTTGGCACGGTCTAAGGGATCGGGAAACGCGGCGGCTTGCCCCATGCGGCGAACTTCACGGGAGCTCCGCCCAAACGGACCTCGATCGCCCGCCCGCGGACCGTTATGGGCCTGCCGGCTTTGCGTTGGGCTACGGGAGCGGAAAGGTAAGAGGGCAGAACCAGAAGGCAGAGGCGCGCTCGCCGCGCACAGGCAGCGGGCCCTCTCCACTATTCTTCAATCTGACTTCTCCCCCCTAAAGATGGCCACTGGAGTCGGAATCGCGCCGACACCTCCTGGGCTTCAGCCAGGCGTGCAGACTGCCTACACCATCCAGTGGAACGACTGGTCGTCCCAGCCGGTAATGCTCCGGCGTCTTCCGCTTATCGGGCGGACGCTCTGCTCTTGAGCTACGGGACGGGAGAGTGGATCGGGAGGCGCCCAGCGAAGTGCAGAGTGGAAAGTGCAAAGTGAAGAATGAGGAAACAGAACCGCGCTCATCATCCTGCATTCTCCACTCTGCACTCCTGTCAACGCCTCCCGATGATTGGATCTAATCGAGGAACGCCACGTTGGCCATCGTGCGGCTCTGGGTCTCGGTGTTCATCAAGACCCGGTGCCAGAAGGGCAACGTGATGGTCGCATGGTCGCTGTGACGCACCGTGCCGCGGGCATACACACCCGCGTCACGCACCATCACTCGCCACCCCATGCGGGCACGCTCGGGTCGCTCGCGCACGTAATGCTGGTATTCCTCCTCGGTCAAACCGTTGGGGAACTCCCGGCAGACATACACCTTGGTGCCGCCCACACGGGACAGCTCCTGCACCAGGTGCGGCTTGCCCCGACCGCGACGGATGGGTTCGTTGTGCAGCACCCGAACCGGGTCAACGACCAGGTCGGGGGCCGGAACGAAGAACCACTCGCCCTGGCGACGGAACGCGGCGTTACGCCGGCGATTGCGCTGGCGGTTGTCCAAGCCCGCACGGGCCTGGGCCACCTGCACTTCGGCTGGCTTAAGCGATTCCATCGCGGCGGCCACGCTCGACACGCGACCGGGCACCGCGGCGACGAACCAATGCCGTTCGTCATGACCGCAGAGGAAACGGTCCGTCTGCGGCTTGGCGGTGAGCTTGCGGGCCAGCAGGAGCAGATGTTGCCGCTCCGGCTTGGCGTTAAGGACGGAGAAGTCCACGACCTCGGCCAGATGGGTGGGGAGGCGGAGTTCAAAGAACGCGCCGTGACGATCGCGTTGGATGTCGATGGCGTAATCCTCCGGACTCGACCAATGCCGCTCCCCCTGCTGCCAACGCGAGGGGATTGCGCGCACCTTTAGGCGTGCGCCCATGGCGGCGAACTTCGATTCAATGTGTTCAAGTTTCATACTGGATACGGATTGGACCGACGCGGCTTGGGCGGAACTTGACCGCCAGACCGCGCCGTCCGGGTTTGAACTTGGCGCTCGGCTTGAACGCCCTTCGGACGAGTAACTGACTTTGGAGTCGGATGACGGACTTAAGCATAGGGTTCCTTTCGTTGGAGGTTCAGAATGGCGGAAGGCGTGGGTAACGCTCCCACCCCGGCGCTGCCGGTCCCGTTTTCGAGACGGGTGCAGCCAGCTTGTATCTGCCTGCCTTCCGTGAATTGGCTGCTCAGGCTGGAGTCGTTCGCTGAATCCCGCCGGGGATTGGCGGACCCGATGGGACTTGCACCCACAGCCTTCCCGCAGACAACGGGTTGCTCCGCTGACTTGAGCTACGGGTCCAATTGGTGGGAAGTGCTGGTAACGCTCCAGTCGTCGCTTCCGGTTCCTTTTGCGACACCCGGGTTACAGCCGGGCAACCGGATCACTTCCCTGACATTG
Organism: Verrucomicrobiota bacterium; assembly: GCA_016871715.1. Lineage (GTDB taxonomy): Bacteria > Verrucomicrobiota > Verrucomicrobiia > Limisphaerales > J093 > VHCO01. Next base: position 71,645 of record VHCO01000005.1, read on the forward strand.
GTTGCGGGGGTGGGGGTCGCAGCCGGACCTTCTCTCTGGCAAGAAGACCTTCTGCTGCTAAACCACAGCCGCGGAAACTGAAAGGGGCCGGGAGCACGTTGTCCGCACTCACGGCCCGCGCCATTTCAACAAAGATCAAACACCTCTTGGTGATCTACTCGATCCCAACCCGCGGTTTCACGGCGGTTGTTTCGGTGTTTACGGGCACACCTCCTGCGAAGCCCTTTGGCTGCAAATCCAGGCCACACTCGCGCGACGCGCTGGATGGCGACCGGCGGGTGCACCCCACCGCCGGAGAACCTCGGCTCTCCCATGTCGCAATCCGTGTTGGCGTCTCGGACATCAGCTAGATGTCGCGTCTTAGCTCGCGAACCATGTCGGTCCTTTCGCTCATTGGTTTCGGTTTCACTGGTGCATAAGCACAGACAAAAAGCCCCGCTCACCATCGGTAAGCAGGGCTGGAAATCGTTGTCCTCTCGGGACGCTCTACGCCTGCTCACCTTCGACGATTCGGCCGGGGGTTATGTCCCAGGCCTTGATCGCAACTAAGGCGGAACGCATAACCGCTCGACCAATCACGATGTGTCGTCTCTCTGACGACCATCGCCAGTCGTTGGGCGGCTAATATGTTCATGCAGGTTCGCATCGAATAGGGAAGACGTGTACCACAGGGCAGTGGTTACAGTCCACTTATACTTTTCGGGGGAGGCTCATTTTGACTTTGAACGCTCGCCAAGAAGAACTGACGGCGCGCTACCTGCTGACGCATCAGGAGCAAATCCCTGTGTCCATGAAACAGCAGAGGTGGGGTGAATTGGTGGCCCTGGTGGAGTATGTCAGACCAGACGTCCCGCCGGCCTTAACGCGTACCGATCCTGCCCTTTACCGGTTGCTGCGCGAACAGGTCACGGAATTCCACCTTCGGGGTTGGGTGAGGGCGTCGCCGACGTCGTCGGCTGTCTCCAGGCGCTCCGCGACATCGGCTACACCGGTTGGTATTCGTGGGAAGACGAACCCGAGGACCGCAACCCGTTCGCCTCCGCCGTGCGCAATCGCCGGTGGCTTGAGAGCCAACTGCTGGCCTAACTCCTGCCGGGGACGCCTGAGCTGATCCCCGCTCCAGGTTCAACAGATGTGCTAGCCTCAGGGCCGGCGGGTCGCATGAGGAACCCGTGACCATCGTGGTTCACGGCGGCACCTATCGCCTCGACGCGAGTCTGGTGCTTGGCCCTGAGGACTCCGGCACAGCCAGTGCCCCGGTGATCTGGCAGAGATCATCAAGGTTAAGGCCATCGACCGCGCCCAGCGGCGCATCACCCTCGCCCGGCCCTCCCTTTACGGCGTCAAACAGGGGAACCCCTCCCCACGAGGCTCTTGCCCGGCGGCGGAGCGGACTGAAGTCTGCGATCCGGTCGCGTTTTTGCGTGTTTTGTGCCTTTTTGTGGCAATGAATCGCCAATGAAAACAGGGCTTTAAGCTGCGTTCTTGCTTTTTGGAAGTGGTATGTCCAAATTTCACAGATAACGATGATACCTCGTCCTGAGCTGGTTGAGAGAGTGAACGCCGGGCTGGAGCACAGTCCGGTCACCCTGATTCTGGGGCCGCGTCAGTGTGGGAAGACGACGTTGGCCCAGATGCTGGGCCAGAGGCAGGCCGGGAGCTACTACGATTTGGAGAGTCCGCGAGACCTGGCGCGTTTGGCGCATCCGCAAACGGTGCTGGAAGCGGCGCGTGGACTGGTGGTGCTGGATGAGATTCAGCAGCGGCCTGACTTGCTGCCGCTCTTGCGGGTGTTGGCGGATCGGAAGCCGCTTCCGTGTCGCTTCCTTTTGCTGGGGAGCGCGTCGCCCGACTTGATGAAGCATTCTTCGGAGACGCTGGCGGGCCGGGTGCATTTCGTGGACATGAGCGGTTTCACCCTGGCCGAGACCGGGATCGAGCGGCAGACCGATCTCTGGGTGCGCGGAGGATTCCCCAATTCGTTTCTGGCGGCCAGCGAGCCGTTGAGCCTCAAGTGGCGGGAAGATTTCATTCAGACGTTCCTGCAACGGGACATTCCGATGCTGGGCATCCAGGTGCCTGCGGCCACGCTGCACCGGTTTTGGACGATGCTGGCGCATTATCACGGCGGCATCTGGAACGGATCGGAGATCGGCGCTTCGCTCGGCGTGAGCCACCACACCGCCCGGCGGTATCTGGATTCCTTGAGCGGAGCGTATGTGCTGCGGCAACTGCCGGCGTGGTTCGAGAATCTGGGCAAGCGCGTGGTGAAGTCGCCCAAAGTCTATGTGCGCGATTCGGGCTTGCTGCACGCCTTGCTAAGCATCCCGGATTTGGCCGCGTTGCAGGGGCATCCCAAACTGGGCGCGTCGTGGGAGGGATTCGTCATCGGGCAAATCCTGGCGTGGGCCGGGGAGCGGAACGCCTACTTCTGGGCGACGCACAGCCGGGCCGAGCTGGATTTGATGGTGCTGGCGAAGGGCAAGCGCTGGGGCTTCGAGATCAAGTACCAGGACGCGCCGACGATCACAAAGTCCATGCGGATCGCGATGGCGGATTTGAAGCTGGAGCGGCTGTGGGTGGTTTATCCGGGCAAGACCGGCTACCCGATGGACGAGAACATCGAGTGTGTGTCGCTGGCGGAACTGAGCCGGGTCCGGGAGGCGCTGCAATGAACATCATGTTGATTAGCCACAAAGAGGCGCAAGAAGGCGCAAAGAGAATCCAGGAGAATTCCTTGTTGTGTCTTTTGTGCCTTTTCGCGGCCATTCCCTTCCCATGACCGTTCTTGAGGCGCTCATCCAATCGCTCAGCCGGGCCGGTGAATACAACCGGGACGACCAGGTTGCGCCTGCGGTGATCCTGTGGCCGGACAAAGAGCGGCAGTGGGAGCCGGTGCTGCCGGTATGGCGCGCGGTTGCCGCACTTGCTCACGCTGGGGCCGTATGCCGCCAACTGCAAGACCGGCCCGGCGATCTGGCTCCGGTGCATGATTGCTCAAGGTGGTGCAATCGTCCCGGTTGCAGGCAAGCCGGAGGCTTGCGCCACTTTCGCGCAAGTTCTTCAGCAAACGGTCTATTTCAATCCCTACGAACCCATCGAGGTCTCTGAGCGCAACTTGCCTCACTGGCGACAGCCAAGTGTCACCTACTTCGTCGCGTTCCGACTAGCCGATGCCTTACCCGCCGAGAAACTGACGGCGCTCAAGGCGGAGCGGGAAGCATGGCTGAAAGCCCATCCGAAACCCCACAGCGCCGCTGACCAAGAAGATTACCACCGTCTCTTTTCCGAGCCAGTCGCCTTCGCGCAGGAGTTGCTCACAGAAGCTGGGTTCGCCGACCCGGAGGAAGCACGCGCCTAGTTCGAGTTCCCCGTCGGCCGCTGGCTTTGTGTTGAGGTGCCGGACCCTGTCCAGCGCCCCCTTCTGGATGTGTCGGGGATCCCGGCTGGGGCCGGCACGCCACGGCGATCCACAGCCTGTGCGTCGTCGGGTATTACCGGAGGCTGTTCCACGGAAAGCTGAAGCGGGTCTACTCGCATGCGTGGAACGGGTTGGTTTGCGCCGTGGCCGACCTGCCTGCCCCCGAGCTTCTGGCGGAGGTGCGACAGGCTTACGAGGAGGGTCTGGTCGATCCCGCTTTTGCGCGCTTGGGCCCGCAGGAGGTAATCGCTGACGGTGCTGGAGGGCAAACCGCAACTGCGGCCAATCTCGCGCACCGACAGATGGTGTTCATGTTTGAGTCGGAGGATTTCCTTGATTTGACGCATGGATTTTGGTTTTCGTGCCATTGGTGTCGCCTCGTTGTGAGGCGCCACCCTTCTGGCAGTTTATCCAGCGCCACTCCACTCCTCCGTGGCCGTTTCGGACCATTTCGGACACCCTTTCGGACCTCGCCAAAACTGTCCGAATTCCCGCCGAAACGCCTGTCCGATTTCGACCGAAATCGGTGTCCGAAATCAATCCCGAATTCACTGTCCGAATAACTCCGAAATACGCACCCCTGCCTTGCGCCGCACGATCACGTGCAGGTCCGGTTCATAGAGGCTGAGGATCTTCTCCTCGTTGGCCACGGGCTTGCCCTCCAGAATCCGCTGGCGGGCTTGTCGGCGAGCCTGGGGCAACTGCTTGAGGACTTGGTCCATCCGGCCTAGGACCTGCTCGGCTTGAGGGCGGGTCCACTCGGTTCGTTCCCACTGCGCATCCAGCAACGCCCGGTACCGCTGCGCATGGCTACGGACGGTTCCGACCAGCCGGTCCATCTGGCGCAAGGTGCGCTTGCGCCGCTGCTGACCGTCGGTCTTGTCCCAAGCGTGGGTCATTTGGATGCAGAGCCGATTGATGGAGCCGATGAAGCTTTCCGGCGCCTCCATCCGATGCTTGAGCCCCTGGGCCAGCCAAGCTTGCGCGTCGATCTGCAGCATTTGGTTCTCCAGGCCGCTTTGGATGAGGAGTTGGTCGATGCGCAGGAGTCGGGTGCGCCAAACCTTGTAATCGACATTGCCCTCGATGGTGGGC
>VHCO01000006.1 GCA_016871715.1 Verrucomicrobiota bacterium
AAGCGAAAGCCCCGCGCAGCGGTCGCGATTTTTTTGTTTTTGAACATGACCCTTGGCAGTAGAACGCCCATGGGAGTGGCAACAGGAGCGCCAGAAGGAGCGCGGACATTCTTGTCCGCACGGCCGGCGGCGCACTACCCCGGGAACGACCCGGGCGAACCGACACTCGTGTCTGTTCGGGACGCCCACAGCGTGGGGCCTCGGCCAAGAAGGGTCCACTGCCGCGCGGTTGGGCAAGAAGGTGCTTGCGCACAAAGCGGCCAGGAATGTCCGCGCTCCCGAGTCCGCAGGGGGATCCGGCCTTTGGACCTTGGGAAGACCCGAGTGGGAGGTGGGATCGGGATCCCAGACGAGCCGCTCCAGCGGGTGAATCGGCCATGCAACTGAAGACCTTCGTGCTCCCGATCAAGAACCTGGCCGCCGCCGAGGCGGAGATGAACGGCTTTCTGCGCACGCACCGGGTGCTGGCGGTGAAGAAGGAATTCGTGCCGGACGGCGAGAACGCCTTTTGGACGTTTTGCGTCGAATACCTCGACAGCCCGGCAGGCGCGCCTCCAGTGGGCGGCAAACCGCCCAAGGTGGACTATCGTGAGGTGCTCAAGCCGGAGGAGTTCGAGGTGTTCAGCCGTTTGCGCGACTGGCGCAAGGGCGTGGCGGAACAGGAAGGGGTGCCGGTGTACGCGGTGCTGACCAACGAACAGTTGGCCCAGATGGTGCAAAAGCGCGTCACCACCAAAGCCGGCTTGAAAGAGATCGAAGGCGTGGGCGAGGCGCGAATCGCCAAATACGGCGACGGCCTGTTGGAGCGGATGGTGTTCAACCCCGTGCCGGGATGAGCCTTGCCGCGGAGAGAATGAACCACAAAGAACACAAAGAGCACAAAGACCAGCCAGGGAGGCTGGACCTGAGCTTCTCTTTGCGAGGGTTCCCAAGTCCTTGTGGGTGAACCGCGGTTTGTGGCGTGAAACGCAAGGGTCAATTGATGCAAGCGATTGTCAGCCCGGACAATCTGCGGCTGGCGTTTTGGAAGGCGGCCAAGGGCAAGGGCGGCAAGGCCGACTGTCGGGTTTTCCGCGAAAACCTGGAAGCCAACCTCGAGGATCTGCGGGCTGATTTGCTGTCCGGTGAGGTCACGGTGGGCGACTACCACTATTTCAAGATCCACGATCCGAAGGAACGAACGATCTGCGCCGCGAGTTTCCGGGAGCGGGTGCTGCATCACGCGCTGATGAACGTGTGCGAACCGGTGCTCGAACGGGCGGCCGTTTTCGACAGTTACGCCTGCCGCAAGGGCAAGGGCCGGGAGGCGGCGATCCAGCGGGCGTGGGGATTTGCCCGCAGCCACGCCTGGTGCCTCAAGATGGATGTGCGGAAGTACTTCGACTCGATCGACCATTCGATTCTGCTCGGTCTGCTGATGCGCAAGTTCAAGGACCCGGACGTGCTTGAGTTGTTCCACCGCATCCTCGTCAGCTATGAAGCCGCGCCGGGACGCGGTTTGCCGATCGGCAACCTCACTTCTCAGCATTTCGCCAACTTCTATCTGGCCGGCCTCGACCGGTTCGTGAAGGAAGAACTGCGCTGCCTCGCGTATGTGCGGTACATGGACGATTCGGTCGCCTGGGGCGATGGACCCGGGGAACTCAAGGTGCTTGCGAGCAGGGTCCAGGGGTTCCTGGCGGACGAACGGAAGCTGGAACTCAAGGCCGGCATGGCGATCAACCGCACAGCGCACGGCATGGACTTCCTCGGATACCGCATATTCCCCAGTACGGTCCGCCTGGCGCGGCGTAGCAAGGTCCGCTTTGCGCGCAAGTTCCGCCGGTACGAGCAGGCGTATCTGCGGGGTCAATGGACCGAGCTGCACCTGCAGCAGCGGATGCAGGCATTGCTGGCCTTCATTATGCCCGCCGACTCGTGGGCTTACCGGCGGCGGGTGCTGGAACGATTTGCCTGCCTGCCGCGTGACGAAGATGCGCGCCTAGGCGTGCCGTGCGCGCGGCGCAGGCAGGGGGTGGTGGCCCAGGGGCTCGAACCGGGTGATCCGGGGCGGCAGTTGGAACAACAACGCCAGGAACTGCCGGGTCACGAACCGCAACAACGACTGGCCGGACAACAGGAACAACAACAACGGGTTCCGGTCCGTCCTCCCCCCAGCTCAATCCCGCGAGGCGGGACTGACCCGGCTGCCATCCTGTCCGGCGGAGGTTCTCCGCCGCCGGCAAACACGGCAAGCCCGCCCGGTGCCAGTAGTCCCGCCAGCGGCGGGATCGAAAACTCCGGGCGGGCCGTTGCCTAGTCGGCTCAAGTGAGCAAGACGACCTGGCGCAGCGCCAGACCACGTCCACCCTGAGAGGCGACGCGGGGAATCGCCGAAGTTGGCTCTCGCTGAAGTTGGTTTGACATCGGCGCCGGGCCGCAGGAAGCTGGCGCCGCCATTATGCCGCAGCGCGCTGCATCGAGGGCGAAGAAGCAACTGGACTACCCCGCCGAGACGCGGGGGAGCCGTCTGGCGGCCAAGGCCCGCAAGCTGGCCAGCCGGCACACCCCAGCACAACGCCGCGCCCATATGGACGCCGCAATGGCGATGGTCTATGGCGGCAGCCAGCCCAAAGAAGCAGCTCGCACTGGACGCTAATCTCCTCTTCGACCTGGCGGAGGAGCGAGACTTCGCTCTTGAGTTCCGCGAGGTCTTTCAGGACCGAGGCTATCGACTCTTTCTCCCGCCGACCGCGTTGCACGAACTGCACACGATCTGCCTCGAAGCTGTGAATCAGCAGCCGCGTCAGGTCCGCCCGCTCCACGGGTGGGAGCGAGAGCGCCTCTTCGACCAGAGTGAGATTCGCCAAGGCCATGGCCGGAAACTAGCCGCCGACCGGATGAGGCGCGCACGGTCCTTCGGTTGTGGCGTGGCCGCATTGTGAACGGCGTCAGATCAACGGCTCGATCTTGCCGACGAGCTGACATCTGGATGACCACACCCAGAAAGCGGCTAAGTTCAGGCCTGAGCCAGCGCGGGGTCGCCGGCCGGCGTGAGGGCGGCGGCAGGCTGGCCCGTCACCTGCAACCAAAGGGACTCCGGGCCAAAGTCCAGTTGCTCATCCCATCGCAGCTCGCCGGAGTCGCCAATGCACGCGCGGCGAAAATAGGCGTAATCCCGCCACGGCGCGTAAACCCCGGTGTGCGGTTTGCGGGCGAACCGACGTTGACGCCTCAATGCCGCACGCTTAGTTTCCCACTATGAGCACGGTCGCCGAAATCGAAGCGGCGCTCCGCCATTTGAGCGCCGAACAACTCTTGCGCGTCGAGCAGGCGTTGCACCAGCAGTATCGCCAACGAGGCGGGAGTCTCATCTACGACGATTCCTACGGAGTGGTGACGGACGCCGACTTGATCGCGTCGGCGGAGGAAGCGTTCTTGGCTTACGACAAAGAGGAGGCTGAAGGTGCCCAGCATCGAGCGCAGTGAAGTCTGGCTGGTGGACTTGGGTTTGGCGGCAAAAGCGCGCCCAGCCGTGGTCGTCAGCATCCCCTTTCTCGACAACGAACGTGCCGTCTATGCCATCGTGCCGCACACCACAGCGCGACGCGGCGGTCGTTTTGAAGTGGTCATTCCCGTGCCGTGGCTGGAGCCGGGGGCTTTCGATGTGCAAGGCATCCGCCATCTGCCCCGCCCGGTCTTCCTTCGCCGCTTGGGGGACTTGACCCCGGCGCAACCCGAGGCCGAGCCCACCGTGCAAGGCGTCGGGGGCATCGCCGGATCTGGCTCTCGCCGAAGTTGGTTTGACATCGAGGCCGGGGCTGCCGGAAGTTGTCACTGCTTCGCCGCGGCGCACTGCATCGAGGGCGAACAAGCAACCGGACTACCCCGCCGAGACGCGGGGGAGCCGCCTGGCCGCCAAGGCCCGCAAGCTGGCCAGCCAGCATACGCCGGCCCAACGCCGCGCTCACCTGGACCCCGCGATGGCGATGATCTACGGCGGCAGCCAGCCCAAGGAAACAGCTCGCACTGGACGCTCATCTCCTCTTCGACCTGGATTCGGCGGCGGAGGCGATCAGCGAGGAGTTCGCCCGGCGTCTGGGTGCGGCTCAGCTTATTCCCGCCGACGAGCTGAACGACGGCAGGATCCTCGCCGAGACCTCCTTGGCCGCCATCCCGCTGCTTGTGACCTCGGACAAGCACCTGCTCGACATCGACGAAGACGCGTTGATCCTCGCATTCAACGACGCCGATCTGACGCCCGTCCGTGCTGCCCACCCCAAGCGCCTCTTGCGGGCCTTGCGCTGATCCGGGCGCTACGCCCGACGTACACACCTTGCTCCCGAAGGCAGGAATTGCTCAACCCCGGCGGCTCCGCCCGCCACCCAAGCGCGCAACAAGCCGACCTGGCACGCCTGCGGACCATCGTGGGAATGAGTGCCAATCCCGGACGGGCGCCACACCGGAGAGGCGCTGGCGCCGGCTACGGTCCGACGAACCGTAAATCTCTAGTGCAACAGATTGCAGCACCACAACTGCCTTTTGGTGCGTGAAAACGGCAAGTGGTCTGAAACGGCCGAATTGCAGTTTGTGCCTGGATTCATGGGGTCTTTGTGCACATTTGTGCCGTGGTCACGAAACATGATCAACGGTTTCTGGAAACGGGCCGCGCCTGGCTATTGGATGTGGAACAGGCCGCCGGCATCGCGAGAGAGGATGAGCGTGGGCGGGGTGATGACGGAAGCGGTCGTCGTCAGCGTGAAGATCGTGGGGGCCGTAGGCGGGCACCAAGTTCAGGCCGTTGCCGGGCGTCACCCCGCCCAGTTCCATCTGCAACACGCCGGCGGTGGTCTGGGTGTGATTTGTGTTGATGGTGAGCCTGCCGGGCGAACTGCCGGGACTGGCGACGGCCCCGTTGACGACCGCGCCGTCGATTGTGCCGCTGCCCGAAAGCGTGCCGCCGGAGAAAGTGAACGGGCTGATCCTCGAGCGGATCGTGTCGCACACTCGATCGAAGTGGCGCGCTCGAACACGCTTCTTACCTGGACAAGTCGGCCGCGAAGGCTGCTGCCATTTGCTGCCAAACCTCTGCGACCCTACGGCCATCGTCGAGATGTAAACGCCCGACCTTGTGATGGACGAGCCGACGATCAACGGTGGTGAGTTTGGTCAGGCGGACGGTTGAGGCGTACGGCAATCCCGCGTCCGACCACCGGTTAAGGGCCACGTCGGCGAGTTCGCGCGGGGGGTGCGTCGTGATCCGGGCGACGAGCACATCGGCGTCGCCCGCGACCAGCACTAACCCTGGGCGACGCCTGCCGGTTTGCAGATTGGAAAACGGGAACTCGACCGCAACCACATCGCCGGGCTCAAATGCCGTCATACACGCGGTCGTCGAGCGAGCCGTCTTGGAAAAAGCTCTCGAGGCCCAGCCGCTGCCAATCGAGGTCTTCGGGGTCACGCCCGATCAACTGGGGCAGGTCCTTGTAAAGCCGGAGCTGCTCGGGCAGCGGCAAGGTCTCGATCGCCGCTTCGATTTCCGGCAATGTTTTCACGCCCGAAAGACTATCGCCCGCCGTACCGATTGGCAAGGGTGGCTCCGAGTGATGCGCATCCGCGTCCGGCGCGGTCCATCGTTTCCCTCCGCTTCAACTCCTCTGACTCTGACTGGAGATGAGGCGCGCACGGTCCTTCAGTTGCGGCGTGGCTGCATTGTGAACGGCGTCAGATCAACGGCTCGATCTTGCCGACGGGCTGGTCGGTTTGGGCCGCTTCCCAGCACCGCAACAATTCCGCCTGGTGCAGCACGGCCCATTCGGTGACCTAGCCCAGAACGCGCGGTGGGAGTCGACCCGGATGATGGCCGGAGCGCGGATGGAAATCTGGGCGGCGAATTCCCCGTAAATGGCGTGGAAATGCGGCGGCGGATGCTCGTCGCGATACATCTGGATGACCACACCCAGAAAGCGGCTAAGTTCAGGCATGAGCCAGCGCGGGGTCGCCGGCCGGCGTGAGGGCGGCGGCAGGCTGGCCCGTCACCTGCAACCAAAGGGACTCCGGGCCAAAGTCCAGTTGCTCATCCCATCGCAGTTCGCCGGAGTCGCCAATGCACGCGCGGCGAAAATAGGCGTAATCCCGCCACGGCGCGTAAACCCCCGTGTGCGGTTTGCGGGAGAAATTCACCTCCCCCTCAGCCCCGTCGTTGAAGCGCAGCCAGACGCGATAACCGTCGAGCACCTTCAGAGCGGTGATGTTCTTCATAAGCCAAAACCAGCGACACCAGGCAGCACACGAACCGGTCGTCGATCACCTGGAGGGCCGCTCGGTTCATGGGCAGAAGCGAGTGTTTCCGAGTGGGCGCCGCAAGAGGGACTGGCTGGTACTGAAGGAAGCAACAGCGGTCCGGGGGTCGGTCCTGGAATTCAGGGGACATCGGCGCCGGGGCGCGGGCGCTTGCCCCTCTGTTATGCTGCAGCGCGACACATCAAAGGGCACGAAGCCCTTGGACTACCCAAACGAGACGCGAGGGAGCCGTCTGGCGGCCAAGGCCCGCAAGCTGGCCAGCCGACACACGCCAGCACAGCGCCGCGGTCGGGGCAGAACCAGGTGTCGATTTCCTGGGAGGCGCAGGCCGGCAAGTCGTACCAGCTCAAGACCACGACGAACCTGCTGACGCCCTGGCACGTCCTGGCCACAGACCGGTCTGCCATCCTGGTCCGGCGAAGGAGTGAGGGCGCCGGCAAACACAGCAACCCCGCCCGGCGCCGGGAGTCCCATCAGAGGCGGGATCGAAGACTCCAGGCGGGCCGTTGTTCGGCGGGGCGTGGTTGGTCTAGCAAAAAGGGGGCGGCTTTCGGCCACCCCCTCGCGGAGAGTCGTTGGGTCTGGACAATCGGCGATCAGTGTTTCTGCCGCCGGCGCCAGAGCAAGAACAGGCCGCAGCCCAGCGCCGCTGCCACGCCGTACTCGGCGGGTTCGGGCACGGCGATGTCAGCAATGACGCCGCTGGTGTCGGTGTAACCGATAATGGACTTCACGCTGAGCGTTGCGCCGGTGTTCTTGTCGATCTCGTACAGGTAGTCTTTGCTCACGGCGTACATCTTATCGTTCCAACTGTCATAGGCGATCTGGCTCCACTCTGGGAAGACCGTGCTCAGGACGCCGACGCCCACGCCTGGAGTGGTGATGTTGCCGTGCCAGTAGCCTTGCAGAGCCAGGCCGCCGCCGAGGTTGTCGGGGTAGCTATATCCCCAGAGCTCGCCGGTGGAGATGTTCACCGTGAAGTCGCCCAGATCCGAGAAGCCGTTCGGGTAGGCTGCGCCCCATCCGGAGGTCGGAGCGCCACTGGTGCCGCCGTAAATGCCAGCCGACACAATGCCCGTGCCCAACGGGTTGAGGCCAACCTCGACCATGAACGAGATCGGTTTGCCCGGCGGGATAGCAGGGTAAGCGCTTTCGCTCTTGAGGTCTAAGGTAAGATAGTACCTCCCGTCGAACGAGGTGGCTCCACCGTTGATCGAGTAGCTCGACAGATGCGGGTAGGTGGACAACGGGGCTACGGCGGCCAGGTTGCCCAGGTAGTCGAACGTCATCGCGTTGAGCGAGAAGCCATACACGTTGAGGGTCTTGTCGTTGCCGAAGATGAGCATGTTCCGGGTGTGATCATAGGCCAGCCCGTTCATGCGATTCTTCGGATCGAGGTCCCAGCCCGGGACGTTGGCCGAGGTGATGTCGAAGATCCTCGTCGCCTGGGCCGTAACCGGATCGAACTTCCAAATGTCGTTCCCGACGCCAAAGATTGGATTCAACTGCGCCTGTGCGGCCGATGCGAGGAAACCGACACTCACAGCCGCCAACACCAGCGCCGTACTGTTTGTCCTGTGTTTCATAGTGACTCTGCCGCTTGGTTTTAAGCTGGGCCGCACTATAGCAACCGACCCCGTCGTGTCAATGATAATGAACAGTTTGCCTTTCCAAGCCTTCCGACCCGTCCTGCCGCTTGAGCGACCGCCCCGGGCAACCCGGGGAGCCGGCCCCCTCCAGGGTGGCGGCTGGCTGCCGGCCGGACCCGGGGGTGCTGGGCCACTGGGCGGCGGCGTCAGCCTTCTTGGTGGAATTCCTGGATGGTCTGGACGGCGTAATCGTTACGGCGCAGGGCGGCGATCCCGAGGGCGGCGGCGCGGGCCCCGCTGAGCGTCGTCATGATGGGTGTGGCGGTGTAGACGGCCGTGGTCCGGATCTTGACTTCATCCGCCCTGGGAACAGCGCCGGAGGGGGTGTTCACCACCAACTGGAGATCGCGGTTCTTGAGCAGGTCCACCGCATGAGGCCGACCCTCGAGGAGCTTGAACACGCGCTGGACGGTCAGGCCCGCCGCCTCGAGCACGTCCGCCGTCCCGCCGGTCGCCACCAGTTCGAAACCTAGCTCGACGAAAAGCCGCGCCACGGCTGCGACTTGCGGCTTGTCCTGGTCATTCACGCTAAAGAAGACGCGGCCGCGCAAGGGCAAGGGCGATCCTGCCGCCATTTGCGACTTGGCGTACGCCAGCCCGAGGTCGGCATCGATCCCCATCACTTCGCCGGTCGAGCGCATCTCCGGCGAGAGCAGGATGTCCTGGCCGTGAAACCGGTTGAAAGGAAAGACCGACTCCTTGACCGCCCAGTAGCGGGTCCGGACTTCCGCCGTGAAGCCGAGTTCGCCTAAGGTGCGGCCGGCCATGACCCGGGCAGCGAGCTTGGCCAACGGGACCCCGATGGCTTTGCTGACGAAGGGCACGGTGCGCGAGGCCCGCGGGTTGACCTCGAGGCAATAGACCCTCTCGCCTTTGACGGCGTACTGGACGTTCATGAGGCCGACGATGCGTAACTCGCGCGCCATCGCATGAGTGTAGGTGCGAATGGTGTCCAACACCGACTCGGCCAGGGTATGCGGCGGCAGGACCATCGCGGCGTCGCCCGAGTGCACCCCTGCGAACTCGATATGCTCGAGGATGCCCCCGATCACGCTGTGGCCCTGGTCGGGCCGGTCGAAACTGCCCACATCCGAAATGCAGTCCACATCCACTTCGGTGGCGTCTTCGAGGAACTTGTCGACCAGCACCGGCCGCTCGGGGGAAGCCTCGACGGCGAACCGCATGTAATGGGTCAGTTCGGCGTCGGCATACACGATCTGCATCGCCCGCCCCCCGAGCACAAACGACGGCCGCACCAGGATGGGGTAGCCCAACCCGCGCGCGATGGCCAAGGCCTCGATTTCATTAGTGGCCACGCCGTTCGGGGGTTGGGGGATCCCCAGCTTGCGCAAGAGGGCTGCGAAGAGCTTTCGGTCCTCGGCGATCTCGATGCTTTGGGGCGAGGTGCCGATGATGTTCACCCCGTGTTGCTGGAGCCCGAGCGCCAGGTTGAGGGGCGTCTGGCCGCCGAACTGGGCAATCGCGCCCCAGCAACGCTCCCGCTGATAGATGTGCAGCACGTCTTCTAAGGTCAGCGGCTCGAAGAACAACCGGTCGCTGGTGTCGTAGTCGGTCGACACCGTCTCCGGGTTCGAGTTCACCATCAGGGTCTCGAACCCGTCCTCGCGCAGAGCGAAGGCGGCGTGGACGCAGCAGTAATCGAACTCGATTCCCTGCCCGATCCGGTTGGGGCCGCCGCCGAGGATCATGACTTTGCGTCGCTCGGACACGTTGACCTCGTCGTCGCCGCGATCGTACGTCGAGTAGTAGTAGGGCGTGTAGGCCTCGAACTCGGCGGCGCAGGTGTCGACCAGCCGATAGCTCGGCTCCAACCCCAAACGACGCCGCTCCGCCTGCACCGCCGCCTCGGTCAGGCCGGTCAAATGCGCAATCTGTCGGTCCGAGAAACCCAGTGCCTTAGCTTTTGTCAGTCGTTCCAAATTCATGGCCGCAAGCGAGCCCTCAGCGAATCGAGCCCGGTCAGTTAGCCCGAGCTTGACGGGACTGGCAAGTCCCCTCTCGCGCGCTGGGGAAAGCGCGGGGATCCCCGGTCGAGCCCGGCGGCGGCGATTGATTTGCATATGGGCGACCCGTGCAGAATATTGGGCCCGTTTGTGGCGCCCCAGCGGCGTTGGCGCAGCGCGTTGTGCGCGTGTGGATTTCACCGATATGAAGATCAAGAACGGTTCTTTCCGGCGTGACTCGAGTTGGCTGGTAACCGGCTGGGTAGCTGCGGCGTTGTTCGCCCCAGCCGCCGTCGCGGCCGCTGGCGGTTGGTTGAGCTGGCGCGGCCCTGAGCAAAGCGGCTTCTCCCGCGAGACCGGTCTGCCCGAGCGGATCGGGTCGCAGGCGGAGGCGCTCTGGACGGCCGAGTTCCCGGGCAAATCGACACCGGTGATCGCGGACGGGCGGCTTTACATTTTGGGTTACGTCGGCGAGGGGGCCGAGTTGCAGGAAGCGCTGGCCTGTTTCGACGCGGAGACCGGCCGGGCCTTGTGGCGACACGGGTTCACCGATTTCCTGAGCGACATCATCTACGAGCGATACTCGACTTCGTCGCCCACGATCGATCCGGAGACCGGCAACGTGTACTTGCAGGGGACCCAAGGGGTCTTGGCGGCCTTCACTGCCGGCGGCCAGCTTCTCTGGCAGCACTCCCTCATGGAGATGTTGGGGCGTCTGACTTTCCCGAACGGGCGCACGGCTTCGCCCCTGGTGGACGGCGATCTGCTTCTCACCCGCGGCATTACCAGCAACTGGGGCAATCAAGGCGCCGGCGGCGACCGTTCCTACGCTTTCGATAAGCGGACCGGCGAGTTGGTCTGGGCCGCCAGCCCCGGCGACCGGCCCAAAGACAACTCCTTCTCGCATCCGTACCTGACGTTCTTCCGCGGGAAACGGGTCTTTTACGCCGCCGCCGGCGATGGGTCGATCGTGTGCGTGAATGCTCGCACGGGCGAACCGCTCTGGCGTGTGCCTCTGGCCAAAGCCGGCATCAACGCGACCGTGGTGGTCCACGAGCCTTCGCAGACCATCGTCGCCACCTACGGCACTCCCTACGAACCGGGTGAGATGGTCGCCATGCGCATCCCGGATGTGGAACCAGGGCCCGGCCAGGCCGGTCCGGTGGTCGTGGACCGTGCCCAAGTCGAGCTCTGGTTCAACGAGCTCTCCTCTTCGGCCAGTTCCCCCATCCTCGCCAACGACCGGATCTATCTGGTCCAGGAAAAGGGCAACCTCTGTGCCGTCGAGGTCCGCACCGGCCGCATCGCCTGGCGCACTCCGGTCGGCATCGAGCAACGCAATGCCTGTCCCCTGTTTGCCGACGGCAAGCTCTACGTCCCCATCCTGGATAACCCCACCGGCAAGGACCAAGGCGACTCGAGTGAGGCCGGTACCAAGAGCGGCTTTTACATTTTTCGTGACCGCGGCGATACCGCGGAGAAATTGACCCACCTCGAGCTGGACGGCCGCTGTTTCAGCACCCCGGTGGCTTACAACGGCAAAGTCTACCTCCAGACCGCCCGCCGCCTCTATTGCTTCGGCCGGGCGGGTGACAACTCCGGTTTGCCCGCCCCAGCCGCCGAGCCGGCCTGGCCGCAACCGGGCGCCGCCACCCAACTTCAAATCATCCCGGCGGAAGTCCTGCTGCACCCGGGCGAGGTCGCCTCGGTCCGCGTCCGCAAGCTCGACGCCCACGGCTACACCGTCGAGGAGCTGCACGACGTCTCGACCGTCGCCTGGCAGCCGTATGTGCCGCCGACCGCGTTGGTCCGCGCCAAGCTGGACGCCGCCTTCAACCCACGCGGACAACTGGTGGCGGGGACCAACCTCTCCGCTGGGGCCTTCGAGGCGCGCCTCGGAGAGTTACGCGGCTATTTGCGGGGTCGGGTCTTGCCGCGGCTGCCGTTCCGCGAGGATTTCGAGGGTTACACCTTGAGCAACACCACCACCAACGAAGTCGAGCCGCCCACGCCCTTCTCCTATCCGCCCCTGCCTTGGATCGGCGCCCGGTACCGGTTCGACATCCGCGAGGTGGACGGTTCCCAGGCTTTGACCAAGACCATCGATAACAAGTTCTTCCAGCGCGGGACGGCCTTCATCGGCCATGCTGACATGAGCAATTACACCATCCAAGCCGATGTCCGCAGCGAAGGCACCCGCCGCAAGATGTCCGAAGTGGGCCTGGTCAACCAACGCTATCTGATCGTGCTCAAGGGCAACGCTCAAGAGCTCGAGATCAACTCGAACCAGGAACGCCTCAAAGTGGCCGTGCCGTTCCGTTGGTCGCCCAACCTCTGGTACACCCTCCAGGCCCGCGTGGACGTTGCCGCCGACGGCACCGGCGTCGTTCGCGCCAAAGCCTGGAAGAAAGGCGACCCTGAGCCGGCCGCCTGGACCCTCGAGGTGCCGCATCGGCTCGCGCACCGGCAGGGGTCGCCCGGCCTATTCGCCTTTAGCCCGCAGGACATGCGGGTCTACCTCGACAACATCCACGTGCGCCCCCATTGACGCTCGAGTTCCGAACGACTCCTCATCCCCTGAACCTGTTTATGACGCTATCTATGACGCGATCCTCCCTTTGCCTCGGATTCCTCATCGCCGCCAGCCTGGTCGCTCGCGCGGACGACTGGCCCCAGTGGGGCGGCACCGCTGGGCGCAACATGTACTCCGCAGCCACCGGTTTGCCCGACCGTTTCGAGCCTGGCAAGTACCGCGCCGGCACGGACGACGTAGACCTCGCCACCACCAAGAACGTCAAGTGGGTGGCCAAGCTCGGCACGCAGAGCTACGGCAACGCCACCGTGGCCCAGGGACGCGTGTTCATCGGCACCAACAACGATTACCCGCGCGACCCGCGGCATCAGGGCGACCGCAGCATCCTCCTCTGCTTGGACGAGGCGACTGGCGACTTGCTCTGGCAACTGGTCGTCTCCAAGCTGCGCTCGGGCAAGGTCAACGACTGGGAAAACCTGGGCATCCTGTCCTCGCCAAAGATCGAGGGCAAGTTCGTCTACCTGGTGACCAGTCGCTGCGAGGTGATCTGCCTCGACGTGCACGGCCTCGCCGACGGCAACGACGGCCCCTTCCAAGACGAGGCAGCTTACATGGTCAAAGACACCGGCCGGCCTCCGGTTCCGCTCGGCCCCAAGGACGCCGACATCATCTGGGTCTACGACATGATGGATCAGTTGGGCGTCTTCCCGCACAACGCATCGAACAGCTCGCCCCTGATCGTGGGCGACCTGGTCTATGTCTGCACCTCGAACGGCCAGGACTGGACCCACGTCAACATCCCCTCACCCCTCTCCCCGAGCTACATCGGCCTGAACAAGCGCACTGGCGAGTTCGCCGGCGAAGACGACGCCGCCATCGGCCCGCGCATCTTTCATGGCCAGTGGAGCTCGCCCTCTGCCGGCCAAGTCAACGGCCAGTGGCAGATCTACTGCGGTGGCGGAGACGGCGTCCTCTACGCCCTCAACGCGACACCAACCAAAGCTGAAGACACCTCGCTGCTCGAGAAAGTCTGGTGGTTCGATTGCAACCCACCCGAGTACAAAGTCCGCGATGGCAAACCCATCAGGTACCCGGCGGCCGAAGGCCCCAGCGAGATCAACTCCACCCCGGTCTTTTACCGGAACCGCGTTTATGTGGCCATCGGCCAAGACCCCGAGCACGGCGAGGGCGTCGGCCGCTTGGTGTGCGTGGATGCCACCCGATCCGGCGACATCACCCAGTCCGGGCTGCTTTGGGAGTTCCGCGGGATTCACCGCAGTATCTCGACCGTGTCCATCGATCCGGCCACCGGCTTGCTGTTCGCCGGCGATTTCTCCGGTTTCGTCCACTGCCTCGAGGCTGAAACCGGCAAACACCTCTGGACCCACGATATGAAGGCGCATTTGTGGGGCTCGACCTTGGTGGCCGACGGCAAGGTCTACTTGGGCGACGAAGACGGCGACTTTGTGGTGTTGGCCGCGAGCCGCGAGAAGAAGTTGCTCAGCGAGACCAACCTTAACGCGCCCGTGTACTCGACACCCGTGGTGGCCAACGGCATCGTCTACGTCGCCAGCAACTCGCATCTCTACGCCTTCTACGACGCTGCGCGCGCGTCAACGCCCCCCCCGCCAAGCGGCCACCAATCAGACCTCAAGCCAGTGAAGGATAGGGCGCGCAGTCCCCTGCGCGCCGAACCCGATCGGACCTCGAGCCAGTGAAGGTAGGGCGCGCAGTCCCCTGCGCGCCGAACCCGATCGGACCTCGAGCCAGTGAAGGTAGGGCGCGCAGTCCCCTGCGCGCCGAACGGTGACTGTCGCCCTGGGTCGAACCTCGTGGTGGACGGATCCGTCGGCCGGAGATGTGGCTCGGCCGGAGCCTCGCCCTACCGCCGACTTGCAGTCTATCTCAGTGACTTATGAGTAGGTCTTGCGCCCGGTCAAAACCTGAACGTGGTCAGGACCTTTAGGACCACCTCGTTGCCCGCCAGGCGCAGACCGGTCGACTCCGGCCGGTAACTCTGATTCAACACCAGGTAGACCCGTTGCCCGGGACGGTACTCCCAGCGCAGCCGACTGTTGAACCCGATCGATCCCGATACGCTGTCGTATTGAACCAGGTGCGACCAGGTCAGGTCGGGCACCCCCAAAAGTCTCCATGTTGCTGTGGAGCAACATTCGGGTCTTTGGCGACCGGCGCACCGACGCCTTTGCGCGGCTGCCGGCCTGGCGGCGGATCCAACCTGCGCGCCCCTCGACCCGTGATCTGATTCTTTTGCTCCAGCGAGAGGCTGCCGGACGGGACCTAAATCAGATGCGAAATTGAAAATCTGGCTATGCAATTTACTCTTGTGGTAGGTGACGACGGGCAAAGCGCGGAGGCGGCATGCCGCGCCGTGAATAGGCCGCCTGAGCGCCAACCGGGCCGCAACCATGCCTGGCCCCGCCGTCACATGGCGACGCGATGCCCACAGGCCGGGGATTGCGCGTACAAGAGTCAACTGCATAGCCAGAATTGAAAATTGACTGAATACCTTCCGAAAATGCAAAACCGCCCCATCTGACTCCTGCCAAACTCCAGGGCAGGATGTGATCCTGCTCAAGCCGGGCGACGGCTTTCCGGCGGTGGTCGATGATCCAGGGTGCCGACGGGCGCATTCACCTCACCTATTCCTACCGGGCGCCGGGCGGCGGCGCCGCCATCAAACATGTCGAGTTTGAGGAAGGCTGGGTGAGGCTTCCCTAGACCCCACTCGATCGGGGCGGTCGTTGACTCCTGTGATGGTAGGGCAGGTTCCGTTGCGTTCTGATCCTATTCGCCAGGTTAGATGCGATTGACACGACACCGCACCCTCCCTTCCATTCGCGTAGCCCTAGCCCTAGCCCACCGCCTTAGGGGCCATTCCATCAAGTCATTAATCGCCAGGCATAAAGAAATTGACACCAAGATCTTCGTACGTGTCTATCTGGTCTGGTGCGGGGCCATAGGAGGACCTTCCGATACCCTGTTGTTCCTGCGTCGTTTTGCTTAAGGCGGCCGCCCGCTGCCACACATCCATCTTTCGCTCCGGGAATCCGCGCGCAGCGAGCCGCACAGCAGCTCGCGCAAACCACACCGCCGACCGCGTGCGATACGGGCCCATGGCCTTGACTACGCAAACCACGGTCTGCAAACGCCTTACGGGACCAACACGACCCGATAAAGCCTGGTTCCGTTCACCTTCACCGTTGACTGGACCTCGACAAAGACCTGGGGCGGCTAGGTGAGGAGCAAGGTGACCAGCGCGGCTAGTCCGCTTTTCCTGAAGGCCTTGCGCCGGCAGTTCGCCGCGCGAGCCAGAGGTCGATCGGCTTGTTCACGCCGGTGGGGCGGAAAGGAAGGGTGACCTGAGCACCCAGAGCCGCGGAGTGATAGCCAGCGTACAGGGCCTCTTGGACCAGGCGGCCGTCTTCGCCAGTGGCTTGAGGCGTTTCCTTGCCGCGCACGCACCGGGCGAAGTGATGCATCTCCTGCGGGAACCCGTAGTTCCAAAGTTCCTCGAAGACGGGCCAAGACCAGCCCTGGGTGCTGGGGGCTTTCTCGACGGAGTAGCCGTAGCCGTACTCGCTGAAGGTGGGCAAGGCGTTGCCCATGTGCAGATCGGCATAGGTGACGCCGCCTTCGCCGTAGACCTCGATGCGGTCTTCCATCCCGCCACGACGCGCCCAACTGTTCTCGACCACACCCTTGGCGCCATTTGCGAATTCGAGGATGCAGAGGCTGTCATCCTCGCCTTGGGTTTTCTCCCCGTGAACATAGGTGCCCATATGGCAGAGCACCCGATCGAGTTTGGGCCGGCCCAGGAACCAGTAACAGAACGCGATGCCGTGACAGCCCATGTCCATGAACACCCCGCCGCCCGAACGGTCCACGTCCCAGAACCAGGGGGCATGGGGCCCGAAGTGTTTCTCGGCCTGCTTGACCAGGTAGACCTTGCCGAAGGCGCCCTCGTCGGCCATGCGTTTGGCTTTGACGTACTTGGGCGTGAAGAACAGCTCCTCGGCGTAGAGCAAGAGCACGCCCTGGCGCCGGCAGGTGTCGATCATCAGGTCGGCCTCTTCGAGCGTGAGGCAGAGCGGTTTCTCGCACACGATGTGTTTGCCGGCCCGGGCAGCGTCCAGCGTCATTTGGCAATGGAAGGAATTGGGCGCGGCGATGGTGATCAGCTCGAGGTCGGGTTCGGCGAGCATCTGCCGGTAATCGGTGAACCAGCGGGGGATTTGGTGCTTGCGCGCGAAGCGCTCGGCGTTGCCGGGCGTGGGCGAAGCCGCCGCCACGACCACCGCTTCGTCGGGCATGAGCCGAAAAGACTCGGCGTGAATGTCAGCCTGGAATTGCGAACCGATGATGCCGACCTTGACGCGTCCTTCGGGTGTCATGGAAGGAGTTCGATGCGAACTTCTCGATGGGCTGGGGGCAGTGCCGGGGGTACTCGGCCAGAACCTTCCGCACGGGTGGCCGGCACTCGCCAGCCGGTACGGCTTACTGACGAGAGCTTGGGATAGACGACCGTATGCTGGTAGCAGGGCGCGCAGTCCTCTGCGCGCCGCAGACTGCTGTGGACACAGGAGGCCCCGGCGCGCAGAGGTCTGCGCGCCCTACCGCCACCCGGTAGTCCGCCTCGGTGACTCATGAGCCAAGCGATTGGCCGGTCAACTGCCGATAAGCCTCGAAGTATTTCTCCTGCGTCTTGGCCACCACCTCGGGCGGCAAGGCCGGCGCCGGGGGCGTCTTGTCCCAGTCGAGGGTTTCGAGATAGTCGCGGACGAATTGTTTGTCGAAGCTGGGCTGGCTGCGGCCGGGTTGGTATTGGTCGGCGGGCCAGAAGCGCGACGAATCGGGCGTGAGCACTTCATCGATCAGGATCAAGGCCCCATCGTGGAGGCCAAATTCGAACTTGGTATCGGCGATGATAATCCCGCGTTCGCGAGCGTATTGGCGGGCATGGGTGTACAACGTCAGGCTCAGGTCCCGCACCCGGACGGCGATCTCCTCGCCCACGATCGACGCCGCTTGCGCGAAGGGGATGTTCTCGTCGTGGCCGGTCTCGGCCTTGGTGGCCGGGGTAAACACCGGTTCCGGCAGCTCTTGAGATTCCTTGAGGCCTGCGGGTAGCGCGATGCCGCAGACGGTCTGGCCGGCGCGGTATTCCTTCCACCCCGACCCGGCCAGGTAGCCGCGCACGACGCACTCGATGGCCAAGGGTTGGGCCTTCTTAACGACCATGCTTCGGCCGGCCAGCACCTCGGCGTGCGGCTGTAGCGCTGGCGGCAGCGCGTCGTCCACTTTCGCCAACAGATGGTTGGGCGCTAGGTTGGCGAACTTGGCGAACCAGAAGTGGGACAGCCGCGTCAGGACCTCGCCTTTGCGGGGGATGCCGTTGGGCATGATGCAGTCGAACGCCGAGATCCGGTCGGTCGCGACCATCAACAGGCGGTCGCCTAGGTCGAACACCTCGCGAACCTTTCCGCTCTTGAGCTTGCGGATACCGGGTAGGTCAAGTTTGAGCACGGGCACTGGCGCGTTTGACATGCGCGGATTATGCGGAGGGGCCCTGTCCCGTCAAATGAAACGCGCCGACTTGCGGACTTGGGACTTGGGACTTGGGGTTGGCCCTGGGGTCGCTCCTGGTCGGAGACCACACCTGTAACGGCGCCTGTGTCAACAACTAAATACCTGTTGCGTAGTGCTTGAACGTTCGGCCGTCGTGGAGGGCCGTCGTAGAGGATTCGGGCGGGCGTCGTGCGCTCGACCGTCGCTGTCCGGTGGCGGTTGGGGGGGCGAAGTTCTGCGGAAGCGAGTGCGGCTTATTGCGGCTTACAGGTTTGGATTGTAGAGGGATTCCTGAGCGGGCACGCTTGGCGGCGGGTTGGGGCGGTAGTAGAGTGGCGCCTGAATAGACGAGTTGACGTGCCGTCTAACCCGGCACAAAGACCGACTGGAAAGTCGGTGGCACGTCGGATCGCCCGGTTTTCTAACCCTAACGGGCAATTGACACGAGTATGAGAACGGCAGGAATCGTCAGTTTGGTCAGCCTCCTGGCCTGGGAAAGCCAGGCACAACTTTTTGGTCCGGAATCGCTTACAGGAGCGGCCCTGGGCGGGTTGGCCGGTGGTGTCATTGGCCATAACAGCGGGCGGAAGACCGCCGAAGGCGCCGCGATCGGTGCGGGGGCCGGCCTCGTGCTCGGCGCCTTGGTGGGCCAGGAGCGCAGGGAGCGGAGCTACGGCTACGCCGCTCCGTACCCGGCCCAGGCCGTCCCGGCGCCGGGCTACTACCATTATGACGCGCCTGCGCCTGCGCCTCGACGCCCGAACTACGGCGTCACCGGCGCGGTGCTGGGGGGAGTGGCGGGAGGCGTGATTGGCCACAATCAAGGCCGTCAGACGGCGGAAGGCGCGGCCATTGGCGCCGGCGCAGGTTTACTGCTGGGCAGCCTGGCCGAGCGCGACGCGCGTCGACGCGACTCCTGGGCATATTCGCAGGCTGTGCCGGTGCATGTGCAATCACCCGCGCCTGTGGCTTGGGCGCCGGTCCCGCAAGGTGGCGAAGCGCCCCCCCCGTATGCTGCGCCTTCCCCAGCGCCCCACGCCACCTCGTATGCTCCTGCTCCCGCCGGCCCGATGAGCGGCGCCAATGCCCTTTTTGGACGTTAACTGACCGCGGCGATCCCACCGCGGCTTCCCCTTGCCGACATGAAGAACCTATTTCTCAACAACTCACGGCCGCTTGCTCTGGCGGCGCTCGGTTTACTGGTGGCCGGCTGCACGTCGTCCGGCGTAAAGAATCCCTCGGGGATCGGCGTGACGGAAATGCGCGCGGATGAGCGCGGCTTCGTGGCGGGGACCGGCGTCGAGTCGCAGGACATTGTGGCGGTCACCGACCGGATGGCGCGTAGCATTCTCAACGTGCCCGAGATCGCCAACGCTCAAAACGCGCCCACGGTGATTCTCTACCCGGTCGAGAACAACACGCGGTTTCCGGTCAACAAAGATCTGTTCCTGTCCCGCATCCGGGCGCAGCTTAACTCGAAGGCCCAGGGCAAGGTGAGATTCGTAATCCGCTCGGCCGCGGCGCAGGCGGACCCGCGCATGGCGGCGCTCGAGCGGGAGCGCGAGCTCAAGGAGACCGGGCAGGTCACCGGCGACCCGATGCGCGACACGCCGGGCGTTTCGCAGTTTCGGGGCGCGGACTTCATTTTGACCGGCAAACTCGAGGGCCAAAGCCACCGCAGCGCGCGGGGCACCAGCGACTACATCCTCTACACGTTCCAATTGGTGGACGTGCGGACCAGCGCGATTGTGTGGGAGGACATGGCGGAGATGAAGAAGCAGGGCCTCGAAGACGCCGCCTACCGCTGAGGCTCGGCGGGACCATGAAGACGTGGCTCGCCCTCGGCTTCGCGGGAGCGTTGTGTGCCCTGGCTGGGTGCGCGACCACGCCGCCGGCGGCGCGTTGGCCGCGGACGGGCGATCCGCTGGTGGACGGTCGGACGGCGATTGCGCAGGGGCCGAGTCGGGATCGGGCGCTGTGGCAGTACCGGACCGCCGCCACGGCGCTGCGCCGCGGGCAGAGGGCCGAGGCTGCGGCGCTGCTCGACGAGGCGTTGCTGTCCATCGGTGGGATGGTCGGGCGCGACAAGGATGCGCGCAAAGCGCGCGGGCTGTTTCATGAGGAATCGCGCAAGACGTTTTTGGGCGAGCCTTACGAGCGGGTCATGGCGTACTATTACCGCGGCATCTTGTACTGGATGGATGGCGAACTCGACAACGCCCGCGCCTGCTTCCGCAGCGGGCAGTTGACCGACAGCGATACGGAGAACCAAGAGTACTCCGCCGACTACCTCCTGCTCGATTACCTCGAAGGACTAACGACGGCCAAGCTCGGGGGCGACGGTGCGGACAGCCTGAAACGCGCCCTCGCCGCCGCCCGGCTCTGGCAGCCTCCCGCCTACGATCCGGGGGCCAACGTGGTCGTCTTCGCGGAATACGGGACAGGCCCGACCAAGTACGCCACGGGCGAATACCGCGAGCAGCTCCGATTTCGCCCGGGCAACTCGGGTGCCGCCTCGGCTCGCCTGCGCGTCGGCAACCAGGTCCTCCGGCTTGAGCCCTACGACGATCTGAATTTCCAGGCGACCACCCGTGGCGGCCGGGTGATGGACCACATCTTGGGCAACAAGGCCGTGTTCAAGTCCGCCACCGACGCTGTGGGCGATGCGGCCCTGATCAGCGGCTTGATCCTGGCCCACGGCCGGCAGACGCGCGATGCCGGCCTCGGGTTGGCGGCGGCGGGACTGGTCAGCAAGCTGATCTCGGCGGCCACCACTCCGGCGGCCGACACGCGCGCCTGGGACAATCTGCCGCAGTACCTGAGTTTCGCCGCCTGCCGTCTGCCGCCCGGCGAGCACGCGGCGACGGTTGAATTCCTCAAAGACAGCGCCAGTCAAATTGTGACCTTGACCAAGACGATCGCGATCACGGTGCCGGATCTGACGCGCGACACCGTGGTGTTCGTGAGTGACAAGAACCATTGATCTACTTTGCATTTATGACGACCAAGCTGCTGTTCCCCCTCGCTGCCGGCGCCTTACTCTGGCTTGCGGCCGGCTGTGTGCCCGTCGCCGAGAAGGTCGAGGGCGCCACCCGCACCGTCGTGACCGGTCATCCGGGCGGGGCCTATGCTCCGCGGAACCCCACCAAGTACGACCTCGAGAACCGTGCCAAGTTCGTCGCCCTGGACAAAGGGGTCGAGCGCTCGGTGACCTGCACGGGCTTGTTCGAGCGATTCCTCGAGGATGGGCGGCTCGAGGTCACGGCGAATGTGCGCAACCGGTTGAACCGGCGCATCCAGGTGCAAATCAACTGCGTCTTCAAGGATGCCCAAGGCGCGCCCACCGGAGACGAGACGCCGTTCGAGACGCTCATACTGACCGAGAACGCCCAAGAAGGCGTCAAGTTCGTGTCGATCAATACGCAGGCCAAGGGCTACACCATCCGGGTGCGCCAAGCTCGCTAAGCCGCGCTCGGCTCGCTCGGCGGCAGCGGCTGCAGGCAGCGGCGCTGCTGGCGCGCGGGCCGGTTGGGCCTGTCCACCCCATCAACCTCAACCCACTTCAAGCACCCTACATCATGAGAATCACCGTGTCCTTCGGTCCACTGGCAGCGGCGCTGTGCACCGCCACCGTGGCCGCCCCGCCCCAACCGCGGGTCAATCCGCCACCGCAACCCCCGATTGTCACGACCGCCACCCCACCGACGCCGAGCGCCGTCCGCGAGAGCATCGTGTACAACCAACAAGCCATGGCCACTCGGCCGGTGTTGGTCTCGCCGGAGCAAGCTCGCTCGGTCATCGACCGGTTCAAGGCGGCCCTGCCCAAACTGGGCAACCCGCGAATCCTCCTCTACATCAATCGCGAGTTGGTCGACGAGCGCTCCGGCTACAAGCTGGCGTCACAAACGGAGAAGACCGTCGCGACCAAGACCGAGGTCAAGACCGAGACGCAGGCGGATCCAAACGCTCCCAAGCCTGCCGCCGACAACCCGAATGCCGCGTCGATCTCCGCGGGGGGCAACGTGACCATCGTCGGCGGGGTGCACGCTGGCGCCGGGCTGGCCAGTCCGGGCAAGAGCCAAATGGCGGTGGACTCGACCCACACCAAGCGCGACAACACTTGGCGCTACCAGGAGCGGCCCGCCGCCACGCTCGCGGACCAGCAAACCGTCCGTGACCTGGAACGGCTCTTCGGCCGGCCCTTGCGCATGGCCGGCGCACGCCTGGCCGACCAGCGCGTGGCCACGCAACTGATCGGCGACGACCCCCTGCGCGTTTTCGGCCGCGACCAGGCCGCCAAAGACCGCGAGGTCCTGGCACGCGTCGCCGACGTGGTGCTCGAGATCCTCATCAGCTCGCGCAACCTGACGGTGCCGGCGGTCTCCGGCGACCAAACCTACGCCGTGCCGGACATCCAAGCGACGGCGATCCGCATGCAGGATGCCCAGATCATTGGCCAGGCCACCGCTGCGGACGTCATTGGCATAGACCGCTACGCCGCGCGCCTCGCCCGCAATTTCGGCGTGCGGGAGATTGCCGAGGCCACCGCGCTGGCGCTCATGGAGGACATGCTCATCGGGCTGGAATGACCGGCTTAAGCTTTCAAGCTGGCTTCACGCCTCGGATCATCCCCATCACGCCGCCCAGCACCACCCGCAGTTCGATCCGGTGCATTGGCAAAGACCGCACCAGGTCCGCCACGGCCTGTTGCGAGGGGTAGTGGTTGAGGGACTCGAGAATGTATGCGTACGCGTCGGCGTTGCCACAGAGGCAACGGCCCAGCCACGGCACGACCCAGCGGAGGTAGGCGAAAAACAGAGCGCGCCAGCCGGCGTGATCCGGTTTCCCAAAATCCAAGACCACGATCCGCCCGCCCGGCCGGGTCACCCGCCACAACTCGCGCAGGCCACCGGCGAAGTCGGCCAAGTTCCGCAGTCCGTAGCTGATGGTGACGCCGTCAAAGCTACCATCGGCAAAGGGCAAGCGGAGCGCGTCGCCCCGCACCCAGCACGGCTTCGGCCGCCCCCGGTCGGCGGCTGGCTCCCCCTGACTCCTGCGCTGCGCCACCTCGAGCATGGGACCGCTGAAGTCCACCCCTACCACGGTCGGTCCCCACTGGACCAGGGCGCGCGCCACATCGCCGGTGCCACAACAGACGTCCAGCGCTCGCTGGCCCGGGCCCACTGCGGCCCACGCAGCCACCTTGCGCTTCCAGCACCGGTGCAGTCCGAAGCTCTGGAGGTCGTTGACCAGGTCGTAACGGCGGGCGATCGAAGAGAAGAGATCCCGCACGTTTGCCGCGCGCGTTGCGCCGGGCTGATAGAACCGATTGGCCATGTCCCGCTCAGCTTAGCTCACTGATGAGAGCTTGGGATAGACGACAATTTGCTGATAGGCGCGCGCCAATCTTGGAGGTCGAAGCTCCCCATGAACTGCCAGCTAGAGGTAGGGCCGGACCGCCGGGCCGGCCGCTCGGGCACGGTGACCTGCGTTCGTCCGGCGCGCAGCGGAGTGCGCGCCCTACCCCCGGTGACTTTGAGGTAGGGCGGGCCGTCCCAGCACGCCGCCAAGCACAGCCTACGGCGACAGTCATCGTCCGGCGCGCAGCGGAGTGCGCGCCCTACCGCCGACTTGTAGTCCCTTTCAGTGACTCACGAGCGCTCGTTCTAAGCAGCCACGGGCGCGCGCCCCCTCGCGGCCCGCTCGGGGCGGCGCTTTGACTTGCGTCCCAAGCCCCCTATAGTTGGGCTCATGGAACGGACCTGCCACCGCACGATGCTGCTGCGAGCGAGGTGTTGGAAAGCCCAGCACTCGATCCAATCGAGCCCTGCGTCGACTCCCTGCCCATCGGTTAGGTCCACAGGCAACGGTCTCGACCCAGCGCCCGGGGCGCGGATCTGAAGGACGGCGGCACCCATCCGAACCCCCGAGGCCCGATGCCGTATCCGCCCTTGCCAGCGACCCACCGCCCCGCTCGGCTCAGCGGTTGGGTATTGGCTGGGGGACTGGTGCTGCTGCTGCTGAGCTTGATCTCCGGCGCGGTCGTCTGGTGGGAGCAAACCGTCCAGAGTCGCCTCGATCCACTCGACGCTCCCGCCTCGTTCTCGGTTCGCGGTTGGCTGGTGTTGCACGGTTGGCTGAACCCGTTTCTCTGTGTGCTGTTTGGCTACCTCTGCGTCCAGCACGTTCACCCTGGCTGGGAGAGCCGGGCCAGCCGGCTCTCCGGGGCCGCGATGCTGATCGTTTTCGGCGGGTTGATCCTCACTGGGGCGGGCCTCTATTACGTTGGCAGCGAGGGTGGACGGACGGTTCTGGTGTGGGCGCACCGGTTACTGGGTGTGTTGTGGCCGCTGGCGTTGGCTGGGCACGGCTGGCAGGGGATCCGCGCAGCCAAGAGGACCGTGAACCTGAATCCGTAGCGAGGAAGGAGCGCTGACGGCCACGTCGGCCAAGCGGGTCAGACGACTCGCGCCCCCGAAGGCACCCGTCAGTTCTCACCCGGCATGGCACCTGACAAGCATCTCGCTCAGGTTTCGGGCGTGACCGAGGCGTAAGATTTTAGCTTGCACATGAGACTGAGTCTCATACAGTGAAGGCCGAACTTGAGACTGAATCTCAGAAATCGCAACATGCGCGCGCCATCTTCCAACCGCCCCAATCACAATCACCATCAGGGACCTGCCCGCCCAACCGTCCCCAACCGTTCCGCGCCGTGCCGCCCGGGGCTGCGCGCTTTGGGCCGACTCCTCACGCCGAACGCAATTCGCACACAGCCCATGGGCGGCTGCCGCCGCGGCCTCGTGGCTACCTTGACGCTGACCCTGGCCGCCGTCGGGTTGTTTGCCGCGCTGGCAGCGTCCGAGCCCAGCACGGTCACCATCGAGGAGCTCCAGAAACAAGTCCAGGCCTTGCAGGAGGAAGTCGCCCGGCTCAAGGACGGTCCGCCGCGGGATGCGGAAGCGGAGGAGTTGCTGAATCGGGACCTGTTCAAGGCCAAGGGGCTGAGCGTGGGTTTCTATGGGGAGGCGAAGTACCGGTTTCCGGAGGCCGGGCATAACGTGTTCGACCCGCACCGTTTTGTGCTGACGCCGAGCTACCAATTGAATGACTGGTTGATCTTCAACTCGGAACTCGAGTTCGAGCATGGTGGGATCGACGAAAAGACCGGCACGCAACGCAGCAAATTCGATGGCGAGATCGAGCTGGAGCAGTTCTATGCCGACATCCTCCTTCATCCCGGATTCAACGTGCGGTTTCTGGGCATCGATCTGGTGCCCGTCGGCCGGATCAACAAGTACCATGAGCCGACCGTGTTCTATTCGACCGAACGGCCGGAGCTGTACCGAGAAATCATCCCCAGCACGTGGTTCGAGCCCAGCGTCGGCGTGTTTGGGAAGGTGGTCGATGGACTGGCCTACCAGTTAATGATCTCGACGGGTTTGGAGGACGCCATGGGCGGCTCGACAACCCCGGGCATCACGGCTGCCAGCGGCATGCGCGAGGCCCGACCGCGATTGCGTCAAGCCGACGAGAGTGACTTGGCCTACTCCGGCCGGCTCCATTACTACGGGCTCAGGGGTTTGGATGCCAGCACCTCGTTCTATGTGACCCGGGTCAGGGGGCACGAGGGTCGCCCGAGCACGGTGGCGCTGTGGGACGTCGAGGCGGCCTACCGCGTGCCGAAGACGGGGTTGGAGCTTCGGGGCGACTTGGCCTTCTGGCACCTCGACCGGCCGCGAAACCTGCTCGTCAACAACAACGCCTCGCTCATCGACGATGTCGGGCGGCTCATGTACGGCTGGTACGTCGAGGCCAGCTACCATTTCTGGCCGGAGGCGTGGAAAGGCGGCAAGGGCCGCAGTATGGACCTGGTTCCGTTCGTGCGGTATTCGCAGATCGCCACACAGGTGGATCTGCTGCCGGGGAGCGTGCGGCTGGACAACGGAACCGCCAACAAGGAATTCATCACGGCTGGCCTGGCGTGGTTCTTGAACGCCAACTTTGTGATCAAGGCCGACTGGCGCCACAACCTGCGTGGCTCCGACGCCACACAACGGTCGGGGGCCAATCAAGATTACTTCCAAATCGGTGGCGGCATCTTCTTCTGATGCGTCGCAGATCGGACAACGGTGGGCGGATCCGGGATCGGCGCGGTCTTTCGGACCTCAGCCGGTCGCTGGTTTACCTCTGGCTGGCCCTTGGCCTAAGCGGTCCGGCCTGGGCCGAGCGGTTCCTGACAGTGAGCGAGGCGCAGAAGATCTGTTTTCCGGAGGCGGACAGTTTCGAGGCGCAGGTTGTGCGGTTCACGCCGGAACAGATCAGGTCAGTCGAACGGCGGTCGCGCACGGCGGTGCTGAACAAGGGGAACCGCATTTGGCTGGCCCGCGACGAAGGCCGACTGGTGGGCGTGCTGGTCCTGGATTACGTGTTGGGCAAGCACGAGTTGATCGACTATGTGGTGGGGCTGTCCCCCGCGGGCGCGGTGCAGACGGTCGAAGTCCTGGCGTATCGGGAGAGCTATGGCGGCCAGATCCGCGACTCGGCCTGGCGGGCGCAATTCCAGGGTAAGACCTCCGCCGCTCCGCTCCGACTCCATGAGGACATCTACAACATCAGTGGCGCCACCCTTTCGTGTCGGCACGTTACCGAAGGGGTGCGGCGGGTGGTGGCGACCTATGAGCAAGTGGTGCAGCCTCGGCTGCTGGCTGCTGGCGAGTTGGCTGCTGCCCGTTGAGCCGTCGTCGGCTGGGACCGAGCTCGAGTTGGTCAGGCGCAGCCAGCCGTTGCTCGGGACCTACGTTGTCATCACGGCCTACGGTTCGGATCGCGCGGCCACGCACGACGCGGTCTCCGCTGCCTTTGCCGAGATCCGGCGCCTGGATGCGCTCATGAGTCTCCATCGCGCCGACAGCGAGCTGGCGTGGGTCAATGCGCGCGCGGCCGAGGCCGCTGTTGCCGTGTCGCCGGAGTTGTTCCACGTGCTCGCCATGGCGCAGGAGATTGCCCAGCAAACGGACGGCGCTTTCGACATCACGGCCGGGCCGCTGGTCGAGCTCTGGGGTTTTCTCTGGAAGGAACCCCGCCTCCCCACGGCCGCGGAGTTGGAGGCCGTCCGGCCCGCGATCGGGTGGCGGTTGGTCGAGTTAGACCCCGAGTGCCGGACGGTCCGATTGCGAGCGCCGGGCATGCGTCTGGATTTGAACGGTATCGCCAAGGGTTACGCTGTCGATTGCGCCCTCGAGAAGCTGCAGTCGCTGGGCGTAACGCGAGCCATGGTGCGGGCGGGCGGCGATTTGCGCGTGGTGGGTGTGCCGCCGGGCCGCGGCCATTGGCTGGTGCAGTTGGAGGATCCCCGGAAGGGCGGCCAGCGCATCGTCATTCCGGTGCGAGCATCGGCCCTGTCCACTTCCGGGAACTACGAGAACTACTTCGAGGTCGATGGCCACCGGTACAGTCACATCCTGGATCCGCGCACTGGGTGGCCCGTCGAGGGCCTGGCGGCCTGCACCGCGTTGGCGCCCACCTGCCTCGAATCGGACGCCTGGGCCACGGCCTGTTTCGTCTATGGTGTGACCAACAGCCTGACCAAGTTCGCCCAGCGCTTTCCACTCCGTTTTACCCTCATGCCGGCCCACCCTGCCGCGCCGGGGCAGGTCGTTGCGTCCCCGCTCTTTCCCGCTCCTACGGGCCAACCCGCCGAGTCGGCGGGGCAGCGCCTCGATTGAGTCCTGCCTTGCGCTTGCCTTATCGGGGTTTTTCGCCAAGCTGCGCGCGGTGCGCCCGTCGTTCATCGGCCGAGTTTACCGCCCCAGGACCGTGGTGGCCATCCTGGCGGGGGCGAGTTTGGCGCTGGCTTTTCCGACACCGGGTTGGGCTGGGTTGGGCTGGCTGGGGCCGAGCTTGCTGTTGGTGGCGGCGCTGGGTGCGAGGGGTGGGCGGGCCTTTCGCTTGGGTTACTTAGCCGGTTTGGTTTGGCACTTGGTGGCGCTGCGCTGGTTGTTGCTCATCCCGTTCCCTGCGGGTGCGGCGGCGGGTTGGCTGGCCTTAAGCGCTTACCTGGCCTTGTATCCAGCCGCGTGGGTCTGGCTCTGCTGGCGGCTCTGCCCCTTTCCCAGTCGCCACACCGTGGACCCGGCGTCCGGCCCACCGACGGTCCTCGGATCCGCTGAGCCGTCGCTGGCCCGGCTGGCCAGCGCGCCTTCGGGATGGGAGGGCGCGTCCGAGGGAGTGCCGCCGGCGACCGGTGAACCGCTCGCCGGACGGTTCGGTTGGAGTGGGCCGGCGCCCTCGACCCTGGTGCCGCGCTGGGTTCGGATGCTGGGGCCTTTTCTGCAAATGGGTTGGGGACGACGTCTGCTTTGGTGCGGCGGCTGTGCGGTCGCCTGGGTTGCGCTCGAGATGGTCCAAGGGCGGTTGCTAAGCGGGTTTCCTTGGAACTTCTTGGGCGTGTCACAGTATCGAGTGTTGCCCCTGCTCCAAGTGGCTTCGGTGACCGGCGTGTATGGGGTGTCGTTCTTGGTGGTTTGGGTGTCGGTAGCGCTGCTCTGCGCGTCGCTGAAACTGGCCGGCCGATTCAGCGAACCGTTGCCGGAGCGGCTGGGTCGAGCCTGGGGCTCGACCACGCGGCGCGGCGTCTTCCCGCCCTCGCCTGGGCCGTCTTTGCTGGTCTCGTTTCGCCTGGCCTTGTTTGCCGATTTGGCGCTGCCGCTCGTGATTCTTGTGTGGGTGACCTTCGTGGGGGGCAGCCGGCTGGTGCAGCCGGCGGCGGCGCGCGGCGTCCTCACGGTCGCCTTGGTGCAACCGAGCATCCCCCAACGGCTCATCTTTGACCCGCGCGAGTCGACGAACCGGTTCGACGCGTTAATGGACCTGACGCGGCAGGCCTTGTTCGAGGAGCCGGACTTGTTGGTGTGGCCAGAGGCTTCGTTGCCGGAGTTGGACGAGGCGCAGTATCGGTCCCTCACGAACCTCATCGCGACGCACCAGGTCTGGATGGTGTTCGGTGCGGACGACGCGGCCCCTCGAGCCGGCGGCACGGGCACATCTGGCTATGACTACTTCAATAGCGCCTTCTTGTTCGACCCACGAGGCGAATACGTCTCCTCCTACCGGAAGCGACAGCTCGTCATCTTCGGCGAGTACGTGCCGCTGTCCGACTGGTTACCCGTGACCCGCTGGTTGACGCCGATCCAGGGCAGCTTTACCCCGGGCCGGGGTCCCGTGCCTTTTATTTTGGGCGAACCCGCCGCCAAACTGGCGGTGTCCATTTGCTTCGAGGACGTCTTCCCACACCTGGTGCGCGAGTCCATCGAGGCGGACACCGATTTTCTGTTGAACCTGACCAACAACGGTTGGTTTGGCGAAAGCGCGGCGCAATGGCAACACGCGGCGAATGCGGTCTTCCGCGCGGTCGAGACGGGTCGGCCGCTGGTGCGCTGCACCAACAACGGGTTGACCTGCTGGATCGATGAGCTGGGGCGGTTGACCGAGTTCAGGTACGGCCGGCCGCCCACGGTCTACGCGCCAGGGTTCACCATCGTCCGCGTGCCGCTGCGCCCGCCCGAAGCGCCGGGCGCGCTGACTACGTACGGGCGCTACGGCGACGTCTTTGGGTGGGCGTGCGTGGCCGGGATCGGGCTCGCGCTCGGGTGCCGTCAGTCCTTGAGGATGGCGCGCACGGCCTTGAGCAAAGCCGCCAGTTCGTCGTCGGTGCCAAGGGAGATGCGCAAGTAGTCGCGCGTTTCGTAGGCGCCGAACCAGCGCACGAGGATCTTGTGTTCGCGCAGCTTGCCTTGCCACACCTCAGCACTCAGGGTGGGAGGGCGTGCGAGGATGAAGTTGGTCTGGCTAGGAAGGACGGTGAATCCCAGCCCGGTCAGGTCGGCAGTTAAGGCGGTCCGGGCCTGCTTGAGGCGGCGAAAATTGGCGCGGTAGTACGTCAAGTCATCGAGGGAAGCGAGCGCGGCCACTTGGCCGAGGCCGTTGACGTTGTAACTGTCCTTAATGCGCTGCAAGGCGGCGATGAGCTCGGCGTGGCCCACGCAGTACCCCACGCGTTGGTAGCAGAGGGAGTACGCCTTCGAGAACGTGCGCGAGACGATCACATGCGGGTACTTGAACGCCAAGCTCAGCGCGTTGTCATCGGCAAATTCGGCATACGCCTCGTCCAGCCAGACCACCCCCTCCATCGCTTGACAGAGCGCCTCGAGTTCCGCCGTGGGGTACCCGCGTCCGCTGGGCGCATTGGGGGTGGTGATGAAGGTGAGGGCAGCGTAGAAGTTCCAGACCTTGCCACGCCGCAGTTTTAGGAGGGTGGGCAGGCTGAAGTCGGACTCGAGCGGCGCGGCAACCTTGGCCGCGGCGTGGATGTCCGCCAGCACCGGATAGAGCGAGTAGCTGGGCGTGAAATACTGCACCGTGCGCACATTCAGTTTCGGTCCCGAATGGCTGGGGTACTTGGACCAATGCGCCAGCGCCCCTTCCGGCGCCGGCTCGACAAACGCGCGCGTGGCCAACGCCAGCAACTCGTCCGAGCCATTCCCCACCAGCACCTGGTCGGGCTGGCACCCGTGCAGCCGCGCTAAGCGCTCGCGCAGCTTCTCGGCGGTCGGATCGGGGTATAGCCGGAGTCGCTCGTCGACCGCGGCCTGGACCGTGGCGAGCACCTTGGGCGACGGTGCGTAGGGATTCTCGTTGGTGTTCAGCTTAACGAGACCCTTGACCTTCGGTTGTTCGCCGGGCACATACGCCTGCAATTCCTGCACGTGCGGACGCACCAACGAACGCGGGGTACGGGCTTTGGCTTGCGGAGTCTTCATGGAGTCTGCGGTCGTTTCCCGGCCTGGCTCGCCCGGGATTTGGAGTGGGAACGGGGGCGTTCGAGTCGGACCTCGGCCGAGCGGCCGTGAGCGGCCAACCCCTCGATCGCGGCGAAGGCGCGGACGGCGGCCAGGGACTTCTCGAGGGCCGCGCGGTCATACTCGACCACGCTGGTTCGCCGTTGGAATTGGTCCACCGTAAGCCCAGCAAAGCTCCGCCCCGCCCCGCCCGTCGGCAAGGTGTGGCTCGGCCCCGCCACGTAATCCCCAAGCACGGTCGGCGACCACGGGCCGAGGAAGAGGGCGCCGGCTGTGACGATCTGCTTGGCCACCGCCCGCGCGTTGCGGGTGTGCACTTCGCAATGCTCAGGCGCGAGCTGGTTCGCTAACGCTATGCCCGCTTCGAGGGATTTAACCTGAATCAACGCCCCGCCCTGGGCCAGCGCGCGGGCGATGTAGGCTTGCCGAGGGAGGGTGGGCAACTGGCGCGCCAGCTCCGCTTGCACTCCCTGCAGGAGTCTCGCCGAGGGCGTCACCAACCACACCCGTTCGTGCCCCGAGCCGTGCTCGGCTTGAGCCAGCAGATCGGCCGCCACGAACGACGCTCGAGCCGTGGCGTCGGCCAGCACCAGCACCTCGCTCGGGCCAGGCAGCAGGTCGATCGCCACTCGCCCCACCAAGAGCCGCTTGGCCGCCACCACATAGGCGTTGCCCGGGCCAAAGACCTTCTGCACCGGCCGAATGGTTGCCGTTCCCAAGGCCAAGGCCGCAATGGCTTGCGCCCCCCCCACTCGATACACCTCTGTTGCCCCCGCCATCCGGGCCGCATGCAGCAAACCGGGCTGAATGGCCCCATCCTGGCCGCACGGGGTGCACACCGCGATTTCCGGGCAGCCCGCCACTCGCGCCAGCAAGATCGTCATCAGCGCCGTCGAGACCAGCGGCGCCGTTCCGCCTGGGATGTACACCCCCACGCGATGGAACGGATCGAACTTCTCGCCCACCCGCGCGCCTTGGGCATTGCGCCCCGTCCAAGCCCGACGCAACGATTGGCGGCTGAACCGCTCGATGTTCCGGGCCGCGAACGCTAAGGTGCGCCGCAGCGCCGGGTCCGCCGCCAGCGAGGCGTTGAACAGCTCGGCCCGAGTGACCGTCAGTTGGTCCGCCGTCAACCGCGCGCCGTCAAACCGCGAGGTGAACTCGAGCAAGGCATCGTCGCCACGGCTCTGTA
Organism: Verrucomicrobiota bacterium; assembly: GCA_016871715.1. Lineage (GTDB taxonomy): Bacteria > Verrucomicrobiota > Verrucomicrobiia > Limisphaerales > J093 > VHCO01. Next base: position 32,067 of record VHCO01000006.1, read on the forward strand.
CGGCGCCCACGATCTCCCTCGCGCGCGCTTCGATCGCCGGGTCAAAAAGACTCGAAGCCGCCGTCAACTCCGCGAGCTTCTCCGCGAAGTCGGCGTCGGTGTGACGGATCACGTTCATGGGCTGAGCTTGGAGAAATTCGAGCAGAAAGTCAAAGCAGGTTACGAATGAAAATTATAAGTGCTTCCTTCCGGCCCGAACCCGGTTCCACCCGCCCAGGGACCCGCGTCCATCCGGCCGAACGCAGCCGCGGTCCAGACTCCGATCCCATGGCCCAGAGCGGACGACCGGCGTTTACCGCCGGCTTTTGCCTTGACCCCCACCCGCACGCCCGGGATGCTGGCGCCGCTTCCTCGATATGAAGATGATGACACTCAAGACCTTGGCGGCGGCGGCGCTCGGATGGCTGTTGACTGCCCCGCCGTTGGGCGCCGCGAACTCTGACACCGCCCCTGCGGCAGACGTGGCCCCGGCCCCCACCCCGTCGGCCAAGCCCGGCAAGTCACCCAAGCTCAAACCCGTCCCTGTCCCGAGAAAGGAGTACCCTGCGTTCGGCCAGATCGAGCGTTTGGACCCTGCCCTGGACGATCTCATCCCGCCCGACGCAGTGCTCGAAAAGCTCGCCGGCGGCTTCGAGTGGGCCGAAGGCCCGGTTTGGAATCGGAAGACCCAGACGCTGCTGTTCTCGGACGTTCCCCGTAACGTGGTCTTCGAGTGGAAAGAGGACCACGGCACCCGCGACTACCTCTTCCCCAGCGGCTACACCGGGACCTTGCGGCGCGGGGGTGAACCTGGCTCGAATGGCCTGATTCTCGACGCGCACAATCGCCTCGTGCTGTGCCAGCACGGCGATCGGCGCGTCGCACGGTGGGACCCGGATACCCGACAGTTCGTGACCCTCGCCCAGTATTACCTGCACCGCCGCTTCAACAGTCCCAACGACCTCGTCTACAATTCGAAGGGTGACCTCTATTTTACCGACCCACCCTACGGCTTGCTGCAGGGGAATCAAGACCCCCTCAAAGAGCTCGTCTTCAACGGTGTCTACCTGCTGCGACGCAACGGCGAGGTCGTGCTGCTGAGCACCGAACTGCCTTACCCGAACGGCATCGCCCTTTCCCCCGACGAAAAGACCCTCTACGTCGCCGTCTCGGACCGCTCCCGACCGAGCATCGCAGCCTTCGACGTCAAGGCCGATGGCACCGTCGAGAATGGCCGGATCTTCTTCGACGCCATCCCGCTGCTGCCTGGGCGCAAAGGTTTGCCCGATGGCTTGAAGGTCGACTACTACGGCAACCTATTCGCAACCGGCCCGGGCGGTGTGCTGGTCCTTACCCCCGAGGGTAAACACCTCGGCACCATCGACACAGGCGAAGCCACCGCCAATTGCGCCTGGGGCGACGACGGTTCGACCCTCTACATCACGGCCGACATGTACCTGTGCCGGGTCAAGACCACTACCAAGGGTCTCGGATTCGGTCGGCCGAAGAAGAAACGCTGAACTCTGTTCACCAACCTGTGACCGGACACCGCCCCAGCCAAGCCCGGTACGTAAGAGTGGCCCGCTCGACTCGGCAGGCCACGCGCCCGAATCGCCTTGGCTCACTCCTCTAGATGCACCTCGCCTTGCCCTCCACTCCCATGCGCGCCCCACTTCGGCCCCTCACAGCCCCCCTCGCCCTCGCCGTCCTAGGTGCCCTGTGCCTTTCGGCTGCGGCGGCTGAACTCGAGGAGGGCTTCACCTCGATGTTCAACGGCAAGGACCTTACCGGTTGGGAGGGTAAACCTGGCTGGTGGTACGTCGAGGACGGTTGTATCACGTCGCAAAGCACGCTTGAGAAACCCTGTCCCACCGCCCATTACCTCATGTGGCGGGGCGGCAAACCGGGCGACTTCGATCTGCGCCTCGAATACCGGCTGGTCGGAGGGAACTCGGGCATCCAGTTCCGCAGCCGTGAGTTGCCGAACTGGGACACCTCAGGCTACCAGGCTGACATGGAAGACGGCACCCAATGGAGCGGTTGCCTCTTCGAGCACGCGCGCGGTGGGGTCTCGATGCGCGGTCAGAACGTCGTGATTGACGCTGATGGCAAGAGACAGGTCACCGCCATGGGCGATCCCCAGGAACTGCTCAAGCATGTTAACCACCACGACTGGAATCGGTATCGCATTCTCGCCCGCGGCAGCGAGATCACCCTCGAAATCAATGGGGTCGTGATGTGTCAAGCCATTGATCGCCAGGCCGGTCTCGCCGCCAAAGATGGCGTCATTGCCCTCCAGATGCATCCCGGCCCCCCGATGAAAGTCCAGTTCCGCCATTTGCGAATCAAACAGCTCGAGTAGTGGCCTGGCCGCGCCGGCTCAGCTTGTGCCGCCGTGCCAGTCAGCCGGCCCCGACCGCGCCGGATCCTGGTGTCACCCGTCCCGATCGGTGCTTCAGACCTCGGCACTCCGTGTCAACTATTATAACCCTGGCATATTAAGAGCACTCTTCACGGTCGACGCCGGGCGAGGACCGAATGCTGACCCCGACCATGGATGACCCGGAATTGCGAGTGCCAGTGTGAGGCGGAGGAGCGGCGTGACGTGAGGTCGATGGCTCGTGTCAACAACTATGATCCCGGGGAAGAGCTTTTCTACGCGCTGTGTGTCAATTACTAAAACCCTGGCGAAATAATGTGCTCAGGCGTCGAGTTAGGGGGAGGGCGAGCTGGCCGGCAGCCGAGACCGGACGGAGCCACGAGACGGGGAGTTGGCGAGATCGGGCGGATACAGGATACCGAGGGATACCGAGGGGCAGGGTGACAACCCACGACGAGATGACGAGGATCCTGGACGAAGGGCGAAGTGGATGAAGGCTGAGGGGTTGAAAGAGTCCCCGGGCTATGGTTGGATCGGCGCCGGTGACCCGACTTGACGGATAACCACCAACGATAACCACGGAAGCCAATCGTATGACGACACGCTATGCAGCACGGCACCGGATGGCGCTGACGACCTGGGTCGCCGGCCTGACGATCGCCAGCGGTGCGCCGGAACTCCGCGCGGGCGACCCGCACCTTGGTGTCGGGGCCAAGCCGATGCCTGGGGCGGAGATGCTCCTGGACGGGACGCGGGCAATACTGGACGCCAAATGGACCTATTGGGAAGGGCCGCGATTGGCGGCGGCACTGCCGATCAAGTGGCAGATCGTGCCGGACCCAGTGGACGCGGGGGCAGTCGTATCGAGCTACGACCCGGCGGCGGCGGGCGGCAAGTACGGGGCGGCGGACATTGTCACCAAGCAGGGGTATCGGGACTTCCGTTTGCATGTGGAGTTTCTGGTCATGCAGCCTGGGGGCAACAGCGGGGTGTATTTGCAGAACCGTTACGAGATTCAGGTGTTGGATGGCGACCGGACCAAGCACGGGATGGGAGCGGTGATCAACGAGACCGAATCGCCGTACCAGGCTTATCACGGGGTGGGGAAATGGAACGCGTACGATGTCGTGTTTCGGGCGGCGCGCTTTCAGGAAGGCCAGCGGGTGGAGAAGGCGCGGTTGACGATGTACTTCAACGGCCAAAAGGTGCATCGGAACCAGGAGATCAGCCAAGTTTGGGGAGGGCCGAACAGCGGGATCGACGGCGGGAACAACGGCGGCAAAGGGATCACCGACACACCGGGCGGCCTCAAACTCCAGGCTGAGGGCCACGATGTTCGGTATCGCAACATCTGGATCAAGGCGATCAACTTAACCGATCCAGACACGGACTTCTAAGAACGGTTCGGACCTCAGGTCCCCAACGTCCACCCAGCTCGATAGGAGCGCCGGATGATGGGCGCCGCTTCGGGGACGCCCTTGGCTTCGAGGCTGGCAGCGTCCCAGACAATCTTCTGGCCGGTCCGATAAGCCACATTGCCGAGGTGGTTGGCCTCGGTGAGGGCGCCGGCGTACTCGAAGTGGCACGTGGTGGGAGCGCCGGTCTTGCAGGCGTGCAGCCATTCCTGGTGATGCCCCAGGCTTTCGGGGATGAACGGTTCCGGGCGCGGGAAGTCCTTGAACTTCTCCTCGGGCAAGAGGACATGCTTGCCGTAGTCGGCCAGGAGCATGCCGCGGTTGCCGATAAAGAGCACGCCATTGCCCCAGGTGGGGATGCCGCCTTCGGTCCAGATCTTGGGTTTAAGCTCGCCTTGGTACCATGTGAGTTGGACGGCGGGTCGTGAGCCGCGCGGGCCGAACTCGTACGTGGCGGACATGCTGGCCGGGGCGATCTCGGGGTGCGGCGGCGGTCCCTGAGCGACGACCGTGCGCGGGGCGTCGAGGTCCAGCGCCCAAAAGGGAAGGTCGTTCCAGTGGCTGCCCAAGTCGCTCATCGTGCCGCTGCCGAAGTCCCACCAGCGATACCACTTGGATCCCGGGAAATAGACCTCATGGAACGGTCGTTCAGGGGCGGGGCCGAGCCAAAGGTCCCAGTGCAACCCGGCCGGCACGGGTGTGGAGCCGGAGGGGCGCTCGGTGGCGAAGACAATGTCCTTGTTGCGCTGAGCGGCCTCGGCGCTCTGCCAACCCCAGGCACGCGACACCCACACGTGCACCTCACTCACGGCACCGATGGCGCCGCTCTGGATCAGTTCGACCACGCGCCGGTAATTCGAGCCGGCATGGATCTGGGTGCCCATTTGGGTTGCGACCTTGGCCCGGCGCGCGGCCTGGCGAATGACGCGCGCTTCCCAGGTCGAGTGGGTGAGGGGTTTCTCGCAGAAGACGTGTTTGCGCAGCTCGAGGGCGGGCAGGGTGGCGAAGGCGTGGGTGTGTTCGGCGGTGCTGACGACCACGGCATCGATGTCCTTGGCGTCGTCGTAGAGCTTGCGGAAATCGATGTACTTACGGGCGGAGGGATGCTTGGCGGCAGCGGCCTCGAGGTTGCGCGCGTTCACATCGCACAACGCAACGATGTTCTCGGCGCTGACAGCAGCGAGGTTGCCACCGCCGCGGCCGCCGCAACCGATGATGGCCAGGTTCAGTTTGGCGTTGGGGGCGGCGGCCTCGAGGAGGGCGGGAGCCGCGCTGGCGGCGAGGCAGCCGGCCAAGAACTGGCGGCGGGAGAGCGAGAGGGTCGGGCCGGGGGCGGGCGTATTCATGGGCGCGAGCGTAAGGGGTGGCCAGCGCGGAGACAAGTGAGGAAGGGCTTGGTTCGCTTCGTTGTCCTTAGCGGACTTCACGCTGCGTGCGGGCCTCGAAGTGCTGGTGAGGGATACCGACTCGTGGGCTGCGCCACGGCGGGATGGTCCGCCAGGGTTGGCGCAGCGCAGAGCCACGGCTTATGGGTTAGCGTCTCGTTGGCTTGAGGAACCTAGCCGCAGTTGGGCTTGTTGGGCCATCTGGGGAGCCAACTCATGGTCGGGCTCCCGTTGCCGGAGCGCCTCGAATTCTCGCCAGGCCTCGGCGTAGCGGTGGGCGTTCATGAGGGTGTTGCCGAGCGCCATGCGCAACCGGGCCGCGTGTGGCAGGAGCCGGACCGCTTGCTCGAATTGGGCCGCAGCAGCGTTGAAATCGCCGATCTCGTCGAAGAACCCGCCGTAATTGAAGCAGAGAGACCAATCCGCCGGGCGCTGGGCGATCGCCTCGCGGTAGGCTAGCTGGACCTTCTCGAAATCTTGAGGGCCCAACGATTGGAGCCGATTGGTCAGGGCGGCCTCGGCTTGCGCCTGCCGTTGGGCGTGGTCCAGTTGGCTTGTGAAAGGCGGTCGTGCGGTCAGGCGCAACATGGCAGCGCGGGTGCCGAGTTCGTCCCAGGCCGTAAAGGCGAGGCGGCGCGCACACTCCGCGCGGGAGAGCCAGGGGACGCCGTTGGGTGCCGGGCGTGGCGGGCCCAGTGCCAGCGCTTCGGCCACCGCCGGCAAGAAGGTGCAGGCCAGCAGATAATCTCCCGCGAAGGTAAAGTGAACATGCTCGTGAAACAGACCGGCCCCGGGCACTCCGTGATCGCTGAGCGGGCTTTCGGCGAACGCCCGCTCGACCTCGACGAGCCTCACGTTGCCGGGGTCAGGAGCGGTGGCGACCTCACGGATGAGGGCATTGATGCGACGGTGGGCGCGCATGGCCAGGGCGTCCCAGTCGCGCGCGAGCCGGAACTGCTCGGCGGCGGCGTTGGTGTGTCCAAGGTCGGCGTGGCACCGGGCCAAGCGGAAATGGAGCTCGGCGTAGTGGTCATCCAGTTGGGCCGCCTGCTGGAAGTGATCGATGGCCAGGGCCAGTTGCCCTTGGTCTTGCGCGGTGACTCCTCGAGCGTATGCCGTCTCCCAGCGCGCCTGGTCTGCGGGGTCGAGGTTCGGACGATGCAGGGAAGCCAGGGGAGGGAAGTCCCTTAGGTTAACCGCCACGGTGGCCAGCAAGACCGGGATGCGCGCGCTGCGGGCAGCCCGAGCGATGTCGAGCAGATTCTCCCGAAAATGGGCGTAGACGCGGGCACGGCGCGGGTGGTCCGCGGCCATGTATTGGCGGCGGAAAAACTCAGGGGACTGTTCCCCAGGGGCGATGGGACTAACGGGCTTCGCGGCTCGGGTCGCTGCGAGCCACTGCGCGAGTTTGGCGCTCTTGAGACGGTCGGACCAACGGAGGAAGTCGAGCCAGGGTGGGGGCTGGAGGCCGGAGGCTTGGGGCGAATGCAGGCCGATGGCTTCGTTGTTGCCCAGATACACCAGGAACAGGTCCGGCTCGCGTTGGGCGCACTCGCGGGCGATAGGCAGGGCCACGTGCGAGTTGATGCCCCACATGGCGGCGTTGACGATTTCAAAGCGACACTCGGGATACTGGTGTTCGAGTAACAAACCCAGGATACGGCTGAAGCCGAACGCCGGTGCCGGCGTGCCTAACGCGGCTGAATCGCCCAAGACAAAGAGGCGCAGTGTGTTGTCCGGCTTCTGCAGGGGCAGGGCGAAGGGGTAGGGCTCGGTGGCTTTCCCACGGGGGAAGAAACGCCATGCATAGCGGCGGTTGTCGGTCCATTGGTCCGGGTCTTCTCGGCGGAGGAAGAAGGCCGTGGGGTAGCCGGATCCGGCCCAACGGAGCGCGAGCTCTGCGGCGCACAGAAGCCCCAGTAGTGCGACCGTAGAGCCAGCGGCTAGAAGGGCTCGACGTCCCCACGGGTGCCGCCTCGCTCCCACGACCCGAGGTTGGGCCCCGGGGGCTATGGCGGCCGTGACCACGGTGGCGGATGCTCCGGTGCACTGCCGAGGCCGACCACTCTTTTTCCGCCGAGACATATTGGGTTTAGGATGGCCTCGCGCGCCGGCGCGGTAAAGCTACGACCTCGGTGTTCCGGCGCGGATGACCACGGTTCTGGCCCGGGTTAATGGTGGCAGCAGGTGAGAAACAAAGAGGCCGGATGGGGTGCATCCGGCCTCGTGCAGAATGGGCGATGAGCCTATTGGCGGCTGCGCCAGAACTTCATGGGGGCCGCGCTGGTCGCGGTCGTATACGGACTGGTGCCGGTCACGTCCGTCCAAGGACCGGTGACGCTGGTGGCGGACTGGAGCACGCCGGTGTACTCGATGGTGACGTTAGCGCCCTCGCGTTTGATGCTCTGGATGGTGGGCTGGACGGGGGTGAACGTGCGTGCCCGATAGGCCTTGAGGCCTGAGGTGATGGAGCGGTCGTTGAGCAGGATCTTGTTGCCCGCGCCGTCGAAGGCGAACCACTCGAGGTTAGCTCCGCCGCCACCCTCGAACCAGACCAACCGGAGCGGATACACGCCCGGCTGCGCCACGTAGATCGGGAAGTACGTGTCCGCTGCGCCACGGCCGCCGTCGTACTCGCCCAAGATGGGGGTGTTGTCCGGGGTAATGTCCACCGTAATGTTCTCACCAGCCTCGAGGGCGGCGAGGATCTTGTCGCCGTCGGGACGCATCATCATGCCCGAGGGGATGTCGACGGCGCTGCCGCCCATGCCGATGGTCCAGGCGCCATCGCTACTGTCTGGGGTGCGGCTATTGACGATGATCGAGGCCGTGGCGCCCGCGTCTTTAGCGACTTGGTTCTTGCCGGTGAAGGTGCAAATGCCGCGGTAGATGAAAGCGACATTGCCCTTAACCGCGGCGGCATTTTGAATGACGAAGTCGCTGCCCGAGGTGCAGGCTTCCTTGGGGATGGCAAGGACGAGCTTGCCACTGATCGGGTAGGGCTTCGGCCCGAAGATACCGCCATAGTAGGTGCTGGCGTTGTGGTAGTAGTACGAGCCCGCGGCGGCCGAGGGCGGGTGGATGCGGACCGCGCCCATGTTTGCGGGTGGCCGTTCGGTGGCCGTGACACGGAACCCGTCGTCGCTATTGACCCCCATCATGTAGGCGCCGGCGGCGGGGAACTCGACGTAAGTGACGAGTTCACCCGCGATGTTATCCGTGACGCGGCCGGTGGTGACTCCCAGGCCTGGGATACCCGGGATGGGTTCGTCGGGTCGGCTGGGGTTGCTGGTGGTCTGGAAGCTGCCGATCTCGGTGTAGTTGCCGAGGGGCTGCATTTCCTGGTTCCAGTTAATCATGCCGGCGACCTGGAAAATACCGCCCACGGCCCCGGTCAGGTCGGCAACGTTCGGTCCGACCAGTCCTGCCAACTCCTGTTCGGCGCGCGGGACGGTGTTGGGCAGTTCCGCGGTTGCCTTGTTGTTCGGGTCGACCTGGTAGATCCGGGCGTTGAAGCCAGGCTTCGCGGCATCCGCCGAGCCGATGGGAGACGCTACCGCGAGCGGAAGTGCCACGGTGGTGGGCAGACCCTTGGGCACGGCGACGCCCAGCACCTCACCCCAGATGGGTGGCGAACCGTTGGCCGGATCGGCTGCGCTGGCCAGTTTCCAGGCCACCGCGGCGTGATCCCCGCCGCCGCCTTCTTTCCAGAGGACTTCGGTGTAGTAGCGCTGGCCGGCTACGAGGCTGATCGGTTGAGAGATGTTCTCGCACGGGTTTCCTGAGGCACACGGCCGGTTGGCACTGCCGGTCCACTCGCGCGAGTTGGCCCACACCGGCTCGAACGCAACGCGCGCTTTGTTGGCGGCGCTGTCGTCGGTGCTCAACCAAAGCTCGGCGTTGTCATCGGCGGCGAGATAGAACACGTAGCTGCCGGTGGTCTTGGGCGTGATGAAGCCGCGGAGGCGGGCGCCGTAGTTGTCGCCGTAGCTCGGGCCTTCATAGCCGGGTGTGAGCCGGACTACGTTGGGATCGAGCGGATAGGTGGCAGCGCCGGTCAGGGCCGACACGGCCACGCTGCCGCCTAATCCGGTCCAGATCTCCCAGGCCAGCACGCCGGGCAGGTAAATATGCGACCGGAACTGGCCGCTGTTGGCGGCCGGGTTCACTGGGTTGGGCGGGATGGCGATGTCCGTGACGCCCGCGCCCACGGTCACGGTGTAGCTGGTGTCTTCGGTCTGAGCGGTAGTGACGACCATGACCGTCGTGCTGTTATGGACTCGAGCCCCGGTCACGGTGAGGCCAGCCACGGTGTAATTGGCCGCGGTTGCGGCGCCGGTGGCGCTGACCGGTTCCGAGAACACGACGTAGAAGCTCTTCAGGTCCGGACCCGGGGCGACGCGCACCAGGTCGGGCGGAGTGAGATCGATGTCCACCGTTAAGGTGGCCGGGTCGCTGTAGACAGTCTTGCCGGGCACCATCAAGGCGGCGCGGTACTTGGCGCCGTTGTCGGTGGCTTGTTTCACGGCGGGGGTGGTGTAACTGGCGGCGCGAGCGCCGGCGAGGTCTTGGAAGGTGGCCGAGCCCGGTGCGGCGCGTTGCCACTGGTAAGCCAGCGGCGCCGGCGTGCCGGTGGCCGCGACGGTGAAGCTGGCAGTCTTGTTCTCGGTGGTCGTGGCGTTAGCCGGCTGCTGGGTGATGTTGATGGTCGCCACGCCGGGGTCGGCGTAGGTGGCCAGGAACTCGCCCGGGATGGGCGTCAGGGAACCGGCTGGGGTCGTGTCGGTGTCTTTGCGCCAGGCGACCTGACAGTAGTCTCCGCCGGTGCCTTCTTTCATGAGGGCGAGGACAGCGTAACGTTGGCCTGCGGTCAGTTGGATGGCCCAGGAAGTCTGCAGGGGCCCGCCCGGTTCTTGGAACGCGTTGCAGCAGCCCGTCTCCTCGGCGATGGGCCAGTCCACGGCCGGATTGGGCGGCGTGGCGTCGGCGCTCAAGAAGAGCTGCGAGGCATCGTCGCTGCGGATGAAGAAGTAGTAAGCGGCGGTCTCTTTCGGGATGATGAAGCCCGACATTCGTGCCCCGTACTGTTCATGGGTGTCGTTGGGGAAGATCGTCCGCGTGTTAAAGGCGGACATGTAGCCGACTTCGTCGGGGGTGTTCGCCTGGTAACGGGCATCGTTCTTGAGATCGTCGATGGTGCCGGGGGCGTTGGGAATGTTGCCCCAGTATTCGTGCTTGAGAAAACCGATGCTCAGGACGAAAGCGGTGAAGTCGACCTTGGTGTCCGTGGCGATGACGTTGGCCACAAAGGCCAAATCGCGAACGCCGTTCACCGTGAGGGTGTAGACCTCGCCGACCGTCTGGACACTGGTGTTCAGCACCACCGTGGTCGGGGTGGGTTGGTTCCGCCCGGTGACCGTCAACCCTTTGTTGATGGCGAAGGTGGCCGTCGCGATGTTCACCGGTTCGGAGAATGTCACCAGGACGCGGTCGAAAGTCTCAGCGGCACGCGCGGAGCTGATGGTGGGGACGACGGTGTCCTGGGTCACGGTCAGGGTGGCCTCGTCCGAGGTCCTGTTGCCCAGGGCGTTGGTGACTCGGGCTTTGAACTTGGCGTTGTTATCGCCGAAGCTCGCCGGGCTAAGGGTGAGCGTGCTCGCGGTGGCACCTGGGACGTCGACGTTGTTCTTGAGCCATTGGAAGGTGAAGGGCGGCGTGCCGTCCGGGATCACGGCGAAGGTCACCGAGCCGTGCTCGGCCACGGTCTGGCTCGCCGGCTGCACCAGGATGGTCGGGGCAGTCGGGGCCGGGGCAGCCGTGGTGGTGATGCTCAGGTCATCGATGAAATTGCGTTCGTTGAGGCCGCCAGTGCGCGCGCCGATCGCGAACTGACCGTCGGTAATGGGCGTGTAACCAGCCAGGACCACGTTGTCGTGGATCACCTTACCTTTGATGTCCACGGTGAGCGTGCCGTTGGGCTTGAGCTCGATGTTCAGCGGAGTGAAGGTGTCGCTGAGCAGGTCTGGGAACCCCACCTTCTTGGAGGCGACGATCACGCCGTTGACCTTGACATCGATGGCCGGGGCTTCGCCGCCGCCATTATCGTAGGTGTCAAAGCAGACGGTAATGCCAGGGTCGGTTCCCTCGGGGCCTTCCTCGCCGAAGGGCGCCGCCATGATCGGGCCATTGCCAAAGTAGACCGACCAGCCATCGGCAGGGGTCGAGCTGCCACCACCGATGAGCGTCTTGAACGAGACTTTGAAGCTGCCGATGGTCGTGCCGGCGGGATCGAGCGGGTTGAGTACGATCGAGCCCATTTGGCTATTCTCAGCGAACGTCAGGGCCAAGTACGTGCCGAGGGCATCGCTCAGGATGGCCGGGTAGGGATCGTTGTTCGGGCGCACCCCGCCGAGGAGGGTGAACCCCGGTTGATTCGGGTTGCTGAAGTCGCTGGTGAAGGAGCCCGCCTGGGCGGCGGTCCCCATCAGCAGCATGCCCACGGCTGCAGTGCGCAGCCGACGGGTTATGGTTATGGTTGGTCTGGCGGTTTTCATAAGAGCCTGTCGGGTAGACGTTGGGGTTGAACGACTCTAACCATTCAGTTCGGGCGATTGCGCGCGTAAGATTAGGGACCCTTGCGCTAGGCTGCAAGGGAAATCGCCCGAGCGGGAAATCGCCGCCCAAACCTGACCGGCACCCCGCCCTGCCCCTCGACCACTCGCGCGCTGGCCGGCGGCCACAGGGTCACCGCCCTCGCCCCTGCAAGGCGCGCTGAGGGCGCGATGGGACCGACGCCGCCACAGTCAGCCCCACAGCGCACACCGTGAAGACGATGCCGCTGGGGGTCCGCCCGGTCCAGGGTTCCCAGGGCCAGGGGAAATGGAAGAAGGCGTAGTTGAGGCCAAAGTAGAGCCAGGTGGCGAGCAGCAGCGTCCGGCGGAGGAACGGGCGCGCACCGTTGGGTCGTTGGGCGCGGCGGGCGAACCAGAGCGCGGCAACCGTGGTCAGGACCACGGGCAGGACAAGGTAGATGAACCAACCCCAAGCGGGCGCTATGAGCTTTTCGCCGACGACGAGTTGGCGGAGGGTCTTGCCCGCGATCGGGAGCGCAGTCACCGGCAGAACGAGCAAGTACGGCCACCACCTGCCCCCAACAATGGCCACCAGCGGGATGATCCCGAGCAACAAACCGATATCGATCAGTCGGGCCAACTGAGGCACCTCCACGAATTCCGTGCCCGCCAATAACGACACGCCCACCACCAACAACCCCCACTCGAGCGCCGGTTTGAGCCTGACCTCGGCAGGGTCGCTCGGCGGGGCGACCAGGCGGCGGTTGAGCCAGAGCCCCAGGCCGAGGGTGGCGCCGGCAACGGTGCCGAAGGTGATCTCCATCATGTTCCACCAGTTCATGTGGGGATCGAGCTTGACCCAGAGACCGGCGCGGAAGACGTCCGGATTCCAGGCGTGATAGGCCTGCAAACATTGACCCAGCGGAAACCCGATGGCCCCGCCGAGAAAGGCCCAGCCGGCTAGGCGCCTGGCCAGCCGGTCCTTTCGCAGCACGCCGGCATACGCGACCAACCCAGCGAGCGCCAACAACAGCCCTCCCCAACATTCCCGCCGCGGTTTGAGTTCGGCGACGGTCGCGTCGGGCTGCCAGTGCCAATCGGCGGAGAAGTAGATCTTGGGCAAGGCCTTGTTAGCCGGATCGAACGGTTCGTTCAGCAACGCCAAGCCCAGGAACAGCAGCCATACAGCACCGGCTAAGGCCGCCAACAGTTCGAGGGGGCGATAGCGCACACCGCCCAAACCCATCCCCAAAAACAGGCCGGCGAACCCAATCCAAATACCGCCCTTGATGGCTAAGCCGAGCAAACCCCAGCGCAGGGCGTCCCAGTTGCCGATGACCGGGGCGTTTTGGGTCAAGCCAATGGTCTGTCCGTAGGTCATCGAACCGCCGAACCCGATCGCCACTGTGCAAAAAGCCACCGCGCGCGCGGCCGGCAGCGATGCACCCTCCGGCTGGATCAGGAGCACCAGCACCAGGCCCATCAGCAACCCGGCGATCATCGCGCCGGTCTCGTGGCCGTACTGGCCGCGGATGCCCCACCCCATGCCACCCGCTAGCGCGGCGAACAGGACCGGCTGCCACCAGGGCAAAGTAGACGTGGCAGACGCCCCGGTAGCGGAGGGTGGCTGGCTCGACATGGGCCGGTGTTACCCCAACGGGCGGCGGTTGGCAAGGTGCGCTGCTCGAAGCGCGCTTTCGACTAGGTTAGCTAGGGCGAGAGTTGGATGCGGTAGAACCGGCTGCTGCCGGTGACGGTGTCGATCTGCGAAGCGGCGTCCCCGACCGCCGACACGGGGTTACCTAAGTTGAGCCAGGCAGCATCGTTGAGGGTGGTCTTAAACTGGATTTGGTAGGTGAGACCCGGGATGGAATCCCAGGCGATCGCAATCTGATCGCCACTGAGGGTGACGGCCAGGCGCGGCCGGTCGCGCACGGACAGGGTGAACGTGCGGCTCGCGTTGAGGGGCGGGAGGCCATTGTCGGTGACGGAGATTGTGAAGGACTGATTGCCGAGCTGGTCGCCGGTCGGAGCCCAGCGGAACAAGCCCGTGGCGGTGTTGAAGGCAACGCCCGCAACACCCGCAGGTGAGAGGCTGTAGGTGAGGGTGTTGGCAGGCAGGTCCGGGTCTGATGCAACTGGAGTGAATTCGACCAGACCGCCCGCATGGAGCGTGCGATTCGCAATGGCTTCGAGCGTCGGCGCGCGGTTCACCTCGCGGACGACGACGGTGAAGACCTTGGTGTCGTCGAGGGCAGGCGTGCCATTGTCGGTAACGCGCACGGAGACGGGGTAGGTGCCGGGTCCTTGGGCCTCAGTGGGGGTCCAGGCGATGGCGCCGGTAGTGGGGTTGATATTCATTCCGGCGGGCGGCGAGACCAGGCTGAAGGCGAGGGTGTTGGCTGGCAGGTCCGGGTCTGTGGCAGTGGCGGTGACGGCCAGCGCGGTCAGCTCGTCGAGGGCCTGTTCGGCGGGGACGGTGAGTTGAGGCGGAGCGTTGACCTCGCGGACAATGACGGTAAAGGCCTTGGTGTCGTTGAGGGCAGGTGTGCCATTGTCGGTGACGCGCACGGAGACGGGGTAGGTGCCGGGTCCTTGGGCCTCGGTGGGGGTCCAGGCGATGGCGCCGGTGGTGGGGTTGATGGTCATTCCGGCGGGGGGCGAGACTAGGCTGAAGGTGAGGGTGTTGGCTGGCAGGTCCGGGTCTGTGGCGGTGGCGGTGACGGCCAGTGCGGTCATCTCGTCGAGAGATTGGTCGGCTGGCACGGAGAGAGTCGGTGGGCGATTGACCTCTTGGACGTTGAGGTTGAAGGTGACCGAGGTGCTTAGGCTCGGCACGCCGTCGTCGCTGACGGTGACGGTGACGGGGTAAGATCCAGGCCCTTGCGCCTCGGTGGGGGTCCACTGGAGTTGGCCCGTGGTTGGGGCGAGGGTAAGGCCGGGCGGCGCGCCTGGGCTGAGGGCGAAGGTGAGTTGGTCGTTGGGCTGCTCGGGGTCGGTAGCGGCCACGGTGAAGGCGAAGGGGCTTTCCTCGTTGAAGGCTGGATCGGCGGGTTGGGGGACGCGCGGGGGGTGGTTGGCCGGCAGGACCTGGATTCGGTAGGACAACGAATCGAGGCCGCCGCCGCCGATGACGAGGGCATGGGGTGTGGCGGCGTTGGGGGTCCACTCGAAGTAACCGCCGCTGCTGCTCGCGAGGAGGCTGTCCTGGTGATTGTACAGGCCCCACACAGGTGGCGCTTCGCCTGGCAGGGGCTGGAAGAAATAGTTCATGCCGGGCAGAGGGGTGAGGCGGTAGAGGACGGCTTGCGTTCCGGGGGTGAGGGTTGTGCCCGTAGGGGTATCGAGGACGAGTTCGGGGGCGGTGGCCAAGTCGAGGAGGCGGAAGCTGAAATCGGCTGGTTGATCCGAGTTGTTGTGTTGGACGAGGGTATAGCTGCCGGTGACTGGGAGGGTGAACGGACCGACATCTGCGTCCGAGTTGTTGCCGAACAAGGCGACGATATTGGCTTGAGGCGAGAACAGCATGACGGTAACCGGGGCGAAGTCGGTTTGGAGGGCGTCGTAGTAGAGTCGTTGACCGGCGGTGCCGAGGAAGGTGAAGTGCCGTTGGTCGCCGGGTTGGGCAAGCGCGCCGGAGTGGACGGTACCGAGGGTGAGCGCGCTGGTGCTGGTCGAGGTCATGATGGCTCTGAAGCTGTAGGGGACGGGGTTATCGGTAGTGTTTTGGAGGGCGAAGACGTGGGTGCCGGCGCGGGTGAGGACGAACTCGGCGTCGGTGCCGAGGTTCCCGCTGGTGAGGGGGGTATTGGCAGGGTCGAACGCGATCCAGGATGCGACGTTGGCTTCTGGGGAGAAGCTGTCGAGGAAGGCGCGCAGAGCCGCTGAAGGCTGGAGGCGGTGGAGAAGGGTCTCACGGGCCGGGAGGGTGCCGGTGACCAAGGTGTCGAGGACCAAGGGAGTGGTTGGGGCTTGGTCAATATCGAGCCAGCGGAACTGGGCTGTGCCGGCGGTATTCGGGTCGCCGTTCTCGAGCATGAGATACGACGAGCCGGAATAGGTCAGCGTATAAGGTCCCCAGTCAAAGGAGGCGCCCGCGCTCCAGCTCCAGTTCAATCCCGCCGGTTCGTAGAAGGCGACCGAGGCGCTGGAGATGGTGGTCATTCCCAGGGCATCGTAGTAATAGCGCTGCCCAGCGGTTGCGGCGATGCGGTAGGCTGCGGTTTGATACGGCTCATCGAAGCTGGCCGTGTAAGCGGTGCCGGCGACCAACAAGGTGGCAGCCAGGTCGAGGTTGAGTAGGCGGAACCTAAACTCACCGCCGGGTCCGCCCGGATCTGCAGTTGTGGTGAGGGTGTAGGTGCCGGATTTAGGAAGGAAGAAAGGGCCGCCGTTCGATGCGGCGCTGATGACAAAGACGACCGTGCTATCTTCGGCGGTGAGCCCGACGTTGATGGCCCACGCGTTCGGTTGCAGCGAGTCGAAGAACACGGGCAGACCGGCCGGGGCCTGGAAGGTCAAGGTGCGCGTTTCTCCCGGGGCGAGGACCGCGGTTTGGATGGCGCTGAAGGTATCTGGGGCGACCGGGGCATCGGAGATGTCGGTGACGCGGATTTGGTAGTCGAGCGGGGCGGTGGCGTCGGCCCAGCCCTCGACCACGAGGAGGCAGGTGCCGGCGCCCGGCAGGGAGAGCTCTCCGGGGCTGGTTTGGATCCCGGTGCTGGTCAATTGCTGGTTGGCGGGGCCGAACAATCGCCAGTTGGCTTCTGAGCCGGAGGCGCTGAGGCTTTCGAGTCGGAGCCGTTGGGCGGCGGTTCCGGTGAAGCGGTAGAGGTCCAGTCGGTTGCCCGGGTCCAACCGTCCGGTGGCGATGGTTCCGAGGGAGAGCGGTGTCGCGGTGGCTTGGTCAAGGAGGCGGAAAGAGTAAGGCCCGACGGGGTCTGAGACGCCGCCCAACACGAGGGTGTAGGAGCCATTCTCGGTCAGGGTGTAGGGGCTGAAATCCTGGTTGGCCATTTGCTGGATGGGGATGGCGCCACTGGGTGTGATCAATCGCAGGAAGGGGCTGTCGCCGGGCGCACCGAGCGCATCGTAAAGGAGGCGCTGGCCCACGGCACCGGCGAAGCTGTAGCGATGTTCCTCGCCGGGCGTTGCGATGGTCCCGGTGTGGGTGTTGGCGAGGGTCAATGGGGTGCTCGTGGTGGTGGGTGTGCGGGCGTGGAACGAGTAGGTGGTGGGCCCGGGTCCCGCGCCGATGAGGACCAGCAGGTAGGTGCCTGCGCTCGGCAGGGTAACCTCGAAGTCGCTGCCCAGCCAGGCACTGGCCAGGGCTTGGTTCGCTGGGCCGTAGAGGATCCACCAACCGTTGGCAGCCGGGTCGTTGCTGTCGAAGAGCATGCGCTGGCCCGAGGCGCCGCTGAACCGCAGCACGGCCATCGTGGAGAACGGGTCCAGAATGCCGGAGACCGGGGCGTTCAGGGGGAGTGCGGCGGCTGGGGGCGAGGCGACCTCGATGAGGCGGAACCGGTAATCGCCGAGGGTGGGGGTGTTGCCGCCCACAATGAGGGTGTAGGTGCCGGCGACGGTGAGGGTAAAGGGGGCCGAATCGCTGTCGGAGTTCTGGCTGAGGGCGAAGATGGCGCCGCCTGGATCGAGCAAGCGGACGTTGATATTGTCGGCGTCGGTGTCCAGGGCGTCGTAGAGGAGTCGTTGGCCGGCTGCGCCGGTGAACTCGAAGCGATGCTCCTCGCCTGCGGCGGTGAGCGAGCCGGTCGTTTCCGTTCCGAAGGCCAAGGCTTGGGTGGTGCTTGGGGCGATGGTGGCCTGGAAGGCGTACGGGGTCGGGTTGGGGTTGGCGCTGGTTACGTGGGCGAGATAGAGCCCCGTTTGGGGCAGGACGAACTCAGAGTAGCTGGTCAAGCCGACGCCGCCCAGGTACTGGTTGGCGGGACCGTAGAGGTAGAGTGAAACGGGGTCGACGGGATTGCGCCCGTCAATGAACAGCCGTTGACCGGCCGAGCCGGAGAAGCGGAGCAGGGCGGCGGCGCTGGCGGGGTCGAGTGTGCCGGAGACGACGGTATTGAAGGCCAGGTCGGCGGCGGGCGCCTGGTTCAGATCGACCATGCGGAAGCCGACGTCCGCCGGGTCCGCCTGAGAGTTCTCGAACAAGAGGTAGTAAGTGCCCGGCTCGGTGAGGGTCAGCGGGCCAAGGTCGGTGCTGCCCGACCAACTGTAGGCGAAGAGCCAATTCCCGCTCGGCGTGATGAGCTGCGCATAGACCTGCAGTGCGCCGAGGATGAGCGAGTCGAGGAAGAGCCGCTGCCCGGGCTCGCCGGTGAAGCGCCAGACGTCGGTGCGGTAACCGGGCATCGCGGGGGTGCTGATCGGGCTACCCAGCGTCAACGGCTGGCTGTTGGTCCCGAGGTCGAGGAGGTTGAATCGGTAGTCGCCGCCGCTGGTGGCGTCTTGTCCCTGGACCGTGAGGGTGTAGTTGCCGGACTTGGTCAGTCGATAGGGGCCGGCGTTTTGCGGGGTTGCACCCGAGGCGACGACGGTTCCGTCGCTATGCTTGAGCTCGAAGGTGAGCGGGGCGGAGTTAAAAAGTTGGTCGTCGTAGTAGGCCACCAGGCCCGCTGGGGCGGTGTAATTGAAGACCACGGGCGGATCGCCTGGGTTGACGGTGCCGCTGCGGACGATGCCGAACCCTGCGGGTGTGCCGGAGGGCAGGCTGACCGTGGACACTCGGAATTGGAAGGGCAGCGGGGCCGCTCCCATGACGACTCCCTCGATCAGCACCAGGTAGGTTCCGGTGTTGGGCAGGAAGGCTTCGCCGAGCGAGCTACTCAGGGTGCCCGCGAGGAGGTACTGATTGTGGGTGCCCACCAAGCGCCAGGTGGCTTCCGTGGCGGCAGGCTCCAGGCTCTCGAGGTTGACGACCTGGCCGGCGGTGCCCGCGAAGCGGTAGGCGCGCGTCGAGCTGCGCGGGTCGAGTTGCCCGCTGACGGGGGTTCCCAGGGTCAGCGCGGTGGCACCCGCCAGGTCAGTCAGTTGGAAGCTGTACTCGCCTGAGCCATCGCCGAGGCTCTCGACCACCAGCGTGTGGCGCCCGGCTTCGGTCAGGTAGAAGGGGCCTTGGTCCGCACTCTGGCCCACCAGGTTGAACACAGGATTTCCGCTGGGCGATTCGAGGCGCATGCCCACGGCGCTGAGGTCAATCCGCAGGTTATCCAAGTAGAGCCTTTGCCCCGGGGACCCCGTGAACGTGAACCGATCCACTTCCGCGGGCGTACCCAGGGTGCCCGTAGCGCTGACGCCCAGAGTGAGCGGCAACACATGTTTGGCAATGCGGCCTCGCGCGGGAGCTGTTTCGGCTGCCGTCGAGCTAGAGGACGAGAGTAAAAGGACGGCGCTCAGCGCCGTCAGGAGAAATGGTTTCATGGTCAAATGGTCGGCGCCGGCCCGGAATTCCCCGCGCGACGCACCTGGGATGGACTTATCAGAGAAAGCAAACGCAAAAACAAGGAAAAAATCTGAGCTCGACGCGCGAAGCGTGGGCGAAGTCACTTGACGGTCTGCCGCACCCCCTCTACGTATTCTAGCCATGAATGACGCCAGGAACACCCTCGCGAGTCTGCGCATCGACCGCGAGGACTCTCCCGAGGCCAGGTCGGGTCGGAGACGTTGGCTCTTGGGCCTGGTGGCGCTGCTGCTGGTTCTGGGTGCGGCCGGGTACTGGACCCAGCGGTCGCATGAGGTCCGCACGGCGACGGCGCGGGGGGCAGACGGGGCGGGGTCGCGGGCGTTGCTGCACGCTTCAGGCTACGTCACCGCGCGGCGGGAAGCCACGGTCTCCTCGAAAGTCACCGGCAAGGTGGTCGAAGTGCTCGTCGAGGAAGGGATGCAAGTCGAGGCGGGCCAGATCTTGGCGCGGCTGGATGACACCAATAGCCAGGCGGCGTGGCGGTTGGCGGAGGCTCAACTCGAGGCGGCGCGAGCGGCGCGGGCGGAGACGGAGGTGCGCTTGGGGGAGGCGCGGCGGGAAGAGGGGCGCCAGGCGGCGTTGGTGGCGGAGCGCGTGGCCACGGAGGCGGACCTGGACCGGGCGCAGAGCGAGGTCAAGTCGCTGGTGGCCCGACTTGAGAAGCAGGCGCAGGACATCCGGGTGGCGGAGCGGGAGCTGGAGCTGCGGCAGCAGGAGCTGGAGGATTTGCTGATTCGGGCGCCATTCAGCGGGATCGTGACGGTCAAGAGCGCGCAGCCGGGCGAGATGATCTCGCCGATCTCGGCCGGTGGCGGGTTCACGCGGACGGGGATCTGCACGGTGGTGGACATGACCTCGCTCGAGGTCGAGGTGGACGTGAACGAGAGTTTTATCAATCGGATCACGCCGGGGCAGTCGGTCGAGTCGGCCTTGGACGCGTATCCGGACTGGAAGCTGCCCAGCCAGGTCATCGCGATTATCCCGACGGCCGACCGCCAGAAGTCGACGGTGAAAGTCCGGATTGGATTGGCGCAGCTCGATCCCCGGATACTGCCGGAGATGGCGGTGCGGGTGGCTTTTCTGGGCGAAGAGACGGGGTCGACCGAGGCGGGTGGAGGGGTGTGGGTACCGCAGGCGGCGGTGCACAAGGACGCCGCCGGCGCTTATGTGTGGAGGGTCCAGGACGGGCGGGTGTCGAGGCGCGGGGTACGCGCGGGCGAGACGCGCAACGAGGAGGTCCTGGTGGCGAGCGGGCTCGCGGCTGGGGACCAGGTGGTGGTCGATGGGGCGGGACGGTTGCGGGACGGAGCCCGCGTGCGGGAGGCGCGCCGCTGACCGGTTATGGAGAGGCAGGGCGAGGCCTTGGTGCGCGTAAGCGGCGTCGAGAAGTACTACCGGCGGGGGTCGGAGAGTGTGCACGTCTTGGCCGGGATCGAGTTGGTCGTGCGGCGCGGCGAGTTTGTGGCGTTGATGGGTCCGTCGGGGTCGGGCAAGAGCACGCTGTTGAATCTGGTGGGGGGCTTGGATCGGCCCACAGGCGGGGCCATTGCGGTGGCGGATCGGCGGATTGACCAACTGGGGGAGGGGGCGTTGGCGGCTTGGCGGGCGCGGCATGTGGGTTTCGTGTTCCAGCTCTACAACTTGTTGCCGGCCCTGAGCGCGGAGCGCAACGTCGAGCTGCCCCTTTTGCTCACGCACCTCAACCCGGCACAGCGCCGCCGCCACGTCGGTCTGGCCCTCGATGTGGTGGGGCTGTCGCATCGGCGCAAGCATTACCCGCGGCAGTTGTCGGGGGGCGAGCAGCAGCGGGTGGGGATCGCGCGGGCGATTGTGACGGACCCGACCTTGCTGTTGTGCGACGAACCGACGGGCGACCTCGACCGGAAATCGGGCGATGAGGTTTTGAACCTGCTCGAGGGTCTGAGTCGGGACCTGGGCAAGACGATCGTCATGGTCACCCATGACCCGCACGCCTCGGCGCGCGCGTCGCGCACGGTGTATTTGTACAAGGGACAAATCGTGCCGGAGATTCCGCGATGAAGTATTGGCCGCTGATCTGGAGCAATCTGCGCCGGCGCAGGCTCCGCACGGCGCTGACGCTGTTGTCGGTGACGGTGGCGTTTTTGTTGTTTGGGTACTTGGCGGCGATTCGCGTGGGGTTCGGCGCCGGAGTCGAGGTAGCGGGGATCGATCGGTTGATCGTGCGGCATCGGGTGTCGTTGACGGAGCTGTTACCGATCAGCTACCGGGAGCGGATGATGCGGGTGCCGGGGGTGACGGCGGTGGTGTTTCAGACCTGGTTTGGCGGGGTGTACCAGGACCCGCGCAATTTCTTCGCGCAAATGCCGGTCGATCCCGAGCCGTTCTTGGGGATGTTTCCCGAGTTCGTGTTGGCGGAGGAGGCGAAGTTGGCGTGGCTACGGACGCGCACGGGGGCGATTGTCGGGCGCAAGACGGCGGAGCGGTTTGGCTGGCAGGTAGGCGACCGGGTGCCGATCCTCTCGCAGATTTGGGAGAACCGGCAAGGGACGCGGCTGTGGGAATTCGAGTTAGTCGGGGTCTATGACGGGCAGGAGAGCGGGACGGACACGACGATGCTGTTTTTTCGCCACGATTACTTCGATGAGAACCGGGCCTTTGGCGAAGGGTTGGTGGGGTGGTACACCATCCGTGTGGCGGACCCGGAACGGGCGGCGGAGGTCGCGCAGGCGGTGGACGCCGAGTTTGCGAATTCGTCGGCGGAGACCAAGACGGAGACGGAGAAGGCGTTTGTGGCGGGTTTTGCGAAGCAGATTGGGGACATCGGGCAGATTCTCACGGCGATTCTCTCGGCGGTTTTCTTTACGATCTTGTTGGTGACGGGCAACACCATGGCCCAGGCGGTGCGTGAGCGGACCGAAGAGATCGGCGCGCTCAAGGCCATGGGCTATACCCACACGCAGGTCCTGGCTTTGGTCTTGGCGGAGTCGTGTTGCTTGGCGGGTTTGGGGGGGCTGCTCGGGCTGGGCCTAGCCGCCCTGATGATCGCGGCGGGCGATCCGACGGGGGGTGCCTTGCCGATTTTCTATTTCCCGGCCCGGGACGCCTTGGTGGGGGCGGTGTTGGCGGTTGGGTTGGGGGTGGTGAGCGGGGCCTTTCCGGCGTGGCAGGCCATGCGCCTGCGCGTGGCGGAGGCGTTAAGGAGGTCGTGATGGAC
This sequence comes from Verrucomicrobiota bacterium, assembly GCA_016871715.1. Taxonomy (GTDB): domain Bacteria; phylum Verrucomicrobiota; class Verrucomicrobiia; order Limisphaerales; family J093; genus VHCO01. The sequence goes on from VHCO01000006.1 coordinate 54,474, forward strand.
GCGTTGAACCGGTTGCGCCAGCTTGCGGCGGTGACGCAGTTCGGCCTCGCCAGCATCCCGCAGCGTGCCGGGTCGGTGGCGGCAGCGGTGTTTGGGATTGCGGGCGTGGTGGCGGTGCTGGTGGGCACGCTTTCGATCGGCGAGGGGTTTCGCCAGGCCCTGAGGAGCTCGGGATCGCCGGAGGTGGCGTTGGTGATGCGCAGCGGGTCGGAGAGTGAATCGGTCAGCTTCCTGTCCCGCGCGGACACCCGTGTGATCGCCGACGCCCCGGGGGTGCGCCGGACGGGGGCGGGTCCGCTGGCCTCGGCGGAGTTGTTGGTGATCGTCAATCTGCCCAAGCGCAGCACGGGCACCGACGCGAACGTTCTGCTGCGGGGCGTAGAAGACGCAGCCTTCAGTGTGAGGGACGAGGTGCGGGTGTTGGCCGGCCGGCGGTTCGAGCCTGGCTGCAACGAGTTGATGGTCGGGCGCGGCGCGGCGAGCGAGTACGTTGGTTTGGAGGTGGGGCAGACGCTGCGGTTGGGCCGCATCGACTGGCGCGTGGTTGGGGTCTTCAGCGCTCGAGGCGGGGCAGCGGAATCCGAGCTTTGGACCGACACGGTCGCGCTGCAGAACGGCTATCAACGCGGCAACAGCTACCAGTCGGTGCTGGCGCGGCTCGAGTCGGCCGCTGCGTTCGAGACGTTCCAGCGGGCGCTGAGCGGGGATCCACGCCTCAACGTGAAGGTGCAGCGGTTGGACGAGTACTATGCCGAGCAGTCGCGGCTGATCTATCGGCTGATCACCGGGCTGGGCTCGCTGATCGCGGGCCTCATGGGGCTCGGGGCGGTGTTTGGCGCTCTGAACACGATGTACTCGGCCGTGGCGGCGCGGACACGCGAGATCGCCACGCTGCGCGCGTTGGGTTTCGGGAACGGGCCGGTGATCTTCTCGGTGTTGCTCGAGGCGCTCTTGTTGGCGCTGGGGGGCGGGGTGTTGGGCGGTGGGCTGGCGTACTTGGCCTTTCACGGGTACCAGACTGCGACGATGAATTGGCAAAGCTTCAGCCAGGTTGCGTTCGCCTTCCGCGTGACGCCCGAGTTGTTGGTGCGCGGGCTGGTTTACGCGACGCTGATCGGGACGGTGGGGGGGCTGTTCCCGGCCATCCGCGCCGCGCGGTTGCCCGTGGTGAGCGGCCTGCGCGAGCCCTGACGACGGCGCGCGCGAAGGCGGGGCCGCTACCGTTGGCCGTAGGGTTTGGTCCCCACCCCGGAGGTCATCCAACTTTCGTGGAGCGCGTCCGAGGTGCGTTGGGCTGTGACCCATTCGGCGTGACCGTCCGCGAAGCCCCAGTTCCAGCCCTTGGCGCCGTGGTTATTGATCGGGTCCGGCGAATTGTTGGCGTCATCGGGGATGTGGGGCAGGTTATCGTCGGCATCCAGCACGATCACGACCTTGGTGGAGGCGAAGGCGGTGGTGGCTGGGTTCTTGCGCACGCCATTCAGATGCTCCCGTTCGAAGATGCCGAAGAACTCGTAACTATGGCCGCCGCGGTCATTGAGGCGGTCGCCGTGCGAGGTGACTTCGAGGTCGAGCAATTTGCCGGTCCGATCCTTGACGTCTGGGCGGATGACGTTGCGCGTGCTCGGGCAGAGGAAGGTCTTCAGCGCCGCAATGTAGCGAGGACAAAAGGAGAGGGGCGCCTCGTCGCTGCCGATGCTGGCGGTGTTGTAGTAGTAGCCGGGGAAATCGTCGCTGTAGAGGTGGGCGCAGATCATGATCTGGCGCGTGTTGTTCTGACAGGAGATGCGGCGGGTGTGTTCCTTGGCCCGGCCGAGTGCCGGCAACAGCAAGCTGGCCAGGATGGCGATGATGGCGATCACCACCAGTAACTCGATCAAGGTGAACCCCGCCGGCGACTCGCCCCGGGCGCCCACCCCGCGGGGGATGGGCCGGCTGGCCGGGGCTGGGCCGGGGTCGGTCATGGTTGGGGGGGGCGCGGCGCTTGGCGGGTAAAGAACTTCTGGCGCAGTTCGGCAAAGGCCAGACTGGCGCGACGTTGGGCTTCGTTGACCTCGGCGGCGCTGAGTCGGCCGAGCACGTTGTCGCGGCCATCGCGGGCGGGCCCCATGCCTAGGGCGGTGGCGAGCGAGTACCAGACGTAGGCGTTGGCGGGGCTCATGGCGGTGCCGTGACCGCGTTCGAAGCTTTGGGCCAGTTGGTGCATGGCGTCGGTGTGCGCTTCCTGCGCCGCCAGGCCGAACCACTTGAAGGCCTCCGCATGATCCAGGGCCACGCCCAAGCCGTCATGGTACAGGGCGCCCAGTCGGGCTTGCGCCTCGACGAGGCCTTGATCGGCGGCCTTGCGGTACCAACGGGCGGCCTCGGTGTAATCTTGCGTGACACCCAAGCCTTCGTCGTGGTACTCGGCCAAGCGCGCTTGGGCATGGGCGATGCCCTTGTCGCCAGCCAACCGGAACCAGCGCGCGGCCTCGGCGTAATCCTGGGCGACGCCGCGTCCGGCGTCGTAGTACTCGCCCAGTTTAGCCTGGGCTTCCGTCACGCCCTGTTCGCCCGCCAACCGCCACCACTTGGCCGCCTCGGTGTAATTCTGCGGCACGCCCAGACCCTGGTCGTGATAGCGGGCCAGTTTCGTTTGAGCCTCGAGGACGCCCTGCTCGGCAGCCCGGCGCCACCACTGCGCCGCTTCGCGGTAGTCTTGCGCCACGCCGAGGCCCTGATCGTAGTAGTGCCCCAGCTTGGCCTGGGCCTCGACGACCCCGTTGTTTGCGGCCAACCGCCACCACTTGGCTGCCTGGGTGTAATCCTGCGCCACGCCGACGCCTTGGTCGTAGTACTGGGCCATCTTGGTTTGGGCGCTGACCACGCCGCGCTCGCCCGCCATGGCGAACCAACGCGCGGCTTGGGTCTGATCGCGGCCGACGCCTAGACCCTGATCGAACAACTCGCCCAGGCGGGCTTGGGCCTCGACAACGCCCTGCTCGGCTGCCTGGCGGAACCAGCGTGCCGCCTCGGTGTAGTCGCGCGCCACGCCGAAGCCCTGATCGAAACAGTGGGCCAAACGGGCTTGGGCTTCGGGCAGGCCGTGGTCGGCGGCTTGGGTGTACCACTTGACGGCGGCGGCTTGATCCATCGGCACGCCTTGCCCCTTTTCGTAGCAGTAGCCGAGCCGGAACTGCGCGGGGATGACATCCTGCTCGGCGGCGCGCTGGAACCACTGAGCCGCCTGCAGGAGGTCCTGCGGCGTGCCCCGACCGTGCTCGTAACACAGACCGAGGCTCAGTTGCGCCTCCGGATGGCCTTGGTCGGAGGCCACCCGATACAACCGCGCGGCCTCGGCGAAGTTCTGGGGCACGCCCATGCCTTCCTGGAACAACTGACCGAGGTAGAAGTGGGCCGGGACATTGCCTTGGCCAGCGGCTTGTTGGAACCATTGGACGGCGCTGGCGTAATCCTGACGCACCCCCTGCCCGTCGAGGTAACAACGGCCCAGATGGTACTGGGCGGTCAGGTCCCCCTTCTGCGCGGCGTGGGTAAACCACTTCACGGCCATCGCCGGGTTTTGGCTCACCCCGCGTCCTTCAAAGTAAAGCGTGCCGAGCGCCGAGGCGGCCTCGACATGGCCTTTCTCCGCCGCCGAATGATACCAACGCGCGGCTTCGCCCTCGTTCTTGGGGACGCCCATGCCGGTCTCGTGGCACCACCCGGCGCGGTACTGGGCGGCGGTGTGGTTTTGCCCGCCGGCGCGAACGAAATGGGCGGCGGCTTCCGCGAAGTTCTGGGGCAAACCCACGCCGGCGAGGATCAGCTCGCCGGCGGCGAACTGGGCCTCGACCACGTCGCCTGCGGCGGCGTCTTGGATCAGCATGGCGGCGATCACTTCGTCCTTGGGAACCTCGGTCCCCTCGAGCAGTCGGCGACCCAAGTCGTACTTGGCCTGTGGATCGCCCTGCGCCGCCGACCGCGCCAGCGCCAACACCGGTCCCGCTTCCTCGTCCTTGAACGCGTCCCCCAGCGCCCGCAGCCACGGCTGCGCGACAGCCAGCTCCGCCAGCTCCGCCTCCGCCCCTCGGGCGGCCACCAATTGTTCGGCGAACCGACGCTCTTCCTCGCGCCGCTGCCGTTCCCCCTCGGCGGCGGCCTTTTCGGCGGCTGCAAGTTGCTCCGCCTCGCGCCGTTGCCGTTCCTGTTCGGCGCGCTCGCGCGCCTCGGCTTCGGCCTGGGCGCGGGCGGCGGCGGCGGCCTTCTCCTTTTCCTTCTCCTCGGCGGCGCGCTGTTGTTCCGCGGTGCGGCGCGCTTCCGCCGCGGCGCGGTTCTTAGCCTCGGCGGCTTGGCGTTTTTCCTCGCGGCGACGGGCTTGCTCTTCTGCGCGCTGTTTGGCTTCTGCCTCGGCTTGGGCCCGAGCCTCGGTCTCGGCGCGGGCGCGGACCTCTGCGGCCGCGCGCTCTTCCGCCAGGCGCCTTTCTTCCGCCGCGCGTCGGTCCAGTTCTCGCCGCCGCGCTTCCTCCGCCGCGCGGGCTTTGGTCTCGGCTTCGGCGCGCGCGCGGGCTTCGGCGGCCGCCCGTTCGTCGGCGGCGCGGCGCGCTTCGGCGGCGGCCCGGGCCTTGGCTTCGGCGGCTTGCCGTTCGCTCTCGCGCCGTTGCTCTTCCTCGCGGCGCGCCTGCTCGGCCGCTTCGGCGGCGCGGGCGGGTGGGGCGGTGGAGGGCATGGTCGCGGTCAGGGTCCTCAGGGCTTCCTTGGCATCTTCGTCGCCCTGGGCAGCGGCACGCCGGTACCAGGCGATGGCCTCTTGAGTATCTTTGGGCACCCCATCGCCCAGCTCATAGCAGTAGCCGAGATTGAACTGACCGCCGACATGGCCTTGTTCGGCGGCCTGGCGGTACCACCGGGTAGCCTGTTGGGGGTCGGGATCCAGGCCTTGGCCCTTGTGATACAGCGCCCCGAGGGCGAACTGGGCGTCGGCGTGGCCTTGTTTGGCGGCCTGCTCGAACCACCGCGCTGCCTCGGTGTAGTCTTGCTCGACTCCCTCCCCAAGGACATGGGCTAAACCCATTTGATACTGCGCATCCGCTTTGCCTTCGGCCGCGGCCAGACGCACCTGGTCCAGAGAATCGCCGGTGTCGGGTTCGCCCGCCTCGAAGTCGGCGGCGACCGGTTCCTCGTCCGGTTCGGTGGGTGGTGCGGGGGCGAGCGCCTCGGCGGGCGCCTCCGGTTCCAGGGTAGGCTGGCGCAGCAGGGTGGCGAAGGCCGGATCTTTCGCCAGCTCTTCCATAGCGGCCTTGGCGTCCTCGTCGCCGGCGGCGGCGGCGCGCTGGTACCAGAAGACGGCGGTGCGCGCATCTTGTTGCACGCCATCGCCGACCTCGTAGCAATAGCCGAGGTTGAACTGAGCGGCGGCGTGTCCCTGATCGGCAGCCAGGCGGTACCAGGCGATGGCTTGCTCGAGGTCCTGCGGGACGCCCGCCCCGCGGTGGCAGCTTGCGCCCAAGGCGAATTGGGCGTCGGCATGACCTTGGTCTGCTGCCCGGCGGAACCAATCGGCGGCGCGCGCTTCGTCGAGGCGAGTGCCCTCGCCTTTGGCAAAACACAGGCCCACGTCGTACTGGGCAGCCGCGGTGCCCGCTTCGGCCTCAGCCAGCAACTCCTTGAAATCGACTTCCATGAAGGGCTTTGTCATCTTGCGGCGGGGAGCATAGCCTACGAAAGCGAGTCCGCGCAAGCGGTTTGAGCGGCACGGGGCGTTGTGTGGAAAGGAAAAGTGCTTTACACCTCGGGCTTGGGGACCTACTCTGATCGCTTTATTGAGATTGGACGTTTGAGAAGTATGGAAGCGAAGAGCAAGACAATCGCCGATTTCCGCAGGCATGAGCGGGATACCGGCTCAGCGGACGTGCAGATTGCCCTGTTGACCCAGCGGATCAATCAATTGACCGACCACCTGCAACAGCACAAGAAAGACCACAGTTCCCGCCGCGGCCTATTGATGCTGGTGGGGCAGCGGCGCCGGCTCTTGGACTACCTCAATGCCACCGACAGCGCGCGTTATGTCGCCGTCACCAAGCGGCTCAAGCTCCGCAAGTAGGTCCGCTCGTCCACCGACCCTCGGGGCAGGCAAATGCGCCCGACCCAATGATTTAAGCCGCTCATCGCCTCCTTGGGGCGGCGACGGGACTGGAAACACGCGGGCTAGTCCTTCCGGCGGCTCCAGATAACCTCGCGTCACAACTTGATCAATATACCCGTTGGCACAGGGAAATTTCATCCAGCCCCCCCGCGCGGGGGGTTGCATGAAGTTCCTCCGGGCCGACGGGTATAAAACTTAGCAGTTATGCCAGAAAACGTAACGGTCCAAGTCGGGACCCAACCCATTCAGATTCAAACCGGGCACCTCGCCAAACAGGCCGACGGCGCTGTCACCGTCCAACTTGGCGATACGATCGTCCTGGTTGCCGCCGTCGCCGCGCTGGAACCCCGAGAGGGCCAGGATTTCTTCCCCTTAACGGTCGACTACCGGGAGAAAGCGGCGGCCGCGGGCAAATTCCCGGGAGGCTATTTCAAGCGCGAAGGGCGACCTACCGAGAAAGAGATCCTCAGTTGCCGCATGATCGACCGGCCGATCCGACCCCTATTCCCGAAGGGTTGGTTCAACGAGGTGCAGGTCCAGTCCATCCTGCTCAGCGCCGACGGCGAGAACGACCCGGACGTGTTGAGCATCGTCGGAGCTTCCGCCGCCCTGATGGTCAGCGATATTCCTTGGGCGGGGCCACTCGGCGCGGTCCGAGTGGGCCGCGTGAAAGGCCAGTTCATCGCGAACCCCACGCACAGCCAAATGGCCGAAAGCGACCTGGACCTCGTCTACGTGGGCAGCGAGACCGAGTTGGTCATGTTCGAGGGTAACGCGAAAGAGATCACCGACGCGGACTTCCTGGCCGCATTGAGTTTTGGCCAGGTGAGTTGCCAACCGCTCATTGCCGCGCAAAAGGAACTCGCCGCTCGAGCCGGCAAGGCCAAACGAACCATCACCCAGGTGGTGGCGCCCGAGGAGATCTTGGCGGAGGCCAAGGCCCTGGCGGGCGATCGCACCCTACCGGCGTTGTTGACCCCAGGCAAGCTGGCGCGCGAGGCCGCCTGGCGCACCCTCACGGAGGAGGTCGGCGCCAAGCTCGTCGAGAAATTCGGCGCCGAGAAGGTGACCGAGTTCGTGCAGAAAGACGCCTTTTACTACATCCAGAAAGAGGCCGTTCGCAATCTCATCCTCGAAGCCGGCCGGCGCCTGGACGGACGCGGTACCGAGGACATCCGCCCGATCCAGTGCCAGGTCGGTTTGCTGCCGCGGGCGCATGGCTCGGCGTTGTTCTCGCGCGGGGAAACCCAAACGGTGACCTTGGCCACGCTGGGCACAACCGAAGATGCCCAGGAGCTGGATTCCTACTCCGGGGGCGAGACCGAGAAGCAGTTCATCCTGCACTACAATTTCCCCAACTTCTCCGTGGGCGAGACGGGCCGCATCAGCGGCCCCGGCCGGCGCGAGATTGGCCATGGCGCCCTGGCCGAGCGTTCCCTCGAGCCGATGCTGCCGCTCAAGGAGTTTCCTTACGCCGTGCGCGTGACCAGCGAGATCATGGAGTCCAATGGATCGACCTCGATGGCCTCGGTCTGCGGCGGCACTCTCGCCTTGATGGACGCCGGCGTGCCGATGATCCGGCCGGTGGCCGGCATCAGTGTGGGGCTTTGCACCGAGGCTGGCCCCCAAGGCGGTCTCGCGCGCTACCGGTTAATGACCGACATCATCGGCTGGGAAGACGCGTTTGGCGACATGGACTGCAAGATCGCCGGCACCGAGAAGGGCATCACGGGCTTTCAGCTCGACCTGAAGCTCAAGGGCGTGCCCATCCACGTCATGTCGGAAGCGATCGAGAAAGCGCGCCTGGGCCGCTTGCACATCCTGAAGCTCATGGGCGAGACACTGGCCGAGCCCCGCAAGGAGCTCAGCAAGTATGCCCCACGCATCCTGACCCTCAAGATCAACCCGGAAAAGATCGGCGCCCTGATCGGGCCCGGTGGCAAGAACATCAAGCGCATCGTCGACGAATCCGGCTGCGAGATCAACATCGAGGATGACGGCACGGTCCAAATCTACTCGGTGAGCGCCGAGGGCATGGACGTGGCGCGCCGCGAGATCGAGCAGCTCACCGCGGAGATCGAGGTGGGCAAGCTCTACCGCGGTCGGGTGGTGACGATCAAGGAGTTCGGCTGTTTCGTCGAGATCTTCCCAGGTAAGGACGGCCTCGTGCACATCAGTGAACTGGCCAATTTCCGCGTCAAACAAACCGAAGACATCGTCAAGCTCGGCGACGAGATCTGGGTCAAGTGCCTCGGCGTGGACGAGAAAGGACGCGTTCGCCTCTCCCGCAAGGCCGCCATGGAAGAGCGCGACAAAGCCGAACGCGAACGGCAAAACGCCAAAGCCGAACCGGCGCCCTGAGCTCTCTGCCGCCCCCCCAGGTTGACTAGGCCGGGCGCCAGCCCTTGCCCGGGATGAACTCCTGACTGCCTGAGTGCGTCCGGCATCCGGTGCCGACCAGCACCGCCAGCGCCAAGAGCGCCAAGGCGAATTTGAAACGCGCCGAGTTAAGTTTCATGGGCCTACTCTATTCTGGGTTGCGTCTCTGGCAAGGCTGATGCAGCTTTTCGACGTGCCGCGCATCGGATGCGTGCGGCCGAGTCGGCTGTGGTCCAGAAGGGCAAAACCAAGTTCCTGCAAGGGCAGTTGCTGCTGGACGGTGGCAACCTGCGCGGGTCCTTCTTCCATCGCACCGTGGTCCTCATCTGCGAGCACAACGCCGAAGGCGCCTTTGGCCTGGTGCTCAACCGCGACAGCGGCAATAAAATCGGGGACGCCCTCGTCGCCGACTTGCCCGACTCCCTCAAGGAGCTTCCCCTTTACGTCGGCGGGCCCGTCCAGCCCTCCGCCATGAGCTACCTCCACTCCGACGCTTTCCACACCGAGGCCGACCTTATGGCCAACTTGAATGTCGGCCATTCCTTGGACGAGTTGATCGAGCTGGGTGACTCCTTCTCCCCCGCCCGCAAGCTGCGCCTCTTCGCCGGCTATGCCGGGTGGAGTTCAGGCCAACTCGAGGACGAAATGCGCCGCCACGCCTGGCTGACTCACCCCGCCGCCCTCGAGTTGGTCTTCCACCCCGAACCGGCGACCCTCTGGCCGATCATCCTCCGCCAGAAAGGCTGGCAGTACCGGTTGCTGGCCGATTCCCCCGAGGACTTCTCGGTCAACTGAGCTGCGCCGCCCTCCCGACGGCTACCGATCGAGTGACTCAGTAATCGGACCCGATGAGCCGCCAACCCAAAGACCGCATCGGGATTGGCCCCGGCCGAGCGGTGTGGACTGCGCTGGCCTGGCTGGCAGCGTTGTGGCCCGCGCCTGAGGCGGAGACTGCGGAACCGGCCTGGGAAGAAGGGGCCGGTTACCGGCGGCGGCCGTTGGTGGTGACGGCGCCGGGCCGGACCGGTTTCACGGCGTTACCGTTCGAGCGAACGGGCGTCGGGTTTACCAATAACCTGCCTCGGGCGCGGTACCTCGAGAATCTGAATTTGCTCAACGGGTCGGGGGTGGCCCTTGGGGATTACGACGGGGATGGGCGTTGCGACATTTTCCTGAGCGGCCTGGATCGTCCGAGCGCGCTGTATCGGAATCTGGGCGATCTACGGTTTGCGGATGTGGCGGTGGCGACGGACGCGGCCTGTGCTGGCCAGGCGTCCACCGGGGCGACGTTCGCCGACGTCGACGGAGACGGGCGCCTAGACTTGCTGGTCAACTCGATGGGCGGGCCCAACGCGCTCCTCCTGAACACCGGAGGCGGCGCATGGACCAACGTGACGGCGGCGGCGGGGTTGGTGTCGGACCTCGGGGGCACTTCGCTGGCGCTGGCCGATGTGGACGGGAACGGGACGCTCGATCTGTACGTGGCTCGATATGGCGTCAACTCGGTGCTGCGGAGCGGTGGAAGCGTCAGTTTCCGGTATGTGGGCGGGCGACCCGTTCCTGCGGGTCGTTACGCCAAACGCATCCGGATCATCGGCGAGACCATCTTCGAGTTGGGCGAACCGGACGCGCTTTTTCTCAACGACGGCCGGGGCCGGTTCACTCCGGTTTCCTGGACCGAGGGTGGGTTTCTGGACGAGGAGGGCGAGCCTTGGGCGGAGGCCCCGTGGGATCAGAGCTTAAGCGCGCTGCTGCGCGATCTAGACGGCGACGGTGCGCCCGACCTTTACGTTTGCGGGGACGCCTCGACCCCGGACCGGTTGTGGCTTAACGACGGGCGCGGTCGGTTTCGCGCCATGCCGTGGTTGGCGTGGCGGCAGGCGCCGTATTTCTCGATGTCGGTGGCGGTGGCCGACATCGACCGAGACGGTCACGATGACTTCTTCGTTACGGACATGTTGAGTCGGCAACACGTCTACGCGCTCACCCAGCAAGGGACCATGCACGAGCAACCGCGCCCACCGGGAGACGCGACCACGCGGCTACAGGCTCGCCGCAACTTCCTCCAACGCGCTCGGGGCGACGGCACCTACGAGGACGTGGCTTATTACGCGGATGTGGCTGGGTCGGAGTGGACCTGGAGCTGCGCGTTTCTGGACGTGGACTTGGACGGTTGGGAGGACCTGCTGGTGTGCAATGGCTTTCTGCACAACGTGGACGATCTCGACGTTCGCGACCAGATCCAGCGGATGGGGCGGTTGAGTCTCGCCCAATCCCGGCAATCGACGCTGCTGTTTCCCACGTTGTTGACGGCGAACTTGGCCTTTCATAACCGGGGCGACCTCACCTTTCAGGAGGTCGGGCAGGCGTGGGGATTCGACTCGACACGCATCTCGAACGGGATGGCACTGGGTGATCTGGACGGCGACGGCGACTTGGACGTGGTCATCAACTGTTTCGCGGACGGCGCCCTGGTCTACCGCAACGACGCCGCCGCGCCGCGCCTGGCGGTGCGCCTGCGCGGTCGCGCCCCGAACACTCAGGGCATCGGCGCGCGCATTCGCGTCGCCGGCGGCCCGGTGACCCAGGTGCAAGAGGTGCTGGCCGGCGGCCGGTATATGAGCGGCGACGAGGCATTGTGCGTGTTTGCGACGGGGCGCGCCGGGCGTCTCACGCTCGAAGTCCGCTGGCGTAATGGCCGGCGCAGCATCCTCGATGACGTTCTGCCCAATTACCTGTACGAAATCGACGAAACCGAGGGGCCGAGCCTGGCGCCGGCGCCTGGCTCCGTGGCGCCTCAACCGCTTTTTGTCGACGTCAGCGGACGGCTCGGTCACCGGCACGTGCAGCCTGTGGGCGACGATTTCGCCGTCCAACCTCTGTTGCCCTACCGGCTCAGTCAACTCGGGCCAGGTGTGGCCTGGTTCGACCTCGACGGCGACGGGCTCGAGGAGTTAATCCTCGGCAGTGAAGCGGACTCGGCTCTGGCGGTTTACCGGTACGATGCGGGGCAAGCCCGCTTCCACCCCATCCCCGCGCCGCACTTGCCGGCTCACCGCGCCGCCGCCGGGCTGGCGGGTTGGGTGCCTGCGCCCGGCCAACGCAGCGTGCTCGCCGGTCTCCGCGCGGGGGACGGCGGTCGCACCGACGCCTCGTCTCTACTCGCTTACGCCCTGTGTAACGGCCAGCTCGAGGCGGCCGGCAAGCCCTCGGAGGGACCAGCCCAGACCGGCCCGGTCGCCGTGACCGACCTCGACGGGGACGGCGCGTTAGACGTCTTTGTTGGAGGCCGGCTCAAGCCGGGGCGGTATCCGGAGCCGGCAAGGTCGGGGCTCTTCATGAACCGCGCGGGCGAACTCGAGCTGGACCCGCAGGCCGTCACGGCCTTCGAGCGGGCCGGCCTGGTGAGCGGTGCGACCTGGGCGGACGTGAACGGCGACGGGCGCGACGATCTCATCCTGGCCTGTGAATGGGGTCCAGTGCGGTTGTTCCTCAACCGGAACGGCCGGCTGACCGAGGCGACCGCCGACTGGGGTTTGGCGGGCCACACGGGTCTGTGGTCCGGAGTGGCGGTAGGCGACTTCGACGAGGACGGGCGGCTGGACTTGGTGGTGGGCAACTGGGGTTTGAACAGCCCCTACCGAGCCAGCGCGACCCATCCGCTGCGGCTGTTCTATGGCGACTTTGACGAGAACGGCACGGTCGACCTGATCGAAGCCTACGACCATGCCGAGTTGGGTACCGTGCCCTATCGCGCCTTCGACGCGGTGGCGGCGGCGTTGCCAGCGGTGCGGGGTCGGTTTGGCTCGCGGCGCGAGTATGCCCTGGCCAGTGTGGATCGGATCTTGGGAGAGACCTTCGTGCAGGCAACCGAGCTCAAGGTGACCACGCTCGCGTCTACGGTGTTCTTGAATCGCGGCCGGCGCTTTGAATCGGTGTCGCTGCCGTCTCCGGCCCAGTTCGCACCGGTGTACGGGGTGAGCGTGGCGGACTTCAATGGCGATGGCCGGCAGGACCTTTTCTTGAGCCAAAACCTGTTTGCCACCCACCTCGAATTCCCGCGCCTGGACGCCGGACGCGGCTTGGTGTTGATCGGCAACGGCCAAGGCGGCTTTCGCGCGCTTGCGCCCGCGGAGGTGGGGCTGGCGATTCCGGGCGAGCAACGCGGGTGCGCGGTGGGAGATTTCGACGGGGACGGCCGCGCGGACTTAGTGGTGGCTCAGAACGGGGCCGAGACCCGGGTTTATCGCAATGTGGGTGGACGCCCTGGGTTGCGTGTGCGTTTGATCGGTGCGCCGGGCAACCCGTGGGGTGTGGGAGCGGTTCTGCGACCGGTGTGGGGTGAGCGCCTGGGGCCGGCCCGACCGATCCAGGCGGGCTCAGGTTATTGGTCGCAGGACAGCAGTGTGACGATCGTGGGCGGGGACGAGCGGCCCAAGGCGGTTTGGGTCCGCTGGCCGGGCGGGCAGGAGCGGACCTACCCGCTACCGCCCTCGGCACGCGAGGTCAGGCTCACCCAAGCCGGAGAGGTCCAAGCGGACGGCTGACGCGACCTCGGGACCGGCGGCCGTACGTCGAATGGCACGCAGTGCCGCCGGCGCGCTCACCGCGCGAATCGGCTCGCGCAGCGCCTGGGGCTGCCGCATAGTGCGCGGCGCGTAATGAGCCGCTTCCTCCGCCAACTGTTGGTTTATGTGCGCCCCTACCGGCTCCGGATGATCTTGGGTGTGTTGGCGGGTGTGGGGTATGGGTTGGCCGGAGGCGTCCTGACGCTGGCGCTCAAGGTGGTGGTGGACGTGGTGTTCCCCACGGGTGCGGGGGCATTCGCTGCCGAGTTGGCGCGGGCGCCGGATTGGGTGCAAAGGGTGGTGGAACCGGTCAGGAACTGGCTGCCAAACGCGGCGCCCGGCACCCTCGGTCTGTTGGCGATTGTCTCCACGATCCCTGCGGTGATGTCGGTGCGCAGCGTGTTTGCCTACCTCAATTTCTACCTGATGAACTGGGTGGCGGTGCGGGCCATCATGGATCTGCGCCAGCGGTTGTTCGCCCATCTGCAAGATTTGTCCCTCAGCTTCTTCCACCGGAGCAGCACCGGCGAGTTGATCTCGCGGATCAGCAACGACACCGCCGTGCTGCACAAGACCGTCAGCAACACGTTGCCGTCGCTGGTTAAGGACCCCATTGCGCTGGTTTGTTTCATGGCGTTGCTAGTCTGGAAACAACCCGAGCTGACCTTCGTTTCCCTGGCGGTGATCCCGGTCTGTGTCGTCCCCATCGCCATCTACAGCCGCAAAGTGCGCAAGTCGTCCGAGGCGTTGCAGGCCAATTTCGCCGAACTCACCAGTTTGATGGAGGAGACGTTCACCGGCATCCGGGTCGTCAAAGCCTACAACCTCGAGCCCACGATGCTCGCCAAGTTCGCGCGGAACACGCGCAAGTACATCGCGCACTTCATGCGCGTGGTTCGCTCCCTGGAGATCCCCGGGGCGCTCACCGAAGTCGCCGGGGCGCTCGGGGTGGCTTTGGTGATCGTCTATGTGAAGCTGATCGAGCGGCTGCCGCTGACGGCCGGCGACTTCTCGCAGTTCGTGGCCGCGGTCTTCCTCATGTACCAGCCCATCAAGCTGGTCAGCCGCTTGCCTGGCCAACTCGAACAAGCCCGCGCCGCCAGCCAGCGCGTGTTCCAGTTGCTCGCCCTCGAACCCACCGTCAAGGAACCCGCCCGCCCGGTCCCCCTGCGCGCCGCCGGGGCCGCCATTACCCTCGATGGCGTCAGCTTCGATTACGGCGACAAACACGTCCTCGAAGACATCCAACTCGAAATTCGGCCCGGCCAACACGTCGCCCTCGTGGGCGCCAGCGGCGCCGGCAAGACCACCCTCGCCAACCTCGTCCTGCGCTTCTACGACCCCAGCCGCGGCGCGGTCCGCGTTGGGGGGGTGGATCTGCGGAGCGTGTCGAGCGCCGACCTCCGGGCGCAGGTTGCCGTGGTCACCCAAGAGACGGTCCTCTTCAATGACACGCTGCGTCAAAACATCGCCTACGGCCGACCGGGCGCGACCGAGGCGGAGATCGTCGCGGTAGCGCGCCAGGCTCACGCCCACGAGTTCATTACGGCCAAGCCGCAGGGTTACGATACCGTCATTGGCGAGAAGGGGATCACCTTGTCCGGCGGCCAGCGGCAACGCCTGGCGATCGCTCGGGCCCTGCTGAAGAACGCGCCGATCCTGATCCTGGACGAAGCCACCAGCGCGTTGGATAGCGAGTCCGAGCGCGCGGTGCAGGCGGCGTTGAGCGCGTTGATGGCTGGACGAACCACGATCAGCATTGCTCACCGCCTCTCGACCATCCAGAGCGCCGACGCGATTGTCGTGCTCGCCGGCGGCCGCGTGGTCGAGCAAGGGCGCCACGACGAGTTGCTCGCGCGGGGTGGCCACTATCGGAAGCTCTACGAACTCCAGTTTCAGGCGTAACGGAGATCTGCCCAGCCCGGTCGGCCGTCGGCCCGATCGTTTCCCGCGCCCAGCGCCGCTCGGTCGGCGCTGCCCCTACAGGAACCACAGCAGCACGGCCCCGAGCCCGATGCGGTACCACCCGAACCCGTTGAAGGTGTGCGTCTGGACAAATCGCAGGAGCCACTTGACGGCGATGAACGAGACGATCGCGGACACGAGGGTGGCCAAACCGAGGAGGACCCAGTCCTCCGGAACCGCTCCCGGCACCGGCCGAACCAAGGCTTTGAAGATCTTGAGTCCGCCCGCGGCCAGCATGGTCGGTATTCCCACCAGAAAGGCGAACTCCGTCGCTGCCACCCGGCTCAGGCCCAGGGCCAGCATCAACACGATCGTGGCGCCCGACCGCGACGTTCCCGGGAACACCGCCGCCAACAACTGCCCCAACCCCACCGCCACCGCGATTCCCCAGGTGACCTCCGTTTTAACCGGCCGTTGCCGCAGCCACCACTCCGCGACCAGGAACGCGACGCCGCCGAGAACCAACGCCACCGCCACCGGCAGGATCTCCTCCGGCAACGCGAAACCCAATCCTTCCAAAACCACCCCACCCGCTCCCGTCAGGCCGAAGGCCAACAACACCTTGAGCAGGAAATCTCGGGCCTGGGGATCGCGCCTCCACTGGCGCATCTGGCGCCACCGGTGGGGAAACAAGGGGATCACGGCCAAGACCGCTCCACTCTGGATCACCACGTTGAATAAGTCGCTCTGGCGCGGCAACCAGTGCTCCGCCAGTAGAAGGTGGCCGGTCGACGACACCGGTAGAAACTCGGTGATGCCTTCGATCACGCCCAAGATGATTACCGCCAACCAGTCCGGCATATCCGCGTTACCGATGAGATTTCGGGAGCAACGATCGCTTGCAGCTCAGGCGGGCAGTCCGCTGCGCGCCCCACCTCCGCGGACCCAGGCGGCGCCGGCGCACAGAGGGCCGCGCGCCCGACTCGTGCCGCCGGGTCGTCCCTGGCGGAGAGCCTTGAGCAGACGTGAAATGCCTCCTCCTGGCAAGCGACAAGTCGCCTCCGGCGTCTCGTGCGCGTCCCGGGCTCGTCTCTGGCTGCTGACGTCGCGGAGCCTCTGGACAGCGCGCGCTTCAGCGCCGCCGCTCCGCGCTCACATGTCCAGCGGGCTCTTGACTCCGATGCCCGGTTTCTCCATCACGTGCGTGTAGATCATCGTCGTGTCCAACCGCGCGTGCCCGAGGATCTCCTGCACCGTCCGAATGTCCGTGCCCGCCTCCAGCAAATGCGTGGCGAAGGTGTGCCGGAGGGTGTGGCAACTCACCGGCTTCTGGATCCCAGCCACCCGCGCCGCCCCTTTGACCGCTTTCTGCAGCCCGTTCTCGTGGACGTGGTGACGCCGTTGGGTCCCGGACCGCGGATCCACGCTCAGACCCCGTGACGGAAACACCCACTGCCAGCTCCATTCAACCGCGGCATTCGGGTACTTCTCCGCCAGCGCTCCAGGCAACCATACCCCAGGCAAACCCTCCCGCCGATCCGACTCGTACAGCACGCGCACCCGCTCGAGATGCTCCCGCAACGGCTCGCGCAACCGTTCCGGCAACATCACCACCCGATCCTTGTCACCCTTGCCCGCTCGCACGACGAGCTGGCCGCGATCGAAATCCACGTCCTTCACGCGCAATCGGCACGCCTCCATCAGCCGCATCCCCGTCCCGTAGAGCAGCCGGCCCATCAGCCCCAACGTCCCCTCCAGAACCGCCAGCAGCCGCAGGACCTCCTCCCGGCTCAGCACCACCGGCAACCGCTCGCCACGCCGAGCGCGCAGTGTCCCCCGCAAATCCCCCAGCGGCCGCAACAGCACATGCTCGAAAAAGCACAGCAGCGCAGAAAACGCCTGGTTCTGCGTGCTGGCGGACACTCGCCTCTCCACCGCCA
>VHCO01000007.1 GCA_016871715.1 Verrucomicrobiota bacterium
ACGGCCGATGACTGAGGCGTCGCAGAGCTCCGCCCTCCAGAGCGGCAAGGGCCGATGACTGTGGACTTGGAGGGGCGAGTTCCACGAGCCCTCGGGCGCAAGTCCGCGAGGCGAACGTCGCAGGCCGAAGGGGAACCAAGGCGTCGCGGAGCTCCGCCCTCCAGAGCGGCAAGGGCCGATGACTGTGGACTTGGAGGGGCGAGTTCCACGAGCCCTCGGGCGCAAGTCCGCGAGGCGAACGTCGCAGGCCGAAGGGGAACCAAGGCGTCGCAGAGCTCCGCCCTCCAGAGCGGCAATGGTCGATGACTGAGGCGTCGCAGAGCTCCGCCCTCCAGAGCGGCAATGGTCGATGACTGAGGCGTCGCAGAGCTCCGCCCTCCAGAGCGGCAATGGTCGATGACTGAGGCGTCGCGGAGCTCCGCCCTCCAGAGCGGCAAGGGTCGGTGACTGAGGCGTCGCGGAGCTCCGCCCTCCAGAGCGGCAAGGGTCGATGACTGAGGCGTCGCAGAGCTCCGCCCTCCAGAGCGGCAAGGGTCGGTGACTGAGGCGTCGCGGAGCTCCGCCCTCCAGAGCGGTGACGGTCGATGACAATGGAGGGGAGGGGGGGAATCAGGTGGCCGGCTGCGCAGGGCCAGATCGCGTTGTCTTGAGTTTCGCCCATCTGGCTCGGGCGGCCTGGATCAGTCTGCGCCGGGCCGCTGCAGAGAGAGTCTGGCGGCGCGGGCGCGCGGGTTTTCGGGTCTTCTTGGGGCGCGGCGGAGTGGCGGGCCTGGACGCGGCCTTCCGAGTGACCGGTGGGGCGTTTTGGGTGACAACGAGCAGAGTGGGCACTGCCGGAGGGGCAACCTGCGTCGAGTCCAATTCGATGCCGAACACGGCGCCGATTTCGCTCTCGGCCAGTTCGGGACCGGCCGCGGGGGTCTTGGCGGCGAGATCGCCTGCTGTGGCGGCTTGGGTGATGAGTTCTTCGTGATTGACGGCGCGCAGGGTGAAGAGCAACTCGGGGCTCGCATCCAGGCGCGCGCCCACACCGTAGAGCACGGCGGCGACGTGTTTGCACATGGTCGCCCAGTCCGGACAGGAACACTTGAGCTTGATCTCGGTGGGCTCGGGAAACAGGCCGGTCTCCTTGCGCGTGAGGATGCTCATGACGTGGTCGGAGAAGCGGCCTTGCAGCAACTCGACCAGCGATCCGATGCCACCGGCACATTCGGCGCAGAGCTTCTTCCACTTGGCCTTGGCGGCGGCGGCGATGCCGATGCGAACCTGGTACAGCTCCGAGCCGCTGACGGTCGCTTCGATTTCGCCCGGGCGGATGTCGAGGTGGACGACCGAGCCGTTGCGCACGTAGGTACGGCCGCGCGGCAAACGGTTCGCGTAATCCATGTAAGACTCGAGATGGTCGCACCAGGCCTTGCCCCAGAACGTGCGAGCGATGGTGCGGCCTTCGAGGCGGACCGGTTTGATGACCTTGCCTTTCTTGGCCAGCTTGGCCATCTCGCGCTCGGCTTTGCGGCGGCGCTCGGCCAGCGGGACGTAGGGGCGGAATCCGAAAGAGTACCAGCTCATAGTCGTGGCGGTGTTTATACCTCAGTCGCCCGGTTCAAGTCGAGCGCGACGAAGCGCAACAGTTCGTCGTTGTTCATCTCGGTCAACAGCTTCTCGCCGCCGCCTTCAAGCAATTCCGTCGAGAGCGATTTCTTGTCCTCGATCACCTGGTCGATGCGCTCCTCGATGGTGCCGCGGCAGACGAACTTGTGGACGAGGACGTTTTGCTTCTGGCCGATGCGGAAGGCGCGGTCGGTGGCCTGGTTTTCGACGGCGGGATTCCACCAGCGGTCGAAGTGGATCACGTGCGCGGCCTGCGTCAGGTTCAAGCCCGCGCCGCCGGCTTTCACGGTGAGCAGAAAGAACGGTGGACCGTCGTCGCGTTGGAAGGACTCGACCAATTGGCGCCGCTGGGCCACGGCGGTGCCGCCGTGCAACACCAAACCGGGCCGGCCAAAGACGTTCTCGAGAAAGGCCGCCAACGGGTCGGTGATCTCCCGAAATTGGGTGAAAACCAGCGCCTTTTCCTGCCGCTCGGCAATTTCCTCGGCCAACTCGCGCAGCCGGGCGAATTTGCCGCTCGCCTCGGGCGCGTAACCGCCGTCGCCCGACCACTGCGAGGGATGATTGCAGATTTGTTTGAAGCGCATGATGAAGGCCAGCACCAGGCCCTTGCGCTGGATGCCGTCGGCGTTCTCGATCGCCTCGGTCAACTCGGAGACGGCCTTCTGGTAGAGCGCCGCCTGGGTCTTGCTCAGCCAACACCATGCGCGCACCTCGGTTTTCTCGGGCAGATCGGCAATGACCTGCTTGTCCGTCTTGAGCCGGCGCAGGATGTAGGGCCGCGTGAGCGCGCGCAGCGGGCCGTAGTCGGGCTGCGGAGCATCGTCGCGGGCACGAATGAATTTGGCGAACGCGCTGGCCGAGCCGAGGAGGCCAGGATTCAGGAAATCGAAGATGGACCACAGATCGCTGGCGCGGTTCTCGACGGGTGTGCCGGTCAGGGCGAAACGGGCGGTGGCCTTGAGTTCTTTGACCGCGCGTGCCTGGCGCGTGCCGGGGTTCTTGATGGCTTGGGCCTCGTCGAGGATGGCCAGGCTCCACTCGCGCTGCCGCAGCGTCTCCAACCGTGCCACCATGCCGTACGTCGTGATGACGAGATCCGCTTCGCGTCCGGCGGACGAAGCCAGAGACGCCCGCGGGTCGTCGGTTTCCGAGGGGTGAAGGATGAGAAACGTCAGCGACGGGGTGAAGCGCTGGATTTCCGCGCGCCAGTTGGCCAGCAAGGAGGCGGGCACGACGAGGATGCTGGGGATGGTTGCGGCCTCGTGCTTGCGCCGTAGCAACAGCGCCAGCACCTGCAAGGTCTTGCCCAAGCCCATGTCGTCCGCCAGGCAGCCGCCCAATCCCAGGCGCGCCAGGAACCCGAGCCAGTTGACGCCCACGGCTTGGTAAGGACGCAACTGCGCCAGGAGGCCGTCGAGGTTCCCCGTGGTCTCCAGGCGCGCCGGGTCGCGCAGTTCGGCCAGCGCCGCCTCGAGCCATTGCCCCGGCTGAATGCCCGTCCACTCGCGGTCGACCCCCAGCCCGGCGCCGTCCGCGGCTCCGGCGCCGGGTTGGAAGCCGGCGATCATCCGCATCCCCTCGAAGAACGTCACGCCGTCCTGGCGCGCCATGTGCTCGACCTTTTTCCAGTGCGCCAGCGCGTCATTCAGCTTTTGCGGATCGACCTCGACCCATTGCCCGCGCACCAACGCGAGGCCGTCGGCCGCATTTAAGAGCCCTTGCCATTCCGCCTCGGTCAACGGTTGGCCATCCAGGGTGGTCTCGACCGAGAAATCCAGCAGCGTGTCCGCGCCGAGGCCCGCGCCGCGGCCCTGGCCGATGCGCACGTTGATGCGCGGACGCGGCGGCCGCCCGCCTTTCCACCAATCGGGCAGGCGCACGATGACGCCCGCCGCTTCGCACAGCGGCACGTCTTTGAGGAACCGATACGCCTCGGCCGGCGTCCAGGGCAACGGCTTGAAGATGCGGTTGCTGTCCACCAGTTCGTGGATGAAGGCGCTGGTCGAGGCGGCCTTCTGGACGGGGGACAGCAGGTTGAGGAGGGCGGCCTTGTTGCCGGCGCCGGCGTATTCCTGGAGCGCCCGGCCCAAGGGCAGGTGCTGCACGCGCGACTGGCTCGAAATCCGCGACGCGTAACTGGCCATGAAGGCGAACGGATGCGTGGGGTGCCGCCGGTTTTCCGCGAGATGAAACGTCACCCGACCCACCATGCGCCAGAGCGGATGGCTTGCTCGTAACCACGCCCCCACGCCCTGGGGATGCCGAAGCGCCTCGCCGCGCACCACGACATCCAGCTCACCCCAGAGCTGCGCCAGGACCTCCGCGTTCAGGTACTCGCCCCCGCGCATTGGCGGGGCCGTGTCGGCCAGGGCGCGCAGCTCGGTCTGGGCCGGCGCCGGGAGCGGCGCCAGTTCTCGGGCCGACTCGAGTTCTGGCAGGTGGCACAAGCGGGTGAGATAACTGCGAGCCAGTTCGCGCCACCAAGCCGCCGCCGGCGGCAGCGCCGTGTTCAACTCGCGCGTCCCGAGGTGTAAGAGACCGCGCGCCGGCGAGTCGGCGAACGCGGTGGCTAGGCGCTGCCCGGCGTCCGCGTCTAAGCAGGGCACAGGCGCCGCGGCATCCCGGCCACTCGCCGCACTGGAGTCGCCCACGACCGATGGCTGGCGGTCCGCCGACTCGCCGCTCGGCGGGAGTTGTTCCACGCGCAGCAGCCCGTGCGGTGTCAGGAAGACATCGGAGAACATCGTCAGCGCGACCTCGAGTTCATGGCGCCGGCGACAACGCGGCCGCCGCTGTCAGCATCGCGGCCCGCGAGAGGGTTCGCAAAACACGCGCCAGCGCCACAGGCGTGGTTACCATGGAGTCGAGGCTACGCTTCGCTGGCGGCGATTGCACGCGGTTTGGCGCGGACCGTTCGCCGTGGCTGCCCGGAGCGCCGATGGACGTATAGCAGTCGCCGTCCCGGTCGACAGCCGGGCTATGGGTGTTGGGTCGGCCGTCTGCCGACTCCGCCCGCCGGTTTCACCGCCAGGGCAGATCGCCCGGCTGCAGCTCCCTGAGACGGATGTTCCGGAGCGCGATGGGCAAGCCGTGATCCTGGAAGCCGATCCACCCCGTCCGCGGCCGCCGGGCCAGTTGGCCGCCGCCGGAAAGATCGTGGGCATTCACGTTCACGTCATTCAGCATGACCACAATCTTGTGGTCATAATGGGTGACTTTCATCGTGTTCCATTCCCCAGCGGGTTTGGCAGCAGGCCGATGGGGTTTGAGTCCGGGAATGATGCCGCCGGCGTCGTGGTCGGTGAGGGAGGCAGCGGACTGGCGGCTGGGCGAATCGTAGATTTGGACTTCGATGCCCTGGGCCACTGGGTCGTTACGGTCGCCGACCCGAAAATAGAAGCCGCTGTTGCCGCCCGGTTCGAGCCGGTAATCGAACTCGATCTCGAAGTCGGTGTATTGCTGTTTTGACCACAGATAGGCCGACCAACGCGACCACCCGGATTCGCCGGGACGCGGCTGGAGCGCGGCGACGCCGTCCTGCAGCACCCAGTTGCCGGTGGTAGTCCACCGATCGTCCAAGCGCTCGGTTTGGGCAGACAACAGTGGAACCCACGCTTTGTCCTGGGAGGTCTTTTCCGCGGCGATCGCCGCGGCGCCGAGCAGGCCCGTCAAGGCGATCAGGGAGAAGGTCTTCATGATCGTCTCCCTTAGCGGGCGCCTGTCTTGGCGGTGCGCGTGTAGGTGATCTCGAGGTGCTTCCCGAATTCCTTCGCGCCGGCGGGCTTGCCGAACATCGTCAGGATCATCCGGTCCGGTCCGCTCTCTTCCAGGACCATCCGATGCAGCATCGTGCTGCCGTCGGGCATTTTTTGTTCACCGTTATAAGTGATGGCGTTGCCCTGTTTCTTGCCGTAGCTCATGAAGATGCCGGTGCTCATGCTGTCCATCCACGCCATGACGTATTGCTTCTCCATGGTGTCATACGCCGTGACGCCAAAGCCCTCGAACTTGCCCATCGGGCTTTCCGAGGAGTATTCCTGGACCAGGTAGCGGCCATCTAGGATGGCGCGCAACGTGGCCTTGCCTTTCCCCTCGAACGCCTGCGCCCCCATCGTGTGCTTCTCGACCGCGGTCCAGTCGCCTGCGCTCTGCTGGAACGCCGCGTGCGGCTCGCCTTTGGCGTTCAGTTTCATCCATTGTTCCATCATAGCCGCATGGTCCATCTCGGCGGCAGTCCCGCCCGGCTGCCGCTCGTCCGCGGCCAGCGCCATCGCGCCGAGCAGGCCCGTCAAGGCGATCTGGATCAGGGACCATCTCGTTTTCATAGGTCGTATCGGGTTTTGTTGTGGCACGTGCTGGCCAGGTTGCAGGTTGCGGTTGGTAGGCCGATGGGCATCCCCAGGGAGCAGACCGGCCGAACCAACAGGTCATTCCATGGATGACGTTAGCAGCTCTATTTCCAGAGGCAAGCGGGAATCCTGGTCTGCCGCCCGGTGCAACGCTATGCCAACGGATGTACTCGATTATGTGCCGGACGGGGTGTTCACGGTGGACACCGAATGGCGGATTACGTTCTTCAACCGGGCTGGCGAGCAGATCACCGGTATCCCGCGGCAGGACGCGCTCGGCCGTCGTTGTTGCGACGTTTTGTTCGACCTGCTGCCCGTGGTGGCCGCCAGCGACAGCACGGTCTTGATCGAAGGCTCCAGCGGCACCGGCAAGGAGTTGGTCGCCCGCGCCATTCACGAACGGTCGCCCCGCAAGGCCCGCCGGTTCGTGGCCGTCAACCGCGGTGCGTTGCCGGGCACCTTGCTTGAATCCGAGTTGTTCGGCTACAAGACCGGCTGCACCTCAACACCCGGAACGGCCAGCTCTGCCGCAGCGTCCTGGTCGAGCACGAGCAGCCGCGGCACGGCCGAGAGTAGGAATGCGTCCAGCAAGTGCCCCAGCATCGCATGCATCGCGTCCTTGGCCGCGCTAGTGCCGGGCGGTGCCCACACCGAGCTTGCCGGCAAATTCCCAATCCGGTAGGGTGCCTGGCGAGTTAACTGAATCTGCGATTATCTGCGATGCACACCACCTACCGAATGAGCGCGGCGGACCTGGACGAGCGGTTCCTGGCCAGCGTCAAGTCGCTGTTCGGCGCCAGTGAAATCGAGATCTCCATTTGCGGTCCCGCCCAAGTCGAGGAGGACGAAACGGCCTACTTGCTGAAATCCGAGGCCAACCGGCGGCATTTGCTGGAAGCCCTGGCCGATGTGGAAGCCGGACGGAATCTGGTGACCGTGCCGCCGGGTGAGCTGGCCACCATGAAATGAGGTCTGTCGTGTTTACCGCGACGGCGCTGAAGGACTTCGTGGAATGGGCGCGCCTGGATGCCAAACTCCACCAGCGGATTGCCACCTTGATCTTTGACATCCTGCGCGATCCCTTCCAAGGCCTCGGCAAACCGGAGCCGCTGAAGCACCAGTTCAAGGGCTGTTGGTCGCGGCGGGTCAATGACGAGCATCGGTTGGTTTATCGGATTTCAGATCAGGCCATTTACATTCTGTCCTGCCGGTACCATTACGAGTAATTGCAGGCTGCGGAGCTGACAGACCAGCAGCCACGCACAATCCCGCCATCCCTCCGACCGTTCTGCTCGTTGCCCACTGCTTGCTGGCGCTGCTGGCCGCACTGATGGGCGAGGCGCCGCCTGGCTCGTTCAAGTTGACGCACACCCGGCTGCAAGTCGCCGTGAGTTTTGTGGCCGGCTTGATGCTCGGCCTGGCGCTGCTGGGACTGCTGCCGCACGCCAGTCACGAACTGCATTCGGTGCTCGACGGTCTGGCCCTGTCGGCGGTACGGCAGACCAGAATGTCTGCGCTACGAGGCCGCCAGGCGGCCTGGACGGGTAGCAGGGCGTTGAGCCCGTCCTGCCGATGGGTCCGGATCGGCGGACGCCCTGCCGACAAGAATGTCGGCGGTCTTGTAGTCGGCGTGCGCCTCGCCGTTGCCCGCGATGACGACGCGCTGGTCGGAGGCGCGCATCTGCGCGGTGACTGCGCCCTTGGGCTGGGTGGTGGGCTGGCGTCGAACACCCCGGTGGCGGTGGGCAGGCGACCGGTCATCACCGCGGCGCGCTCCAGTCCAGCGGCGGCTTGAGGTTGACCCGATCCGCCGGCGTCGCTGGGCGGTTGCCTGGGATCAACTGCACGGCCAGGTCCAGAATGCCCGAGGTGGGGGCGGTTACGGTGAACGCCGTCATGACCGTGCCGCGATTTGGCGAATCCCATTCGTTCTTTGGCTTTGCGGTGTCGAGCAACGCCCAGGTGGCGGCGGTGGGTTGCAGGATCCGAAGGGTCAGGGAGACATCCTGCTGCCGCAGTTCCAAAGAGCGGGCGCCGGGCTGGACGGCTGTCGCCGGCGTCACCATCCCCCAGCGCACGGACACGCCGGGCTGCAAGCCGGTCAGACGATCGCGCACCAGCACCTCGCCGGTGGGCAGCAGAGCGATGCCACGATGCGCGGTGGCCGCTTGGCCGGCATAGACCGCGCTCATGTCCACCACCGAGTGCGGGAAGTCGGGCGAGGCGGAGAAACGGACGATGCTGGCGTGGCCGGCGGCCTGTTGCAGTTGGTCGTCAATCACCAGCGTGTTGTGGCTCAGGCTGCCCTGGCGAAAGACGGTCCAGCGCTGCGACTCCTGCGCCATGCTCCAGAAGTTCATCCCACGGGACTCGATCCGATGATACCCCTCTGCGCCGAGATCGGTCGCCCACCGAACCCCCTCAGCGTCCAACACGAAGGAACCGATGTCCATGTGCCCGTGCGGGCCGGAGGGCGACCCGGCCTTGATCCCTACGAACACGGCCTTCGGATCCGTCCACGAGCTGCGGTGCAACGCGATGGGCACCATGCAGTCGCTGGTCCAGTGCAAGGGCAAACGCGCGACGTCGGCGTGCGAGTCGTCTTGGAGCCAGAGCAGCAACAGGGGCAGGAAACGGTCCGATCCGGAGATGCCGTCAGGGCGCGCGGACAATCTTCTACGCATGGGCGCGGCTTCGCCGGTTAACCATTCCGGCCGCGAATAGCGGGCGGCAAACCAATGCACGGCCGGCTCCACACCGCGTCCCGAACCGCCGTCGGCGTAGTTGAAGGTCAATCCAGACGGGCCGGTCGTCAGCGCCAGGTATGCGCCGGTCTGATCGAAGCCCGGCGCCTGGTCGAGTCCGAAGCTGCTTCCCAGCGCGGATTCAAGGATGGCGATGAGCAGGACGTTGAAGGTCGAGCCGTAAGACCAGTAGCCGGGGCCCTCCGGGTAGCTGCCCTTGGGCGCAAAGGCGGCCATCGAGCGCGGCACGTTGGCGAGCGCGCGATGCACGGTCTTCGCCGCCGCCTCGCGGTCGTCCTCGAGGACCGATAGCGCGCCGGCGACCATGCCGGCATGGCAGACCTGGCCCCAGTTGTTGGCCGCGCGCGTCCAGCCGTTGTGTGGGGTGTCCAGCGGAACGCGAACGCCTTTCGACAGGATCGCAGCCCGAATGGTGTCGCGGGCTGCGGGATCGAGCTGGTCGTAGAGCCAGTCGTAACCCATGCCCAGCGCCAAGGTCATTTCTCCCACGTCCAGGAAGTGACCAGGATTCCAGTCGGTGAACGCCGCCGCCGCCAGCATTTCGCGCGCGGCGCGGTCGGCATAGGCCCGGTTGCCGGTCAAATGGTATGCCATGGCCAGAACGATGACGCGGCGAACCGCACGGCGCGATTCGCCCAGCAGGCGGCGGCCTTCGAGCTGCCGGGCGATGGGGGCGGCCTCGATCATGGCGTCGGCATCCCGCCGCACCACGTCGGCGATCTCGCGCAGGCGGGCATTGGCGGTCACGCGGTCCCGCAATTGACGGACCTGGTCCGGTTTCATCAGCAGGCGGGGACGCGGAAACTGGGTGCGATCCATTAAGGCGCGCACCTCCGCTTCGCTGATGGAAGGCGGGTAGGTGGTTGGGATGGCGGCAACGGCCGGCAGGCTGCCGACGAGGCATGTCAAGCCGAGGCCAAGGGCAACGAGAATTTGATTTGTCATGGGGATGGAGATGCAGTGATTGAACGTGTGTTTGGAAATCAGCGCCGACGGACGGCGGCGGCCTGGGCATCGACTTTGCCCCGGTGGTTGAGCTGTACGGAATCGAGCCACCCGGTTTCCTCGGCGTCGGCTGAGTCGCGCATCCAACTGAGAGTCGTCGAAGAACGGGGCGACTCGCTGCACGGCTCCGCGAATTTGCCCATAGGCCTCCTTGTGTTTCTCACGCAAAACGAAGAGAAATGCCGCGAGATTCGACCCGTCCGGCCTCTGGGGGTAGTTCCGGTGATGGCATGTCGGGTTCCCTTTACGCCGATGCGCCCTGATTGTCGAATTCCGAATGCGCTTTCGCCCGCCGCACGTCCACCGCCGTGATGAGCGAATGGCCGTAGGTGACCTTGGCCGGCCCGTCAGGGCCGGTTCCCCTGATTCAGCCACACATCGATGCGCGGGGTGTCCCAGGTGTAGGGTTTAGTCACGATGTCGAGTTTGCCGTCGCCGTTCACGTCCGCCAGCCGGCTGTCGTGATTGCCGATGCCCACCGAGAGTTCTTGCGTCCGAAACTTGCCCTGGCCGTCGCCGTAGAAGATCCAGGCGGTGCATTTGTCCTTCGGTCCCGGCGTGTGCATCTCGGCACAAAAGAGGTCCAGGTGTCCGTCGCCGTTGAGGTCCCCGGTTTCGAGCGTGTGGCCGGAGAGCACGTCGCGGTCGAGTAGCTTGCGGCGGGTCCAGGACTTTGGATCGGCCGGATCGCTTGGGCACTCGAGGAACCAGAGCGGGCCGTTGCCGTCGCCGGGCGCCACCGCGATCTGCGCGACTTTGCCCGGCTGAAAACGCCCCGCCACGATGCGCCCTGGATGATCGGTCACTTGGATGGGCGTGAACCTGTTACCGCTTGCGTGCGTTCGGCGATGACGATGTCCGCCGCGCCGTCCCTGTCGATGTCGAAGACGACGCAGGCGGTTTGTTGTTTGCCGCCATTGGGCACGGGCAAATCGCCACTCCTGCTGGAAAGATGTTTCCAGGTCGGGGTGGGGACGCCGGCGATAGCGCCGGCAAGTGAAGCTGCCAACAGCGCAGTGCCGGTGAGGAGCATGGGGATGGTTTTCATGTTGGGTTGGTTCGGATCGAGAGCATCGACGGAGCGCTGGAAGCGTAGCGCAGACAGGAATGTCTGAGCGCCCGTCACCATGCGTCGCAAGATGTTATTTCCTCCCTATCGCTGGTTTGTCCAGGCAATAGACGACTGCGTTGTCCCACACCTGGTCTGCGATCGGCCCTGAGCGGCGGGGCCTTGGCTTCTTGGGGGATCGCGGGCACCCTGCGCGCCATGCACAGCCTTCTCCCCTGTTTCGTGGGCATCGCCCTGGCCGCGGCCCTGTCCGCTGGTCGGGCAAACACAACACCATCAGTTGCCCGGCCGGACATCACTTCTACGAAGGCCGCTGGCTGCGCGATCCCCAATACCTGGACGACTATGCGGTGTTCTGGTTTCGCAAGGGCGGCGAGCTGCGGCGCTACAGTTTCTGGGCGGCGGACGCGCTCTGGGCGCGGCACCTGGTGCAACCCAATGCCGCGCTGCTCGCCAACCTGCTCAACGGACCGCCCCAAGAGCACATCAGTGTGCGCGATTACTTCGCCACGCTGAAGACCTACGCCAAGTCCCACCGCTTCACCCGCGACGATGGCCGCGTGGTGCCGTGGATTGATGAGAACCTCAATCCGTTCACCGGCGATTGGATTTCCCGCACCCGGCTCAAGGCGTGGAAGGACGGCACGTGGGACACCGGCAAAGGTGGCCCGGAGCGGGGCAAAGATTACAACCACTCCACGTTTTGCGACCTTGTCATCCGCGGACTCGTCGGCCTCCGTCCGCGCGCCGACCGTCAAGTGGAGGTCCATCCACTCGTGCCGCCGGGGGAGTGGGATTGGTTCTGCTTGGACGGCATCGCTTATCGTGTGCGCACGCTCACCATCCTTTGGGACCAGACCGGGGCGAAGTATGGCAAGGGCGCCGGCATGCGCGTCTTTGCCGATGGCCAAGAAATCGTCCAGGCACCGAAGCTACAGCGGGTGATGGGCGAGTTGCCCTGAGCCGCTGTTGGAGGAGCGAGTTCCACGAGCGCCTGTTGGAGGGGCGAGTTCCACGAGCCCTCGGGCGCAAGTCCGCAAGGCGGACGCCGCAGGCCGAAGGGAAACCGAGGCGTCGCGGAGCTCCGCCCTCCAGAGCGGCGACGGTCGATGACCGAGGCGTCGCAGAGCTCCGCCCTCCAGAGCGGCAATGGTCGATGACTGAGGCGTCGCAGAGCTCCGCCCTCCAGAGCGGCAATGGCCGATGACCGTGGCGTCGCGGAGCTCCCATGTAACAGCTACGCAGCTTCCTCGATCGGAACCAGTCCGTGATCCAGTTCTTGCGCCGGCCCACGACCGGCTCCGCTGGTTGCGTTGCTCTCCAGCCTGCCGGATCGCGGACGTTCCAGCCCGCTGTCCGATCCATCCATCCATCCCACAGCCGGATGCCCTGCCGACAAGAATGTCGGCGGTACGGCAGACAGGCATCGACCTTGCCGGGTTGAGCCAACACCTGCCCCCAAGGCGGGGGGTGACAGCCAAGGATGGCAAGCCGCAGACGATCGCGCGACAGGCTGAGGCCAAACAGAACGCTCGGCGAGAGATTCTCCATCAGCAGGGTGCTGTAGCCACGCGTGAAACGCTTCCACACCCACGCCCGGGTGAAGGCGGCGTCATGGATGAAGATCTTCCAGCCAATGTGGTCGGTATCCAGCAACACGACCTTGTGGCCATCGGCCGCGGGCGGCGCGGAGGCCCAAGGGTCCTTCGCTTGATCCCAGCGGACTGTTGAGCGCTCCAATCGCTCGCGGATGATGGAGGCCAGGCAGTACTGCGACGAGGACTCACGAACGGCGGCTAAACTGCACGAAGGCATAGGGCGGAAGTGCGGCCTCGATAACGCCCGAGACCTTCTGACAGGAACCCCCGGCAAAGGCGGGAGGCGCCTCGATGTGCCACGCGCCCCCGCCAGCCGGTGTGGCCGGCGACCGTTCCAGACCGCTGGCCGTGAACGGACCAGCGATGCGGACCTGCTGAACGCCTGCTGACAAGTTCGCCAGCAAGACCCGTTGCAGGGCCTGGTGGGAATCAAAGAGCGCAAGGCCCGCCAGCTCGGCGAGTTGGATCGCAGCCACGCCGGCCCACCGCTTGCGCCCCGACAGACTGGCCAGAACGTGGAAGAGCGGGAACACGCCTCCGGCAGTCGAGGGGAACTGGTTCGGAAGAGGCGACCCCGTGACGCGCTCCATCACACCGCGCCAGCCCGTGGTTTCGTACCAGGTGACGCTCTCGACTTCTGCGGTTGCCCAAGCGACAAGGCTGCCCAGGGTCCAAGCGGCTCCGAAGTGGCTGAGTTGACGTGGATCCACTTGGGGCGGCAGTTCGCCCGATGCCGGCGCGGGCGCTGGACCGGTCGCCACAGGATTGAACCGCTGCTTCAGGGTCACCGGCGTGACCGCCAGCGGCCGTCCCCGAGCGAACGCCCGCGCGGATCGGGCGGTCGCGGCCTGCGCCTCCAAGGTCTCCATGACGGAGAGGTGATCGGACGCGTGGACTTGTGGATTGATGGACCAGAAGAGGAAATCCGCTTCCTTCGCCGCCAACCGACCGAGCCCCTGCTCGCGGTTAAGCTCGCAGAAATTGCAGTCGCTGCCCGCCCCCACGGGCACGTCCGCGCCGCGCAGGAGCGCTCGCACACGCAGCAGGGTCGCGGGACTGGTGGCGGCTTCGCCCTCGCGGAGCGCCAGGACGCGCGCCAGCGACGAAGCGTGCCGGCCCATTGCCCGTGCCACGTTGTCGGCCTCCACTTCGCCCTGGCGTGGCAGATGAACGGCCAGTTCCAGTCGCGCCCCCATCTGCTCCGCCTCGGCGGCAGCCTGCTCGAGCCTCGTTGGCCAGCTTGTGGTCGCCAACCGCAAATCCAACCGCAGATGGGCCGGCCCAAGCTCGCTCAGGGCAGAGACCTCGTGCGGATCCAACGGCTCGCCGTGACTCGCGATTCCCAAGCCGACGGCCGGCAAGCGCGTAGTCGGTGCCTCTGGAATCTCCAGCGTGAGCATACCGGACGGTTGCGAGACGACCTCGCCTCCCGAGGTTGGGACCTGTGTCGCGCCTGCCAACCGCAGAGTCACCGCTTGGCGAATCCGGCTGCCTTCCGCGATGGCCACCGGAAAAGCCAGCCCTAGAGGCGTGCAGTAGGTCTTGAAGCTGGCATCGGTCCAATTGCGTTGGTCCTCCATCTCGAAGACGTCGCCCTCGAACTCAAGCTCCGCCCATAGCCCGCCACCGACCTCGTGGGCCAGGCCGGCCAAGTCCTGGAAGCTGCCGCGGCCAATGATCTGCGGGTTGATCGACTCTGGAAACCGGCCTGCCACGGCACGGCCGTCCGCGCGCCGCTGTCGGGCCGGCGCGCCGGCGCATTCACGGATGGGATGGAGCACGCAAAAGCCGATGCGGTTGCGGAGGAACGCGGTCTTCGCTGCGCCATCGAAATCGTAGCGGAGCGTTCCGTCCGCAGCGCCGCAGAGAGACCCGTGCCAGACGAAGTGAATGTCTCCCTGTCGGTGCACCGACTCGAATTCGATGCGGAACGACTGCGCTTTGACGTCCCGCAGCGTCTCCCGAACGACCCCGGGCGGCGTGCCCCAGTTGCGGTCGCGCACCGCGGCATAGATGCCGCGCAAGACTTCTCGTTCGCCTAGCTTGATCCGCCGCACAAAGCCGGTGCTGGGATCGTAGAGCATCGTGAGCGGGCCGGCGCGGAGCGGAGCCAGGCACGACGGCGGCTCCGGTTGGCCGTAAGTCAAGAAGGTCTCGGTGAGCATGGGTCAATCGGGTTGGGCGACCGTGTAAATCCGCCGCCGATTCGCCTGGGCCAGGACGCGACTCCGGATGGCATCCAGCAGCACGGCGACGAAGATAACGCCACTGGTGATGAGCGGGTAGAGATACGGATTGACGTTGAGAACGTTGAGCCCGTTCTCGATGGTCTGAATCAGGACTGCGCCAAGGACGGTGCCGGGAAAGACCGCGCCGCGACCGCCAAACAAACTCGTGCCGCCCAGCACCGCCGCCGCAATGGCCATGAACTCGCGGTTGTTGCCGAAACTCGGCGAGACCGCCGGCGCCTGCGACAGGGCGACAATCCCCGCCGCCGCCGCACACAGGCCGCAGATCGCGTAGACCGAAAACCGGACGGCGCCCGTGTTAATGCCGGCCTTGCGCGCCGCTTCCACGTCGGTGCCAACGGCGTAAACCTGGCGTCCAAACGGTGTCCGCGTCAGCGCCAGATGCGCGAGCAGCACCACGCCCGCGAAGATCAGCACGGGCACCGGCACGCCCAGCAGGCGCGCCGCGCCGAGCTCGTAGAAGCTCTCGGGCAGATTCATCGCGCGCGTTTCCGTGATGCGCAAGCCGAGGCCACGGCCAAAGTAGCGCGTGGCCAGCGTGACGACGAAGGCCATGATGGCCAGGCGCGTGATGAACAGCGCGTTCAACGCGCCGAACAGCACGCCGATGCCGAGCATGATCGCCAGCACCCCACCGAAGGCCCAGCCCCCCAGGATCAGCTTCCCGCCCACGGCGGCCGCGACAAACATGATCGCTCCCACCGACAGATCCACGCCCGCCGTCAGCAGCACGAAGGTCATGCCCACGGCCAGTATGCCGGTGGAGGAAGTCTGGATGAGAATGTTGACCATATTCGACGTCTGCAAGAACGCGGGCGAGAGCATCCCGAAGACGACCAGCACCACCGCAAAGAGGAGCAACGACGCCTGATGCAATACGCGCAAACCCAGGTGGCTGGCGATGGGCGAAGTCATGCGAGCCCACCGTGGTGAAGGGCTGCGCGCAGGATGCGTTCGCGATCGAACTCGTGCGGTTCAATCGTGTCCCGAATAGCGCCGCCGCGCATGACCAGAATGCGATCGCACATGCCCAGCAGCTCCTCGACCTCCGAGGAAATCAGGAGTACCCCCGTGCCGCGGGCGGCGAGTTGCCGGATCAGCCGGTAGACCTCGTACCTGGCGCCGACGTCGATCCCGCGCGTCGGCTCGTCGAGCAGGAAGACCTTGGGCTCCTGGAGCAGCCATTTCGCCAGGACAACCTTTTGCTGGTTGCCTCCGCTCAGGGTCTTGACCGGCTGTCCGTCGCGCGCCGTCGGCGTCAGCTTGACGGCCTCGCGCATGCGCCGCACCTCCGCAGCCACCCGGGGCCGATCCAACCAACCAAGCCACGAGCGAAGCAGCCGAGGCAAGGCCACCAGCGTGACGTTGTCGGCGATGGACGCTTCCGGGCAGAGACCCTCCGCCCGCCGGTCTTCCGTCAGAAACGCCAACCCGCGCTCGATGCGCTCGCTCGCAGGCAAATGGCGGATCGATTCGCCTTCGAGGCGGATGTCGCCGGCCGCGCAAGGATCGAGGCCAAAGAGGATGCGGGCGAGTTCAGATCGGCCAGCGCCCATCAGGCCCGACAACCCAAGGACCTCGCCGCGGCAGAGTTGAAAGGCGATCCCGCGCACGATGCCCGGCTGCGCCACGTCGCGCACGTCCAGCACGACCTCTTTCGTCGGTCGAGCGGCGCGGGGGGGGAACAACTGCGTGATCTCACGCCCGACCATCAGCGAAACCAAGCGGTCCATGGCGAACCGCACCGCCGGTTCGTTGGCCACCACCGCCCCGTCGCGCAGGACTACGATCTGGTCGCACAGCCTCAGGACGTGGTCGAGGCTGTGAGAGATGTAAATCAGCGAGAGGCCGCGCGCTCGCAAACGCGCGAGGATGGCAAACAACCGCTCGGTTTCGCGCGCTGTGAGGGAGGTGGTCGGTTCGTCCAGAATGATCAGCCGTGCGTCCAGCGCCAGTGCCTTGGCGATTTCGACCAACTGGCGTTCACCGGCGGAGAGCCGCTCGATCAAGGTATCCGGCGCGTGCGGGAGATTCACCTCCGCCAACAAGCTGCGCGTCCGCTGCAGCATCTGGCGCCGGTTGATGAACGGGAGCCAGGACCGGCTTCGGGGAAAGCCGCCGATGAAGAGGTTCTCTGCGATGGAGAGGGTGCTGAAGAGATTCAACTCCTGGTGGATGAACGCGATCCCGGCGCGCTCGGCGTCGCGCGGCGAATCGGGCGCGTAAGGCTGGCCATCCAATCGCATCTCGCCGGCGTCCGCCCGCACGTTGCCGCCCAGGATGTTCATCAGCGTGGATTTGCCCGCGCCGTTTTCGCCCACCAGGCCGACGGTTTGGCCGGGCTTGACGGCGAGGCTGACATCCTTCAGCACGTTGACGCCGAAGAAGCTCTTCTCGATGTGCGCGAACTCGATCACGGCCGGACGTCTGTCTCAGCCCAGAGATTGGGAGAGCCCAAAGACGTTCCTGGACTCCGACCTCCGTGTCCTCCAAAACTCTGTGCTAAGTCCAACGCGAAGTTCACTCTTGTGTCAGGAGTCTGTTCCGCAATGCATCGGTCAACGCCGCGGCGAGGATGGCACCGCCCTTGACCATGGTGATGGTGTAGAACGTCAGCCCGAGCAGGTTGAGGCTGTTGTCCACCAGGGCCAGGAACAGCACGCCAAAGACGGTGCCGGACACTCGGCCTCTCCCGCCGTAGAGGCTGGTGCCGCCGATGACCACGGCGCCGACGACATCCAGCAAGTTGTCGCGTGCCATTTCCGGATTCCCAGTTTCCAGCCCGGCGGTAAAGAGGATCGCCGCCAGGCCGGCAAACCAACCGCTCACGACGTAGGTGAAGAACGTCACCCGCGCCACCGGCACGCCGGAAACTGAGGCGGCGCGGGCGTTGTGGCCGATGGCGTAAAGCCACTTGCCATAGAGCGTACACGAGAGGGCCAGGTGTGCGAGCCAGGTGGTGACGCCGGCCGTCATCCCGGCCAGCCAGAGCTCCTGGCCGAGGCGGACGAATCCGGGAGGCAGGCCGCCGATCTTACGCGAGAGCGTGAGCCAGATCGCCAGACCGCTGACCAACATCATCGTCGTGAGCGTGGCGATGAATGGGGGGATGCGGCAAGCCGTGACCGCCAAACCGTTGATGGCGCCGAGGCCCGCACTGACGCTCAGCATCGCCAGCAACCCCGCCGGCACCGCGAGCGCGTGTCCCGCCAGCCAACCTTCGTCCGCGCTCATGACTTTTCCGCCCACGACGCTGGCCAGCGCGACGATCGAGGTCACCGAGAGGTCAATCCCGCCGACGATCAACACGAGGGTGAGGCCGACTGACACGACCAGAATGGGCATGGCGTACGCCAGGATCGTCTGCAGGTTGCCCCAGGACGCAAAGCCTGGGGTGAACGGCGCCAACGCGGCGGAGTAAACCAGGCACAGCCACAGGACCAGATGGTCGGCGAGCAAGGCGCGTTTCAGGAGGCGCAGCGCAGGCAGCGACGCCATCCGGGGGGGCGCTGATTCGGCGGCCGGCATGGCCGTCACTTTCGCCCCACCTGCGCGCCCCACATGCGCTCCCGCTTGGCCTCGAGATTGCCCTGGTGAATGACGAAGCCGGGATCGCGGATGAGGGACGGCACTTCTTTGCCCGCAAGCCGATCCAACAGGGCCTGCACCGATCGCTCGGCCTCGAAGTAAACGTCCTGGACGCCGGTCGCGTCGAGGTAGCCGTCCACCAGCATCTGGTATGCGGTCGCGTCCCCGTCGAAGCCACCGAGGATCACGTGCCCGAGCTCGCCGAGCTTGTGATACTTGTTGGCCGACTTCAGCGCGGCGACGACGGACGGGAACAGAAAATCGGACGACGAGAAAATGAACGAGATGTCCGGATGGGCTTGCAGCGCATTCACCACGCCGGACCGGGCCTTCTCCTGATTCCACTCGGACGGCACTTCCGCCACCACGTTCACCACCGCCTCCTGACCCTTCACGGCGTCGTAAAAACCCTCCCTGCGGCCGATGGCGTTGATGTCACCCAGGTC
The DNA here is from genome assembly GCA_016871715.1 of Verrucomicrobiota bacterium. GTDB lineage: Bacteria > Verrucomicrobiota > Verrucomicrobiia > Limisphaerales > J093 > VHCO01. The sequence continues at coordinate 18,684 of VHCO01000007.1, forward strand.
GCCGACGATCACCAAGCCCTTGTGTTGCTTCCCCGTCTTGCGCGCCTCCCCAATCATGAACTCGACCGTCTCGCGGGTGAGCTTGCGGTTGTCCGCCACCACGGCGATCGACCTGACCCCTTGGGCCTCGGCCGCCGGGCGATTAAAGAGCACGATGGGAATACCTGCTTCGTTTGCAGCCTTGATTGCCGGAATGCACGTCTTGGCGTCTTTGGGCACCAGAATGATGCCATCCACCTTGCGGGTGACAAAGGTGCGGACCTGCTGAAGCTGCCGATTGGAGTCGCCGTCCGCGATGGATTCCACGATCCGGATGTTGCGCCCCTTCAATTCGGCCTTGATCGCCTCGAAGCCCGCCACCCAATACTCGGTCTGGAGCGTCTCGAAGTTCACGCCCACGGTGAGTTGTTTTCCAGCCGGCTCCTCTCCCGCCGGGGACGTGGAATCCGACTTGTTGCAGCCAACAACACAGGCAGCGATCAGCAGGCTGGCGGTGAGCCGCGCCGCCAGACGCGCCGGGCCTGCGGCGCGGCTGGGATCAGGATGGAGTACGGAGTGTGGGTGTCGCCGCAGTGGCTTCATAGGTTGCTTTCGTTCAGATCCAGCGGGAATTGCGATTCATGGTAAGCGGCAGACTACCCGGGGATGAGCTTCCGAAGATTTCGGACGCTGGCTTCCGCCCACGCCCGCTCGCGGGCGATGGTGTCGTCCAGGGTGGGTCCAAACGGCGGCCACAGTTCGAGAATGGCATTCACCTCCCGCCCGGCGGTGCCGAGACGTTCCAGCAGCCAGGGCAGATTCAACCGACCTTCGCCGGCGGGGCAGCCTGTCAGGATGAACCCCATCTTCGAGCTCACGCGCTCGATGGTGAAGTCTTTGACGTGCAGATTCAACGTGTAAGGCGCGAGCGTCTCCACCACGACTTCCGGTCCTTCCAAAGCCCCGAAAGAGTTCACCGTGTCCAGGCAAATACCCGCGTGGTTCGTGCCGATCCGCTCGATGATCCAAGCCAGTGTCCGGGCGGTGAAACGGTCATGGTTCTCCAGCGCCAGCCTGACCCCGGCACGTTGGAACTCAGGGACGAAAACCCGCAATCGCGCGACGACCTCCTCCGGCGACGGTTCGTCGCCCGCGCTGTCCGTGACGATGCGCACAAAAGGGCTGTGGAACCGCTGCGCCAACCGCAGGTGGGTCAGCACGTTGTCTGGCTGCAGACCGCGTGTGCCAACTTCCACCGCGATGCCGGACGCGCCCGCCCGCCGCTCGAACTCGTCCAACTCCGCCGAGGTGAGCCCGGTCAGGGGCAGGTTATCGCAGACTTGAAGCACGCGCGTGCCCAACCGTTCCGCTTCGGCCAGCAGGCCGAAGAGGTCCATCGGGCGCGCGGGTGGATGACCGGGCACACCGATGGCCCACGCGTAAGCGTAGGTGCTGAGGCCGAGTTTCATGGGGCATTCCCGGGGGGCAATTGGCCTGAAACGATCGTGCGCACCTGTTCCTTCACGCTCTCCGGCTCAAACAGCCTCTTCCAATCCGGCTTCAATAAATGCCGCCGGCCATACGCCGCGATCAGCTTCGCTCCGTCGCTGAACGGGAAGTTCACGCGGCTGAAGGCGATTCCCAGTTCAACCTTGAGGTGCCCAAACATGAAATCCTCCGCCGCGGCGCGCGGGACGCCGCGCCGCACCGCCTCCTCCAGCGCCTCGCGCAGGGCGAGGTTCAGGCAGATGCCCACCGTCTCGGCCATCGCCGGCTCGAGGATGGCCATTTGCTCGACGGTGATGCGATGCGAGCGCGTGACGGGGGCGTAGATGTCGCGGGCAATGCGTTCGCCCAGAGCGTAATGCTCCTCCGGCCCTCGCATCAGGGCGCAGACAATCGCCTGCCGGGCGTGGGTGCCGCCGAAAAAATCGTCGATCTCCGCCTCCGTCTGAAAGCGATCGAACACGCTTGGGTGACAGGGATGACTGACGAAGTAACTGATGTCCGAGCGTGCCGGAAGCTCACCAGCATGTGCGGCGGCCGGATCGAGGGTCATGACCAGCGCGCCGGCCTTGAGTTTTGGCACCACCTCACGCGCCACCGTCCCCAGGATGCGGTCGGGCAAGGCGAGGATGACCACGTCGGCCCCCGGCAGCGCCGGATCGGGCGGCGTGGGTTTCTGGCCGCGTTCGGCCAGGTTCGCCAGGCCGCGTTCGCCGTTCTCGACGCACGTCAGGCGGTAGCTCTCATGCCGGGCCAGGTGGTCCATGACGCGGCAGCCCATTTTGCCGCCGGCACCGAAGAGTGTGAGTTCGATTTTCCTTTTCATGGTTTGACTGTGGGATTCAGCGCCGGATTCCCGGCGCGGGAAACTGCATTGTTACGTCATCCAAAACGAGCACCCAGTCCAGGTGTTCGCCGCCGTCGGGCGGGAGGAATTCGCGCTCGCCGGTGTTGGGGAATTCACCGATGGCTGCGGCCTTGCCGTCGCGCTCGACGGGAGCCGCCTTGCTGCGCTGCAATTCCACGATCTTCTCTAATGGCAATGCGCCTATCCCGTCGAGGGCGCTGCCGTGGACGCGGACTTCGTCAATCAAGCCGCGGAACATCCGGTCGGTGTGGCCGTCGCGGGTGCGGTTATTGAAGTGGCCCACCGCCAGCGGGCCGAGATTGTCACCCACGGGCCCGCGGTCGTAGGCCAGCCTGGTGTCCAGGGTTGCGTCACTTTCGGCCGAACCAAAGTAGAACTTCACCTGCGCGGGCGGGCGCGTGGCGTCGTAGGTGACGGCGAAGAAACGCCAGTTGGCCGCGGAGGTGTTGGCGTGGCTGGGAATGCGGCCGGGCGAGCTTTTCGCCGAGGAAGTATCCGGCCATTCATTGACGCCCAGTTGCAGTCGCCCGTCAGCGAGCATGACCAGGTCAAAGCCGTCGCCGCCGTGATTGATGGCGGTGACGATCCGGTTGCCGCCCGCGCCCGTCTTGGCGCTGCGGCAATTGATCCATCCGGAGAGCGTGAAGGATTTCAGGTTCTTGAGCGCGTCGAGCGGTTCGCCTTCCAGTTCGGCGGCGCAGGCGGTCGGTTCACTGCCGAAGTCGAGCGCGCGGGCGGCGCCACTCGGAGGCGTGTTCGTGCTCCAAGCGATTTGGTTCCCAATCAATCGCGCTCTGCCGGCCACGCGGGCTGAACTTCCCGTGTTCGCCGTAACTTGGCCCCGGCCTTCGTTGAAGCGCAGTTCTACGATGGGCCGGGAGGGATCATGCACTTCGAACGTGAGTTGCGCGGGAGCGCTCAGACGGTTGGGGGTTGGCGCCCGGTCCTGAATCCCGCGCACGGTGAGCGTGTGGCGGGTGCCGCCGGTCAGCGGGCCCGTGGTGAGCTTGACCACGTGCGGCTCATCGCCGGCAGCGGCCTTCAGCACTGGCACGGCAGGTGCGAGCGAAAACTGCTCCGCAGCGAGTTGGCGGGCGTCCACCGCTTCGGAGAACGTGACGAGCACCTGGCCGGATGGTGCGCTGCCGGTGGCGGCGACGGGCGTGGGCGGCGAGGTGTCCCGCAGTTGCGGATCGTGGCGTAGGAGCAGTGTCCAGTCGCCGTCATCGGGCGGAGTGGGTGGCGTCCAGCGCGGGCCGCTGGCCAGCGGCGCATCGCTCCACTGCCCGGAGCGCGGATTGAACCAGCGGCCGTGGTAACTGCCAGGCTCAAGCGTAAGGGTGACGTTGGCCGGGCGGGGCAGGTAAACGGCGTACAACTTGCCGGTTTCGGCCAGGCAGAACGCGCCGCCGCGCACGAGATCATTGCGCGGCACGAGCCGCCACCAGTCGAACGAGGTGAAGAAATCCACCAGATGGGCGTAGCCGCGCAGCATCGTCATGGTGTCGTCGCCGCGCCCGCTGACCCAGCCGCCGCCGGTGTCCGGCGGGAAGCCCACGCCGCGATTGGCGGTTTCGCCCGTCGTCTGGTAACAGCCGGCCATGGCGATTTCCCAGGCACAACGGCGGCGGGTGTCGGCCGCGCGCTGGCCGGGTGTCTTTTCCCAAAGGTCTTCGTAACCGTATTCCTCGTTGATCTGCGGGATGACGCGGCCGGTGGCTGCTTGTTTGGCGCGTTCGCCGAGCATGAAGGTGTTTTGCCCGCCGTCCCAGCGCTGAATGAGTTGCAGGTCGTTCCAGGTTTGTGCCGGCGTGCGATAAACCTTGTTGTGCGCCGAAAGGAGGTGATCGTAAGGGTCCCATTCCTTGAGGAGTGGTCCCAGCCAGTCGCACCACTTGGGGAACTCGCGGTGAAAATCGTGTTCGTTGCCCAGGTCCCAGGTGACGTTGGCGAACGCCGCCAGCCGCGCCACGCCGTAGCGGTAGAAGCGTTGCTCGTCTTCGCTATAGGCCGCGAAAGGTGTGGGCAGCACCTGCCCGCCAATGAAGAAGATCACCGACACGATGACCTCCCGCTCACGGGCGTGCTGGAGCATCCGCTCGTATTTCTGCCAGAAAGCCACGTTGAAGCGAGTGAGGTCAAAGCCGGGATTCTTGACATCGTCCGGACGGGCGGCCGGCCACGGATTGAGGTAAAGCTTGAACGCGGGCGTCGTCTTGACCGGTTGGTCCCAGGGCCGGTCGTGGTTGCGGCCATAGACCAGCACGCGGAGGCGATTGACCTTGAGCGCGGCCAGCCGGTCAATGGCCTGCCGGATGACGGCATCGTCTTCCCAGCCCATGAGGTAGTAGGTGGTGGTGCCGTTCCAGAAATAATGCTCGCCCGTGCCAGCCCAGATAAAGTGCTCTGGATAGGCCGTATCAATGCGGAGCTGGCCGCAGCGTTTCGCGTCGCGCGCGGTGAACGTGCCGGTGTGCGACCGCTCGACGCTGCCGTGGCGGTACTTGACGGCGTAGCGGTGTTCGCCGGCTTGTGTCGGCATGAAGCGAATGCGAAACACGCTGCCATCCGCCGCGTCGCAGAAGCCGTCCACCTTGAGCGGCGGGCTGCCGGCGCGGCTGAATTCGCCCTCGACGATGACGTCGGTGAACGGATTGGCGGCGTCCGGATGGGTAACCTTCACCGCGACCTCCGCGAAGTCATGCACCTCCACCGTCGGCGCGGCCAAACGGATGGCAACATCCGCCGGGGCGGCCGACAGGGAGCACGCGAGCAATGACAGCCAGATGACCGCGGCCAGGTTGAGCTTCGCCCGCACCATCGCGGCCGATGTGAGACGGCGATGAGTTGCGAGGTAAGGATCGTCGCATGGTCTTGCGCGGAGCGAGCTCGGCCGGTCAGATGGAGGAGACGGCTGACTTGGCTGGGAATTCATGCATTGGGGGGCGCGGCAGTCTTTGAAGAACGCGTTATTGAGTTCGATCATTGTTTCTCAGAAGGGTTGGAGGTGGGATCATTTTGAAAACTCGCTTGGCCGTCATTGGACAGGCAGTTCGTAGGCGCCCAGGTCAATGCCCGTCCCCATCGGACGCGGTTGGCCGGTCAAATCGGTCGGAGGTGAGTGGGCGGTAATGCCGGCGTCGCGGCAGGGGCTTTCGGGGGCCAATCGGTAGTCCGCTGAACCGACGTCCAAAAAGAGGGGATCGCGGTTTGCCGAGTGCCCGCCGGGGCCTGAGTTGGGGAAATGGCAGTTGTAATCGAACATGCCCGCGGCTTGTGCGAGCGGTGTGGAGCAGCGCGAATAGAAAATGTTGTTCCGCCAGACGGTTTGGAGGCTCCCGTTTTGCACCCAGACGTTGGGATGCGTGGTGTCGCCGTTGTTGACGAAGGTGTTGTTGGCGAACACCGCCTGGTCGGTAACGGCGTTGCGGGCCACCCGCAGACCGCTCCAGGCATTGCTGTAAATGAGATTGTTCACCACGCGGCCCGTGAAGGGCAGGCCGTTGTTGTAGATGTGAATGCCTTCCGACGGGCCGTCGCGGACGATGTTGCAGTCGAGGTGAACCTCGCCCCCGGCGACGTTGATGGCGCCGTTCACGCCCCGCCAGTCGCCGCCCGCAAAGCGCGTGGTGCCGCACCGGACGAACGTATTGCTGCGGATCACGAAGTTCACCACTTCGACCTCCCGGCGCGGCACGACTTGGATGGCTCCCTGCATCACGCCCTGGTCTTCAAACCAGCCGCGCCCAATGTCTTCGAAGGTGTTTTGCTCGTAGAGAATGTCGCGCAGCGATTTCGTTCCCGGCGGATCGCCGCCGAACCAGCAGTGAATGCCGTTGGTGCAGTTGAAGATGCGATTTCGGCGGAAGACAATGTTCCGCTGCTCGCCCTTGAAGCCCTGGTTGGTCAAACCGCCGTCGGGGAATTCGCCAATGTCGTTGTTCTCAAAAACGATGTCGTGGCTGGATTCCCAGATGTCGAGGCCGTCGCCCCAGCGGACGGGCGGCCAGTGGTTAGGCGTCACATTGCCCCCGCCGCCGCAGACGATGGCGCCGTTGCGGAAGATGATGTGGTGCGAACTGCGGATGCCGACGCCATGGACGTTGGCGTAGTTGACCCGCAGGCCGTCAAAGACGAGATGCGCTGCCGACATGGAGAGCACGAACTGCTGAATCCATCCGTTGGTATGCACCGGCGCCAGCGGGACCTCCAGTGACTTGGCCAGCTTGGCTGGATTGTCGGCAGACCAGACGTCGATGCGGCCCTGTTCCTGGTTGTGCCAGAAGTCCCACTGGGCCGCCAAATCTTCGGACCGGTATTTCTTGTAGCGCCAATGCGACCGACCGTCGTGCCAGAGTGTGGCTACGTCGTGGTTGACCGTGCGCGCGTCAAAGGAACCTGCCGCTGAGTGCCAGCGGTTCGAGCCCATCAGTGTCCAAGCGGCTGGCTGGCTCATGTCTTTGGCAAACCCAATGCGGACTTCTTCGCCGCAATAGCTGCGAAACGTTATGGGCTTGCCCGGTTCGCCCGAGCGGGCTATGTGAATCTTCTCGCGGTAAACGCCGCCGCGGATGTGGACGGCGTCGCCTGGCTTCACAAGGTTGGCGGCGTGCTGGATGGTGCGGAACGGCCGGGCCCACGTACCGGGATTGGCATCGTTGCCTTCCAGTGAAACAAAGTAGTCCCTGGCATTGACTTTGTCCGCTGCGGCCCGAGGAGGTGGTGCAGCCGAGGCAGTGGTCACGGTGCGCCAAAACCCGCCGGTGCCATTGCTCTGGTCCGCATCCACGACTTCGTGAACTGGCCCGTGATCGTCATCGTCCCAATGACAGTTGGGCCTCCTTTCGTCGGCGACTGCAGGAGGACTCGAAGTCTCAGAACGACCTCGCGCCGTGGCAACCGCGGCGAGAAGCGCGAAGCTGGTTGCGAACAGACCAAGTGTCCCAAGGACGCAGCGTGGTGGCAACCCCACGCGCGATGCCGTCAGAGTCTTAGTGCAGAAGCCCCGAAGGCTCTCGCCGGCGAACGTGGGGAAGGCCTGTTCTCCGCACGCCTCTGTGCCAACCTCGGCGACCGGGGTGGTCCGAAATCCTTGCACTGCAATCGGCGCTTGACTCAGCGCCGTGCCGAATGCGCTGGTGAATCCGGTTTGGGTTTTCATTTCGTTCTCTTGCTGACGAGGTCCACGAAGAAGGAATCGCGGCCCACCTGGCCGCCTTTGAACACCACGTCGCAGCCATGCGCAACCCGACCCGGGGCATGAACGCGGCAGAGCGGCCCGCCTGGGGCGACGGGCGCCAAGAACTCCAGCGCCTCGATGCCCAGCGCCCGAGCGACCGCCGTGGAGGTGTCGCCGCCACAAACAATGGCGCGCCGGGCGCTGGTCGTGCGCAAAGCTTCTTCCAGGATGAAGGCCAATCCCTGGCCAAGAGATTCCCCCGCCGCGGCGAGTCGTTCTGCCGGCGTCCGACCGGGACAACGCTTGGCCGCGCCTTCAAAGGCCGCCCGGCGCGCGTCGCCCGGACCGCGCGCGGTGTGGAAGATGACATTCCGGCCTGCGTGCAAAGCCGAGTTTGCGTTCGACAATGCGTCAGCCGCCGCTTGCTGCGTGCGCTTCGGGTTGGCCAGCAAGCCACTGTCACACGCGACCTCGATAAAACCCTGTTTCACCGCCGCGCCGATCTGCCGGTCGGTGACGGGCGAGCAACTGCCGGAAATGGCGATGATCTGTTGGGCCGTGGTGGCTGGACGCTGGCGGGCTCGAGTCGGTCGCCGGATCTGGCCACTCTCCCGCCAGTGGGCGACCAGCGCATACTCGATACCGCTGCTGCCCACGCAGAAAAGTCGGCCGCCGGGCGGACCTTGACTTGAGATGAGACGACCGATGACGGGTAAGTCGGCTTCCAACAACGTGTCGAACAGCAAGACCGGCGGAGGCTTGGCCCGGGCGAGAGCCGCCAAGCGGTCCACGATTTCGTCGCTCTGCTGCCTGGAGTGTCCAGCCTCCAGTTTCAGCACATCCACCAACGCGGCGGGCAAGTTCGTTTGTTTGGCCAAATGCAGCCGCACGTCCGCTTCATCCATCGGCGTAACCGGGTGGCGGCTCATCGTGGGGTGACGATCCAGTCGGGTCGGCTCGGCGTCGAGCCCGGAGCGCGCAAAGAGGTTGTCAAAAACCACGTAGCGCCCCAGCACGGGGACGCCGAGGACCACGGGGGTCATGCGGCTGCCGAACACCCGCCGTCCCAGCTCGATGGCCAGGCCAATCGAGCCGACCGTAGGGGAGGAGTCAAACGTGGAACAGGTTTTGTAGTGGATGAAGGCGGCGCCGCTGGCTTTGAGCGCCTTGAAGGCTGGTGGTAACTCGCGCTCCATTTGATCGGGCGACATGGCGCGCGAGCCGCCGGCGATGCCGAACGCGCGCAGACCGCGATGACTCGCCAGTTGCTGCTGGGTCGGTGGCTTCAGGAACAACACCGTCTTCAGGCCAGCCCGTGACAGCGATTCCATCACGTCTGTCGAGCCGGTGAAGTCGTCGCCGTAGTAGGCCAGTAACAAAGTGTTCGATGGTGAGGGCATGCTTCTCCTAGCACAGGGGTCTGGAGGACCCAGAGAATTCATTTGCGGTGAGAGAATTTCTCGATGGTCGCTCGGAGTTCAGGGTGTGCCGTTGCGTGCTCGTGGAGCTCAATTCCGTTGACGGCCGCCTCCCAGGCCTGCCGGAGCGCCCGCACGCCGGCCGCCGGCCCCATGGGATGCGCCAGGATGCCGCCGCCAGCCAGATACATCACGTCGAGAGTTCCGGTCCGGCGGTAAGTCTCAGGTGCCTGGCCGCCCCACTGACCGGAACTGACCACCGGCATGGCGGTGTCGTCGGGTCGGAACATCGGTGTGAGACAGGCCTTGATGCTGCGCACGACCGAGTCGTCCGGCTCCCAAAACTTGTTGTCCAGTCCGTTCACATGGAGCTGATCCGCGCCGGCCAAGCGCCACAGTTTCTGCCACGCCGGATACTCGACACCGAGCAGAGGATGCCGCGTCTAAAGCCCCCAGCCGCTGCGATGACCGTGGATCGGCAGTTGGCAGTGTTTGCGGAATTCTGCCAACGTTGCCAGGCCGACACTATGAATGCTGACCATCACGCACGTCCCGCCCGCACCTACAACGTGGTCGTGATGCCGCCGCATCGCCTCCAGGTCGTCGGTGACGTTGAACGCGTACATCACCTTCTTGCCGGTCCGGTCTGCGAGTTCGTCGATAACGCGCATGACGGCAGTCACCCGTTCGTCAAAGGGCGAGTGGGGCGAATCCGCCTGAAGCTCGTCGTCCTTGATGAAATCGATGCCGGCTTCGCCCAGTGTGCGGACGAGGTCGGCAGTCTGGGCCGGCGTCAGGCCGACGCTCGGTTTGACAATGGTCCCGACGACCGGTCTGCCCTGGACACCGGCGAGCTTGCGCGTGCCGGCAATGCCGAACTGCGGGCCCGGGTAGCGCTGCGCGAAGGCGGACGGCAACTGCACATCCAACAGCTTCAAGCCGGAAAGCTCGGCCAGTTCGTAGAGGTTGCCGCAAATCGTGGCCAGCAACGTGGGCAGGTTGGGCCCAAGGTTGTCGTACGGGAACTCGACCGTGACTTGCGCCCGCTGATACTTGATCGGACCGGCCTGACCTCGCGGCGGACGTGAGCCGGGCAGACTCGGTGTGTCCACAGATTCCAAGCGGGTTATGCTCGTGACCCTGGCGCGGGAGCGGGCCTTGAGTTCCTCCGTTTCACCGGGCACGGCGACAATAGTGCCGCTGGACTGCTCCCCGGCGATCATCTCGGCGGCGAACTCCACCGGATGCGGCGTCTCGAGGAGATACGTGGCAACGATAGGGTTCTTCATGCGGGCAATCGGACGGTTTCGCCGGACGCGGCGCTGGCATAGGCCGCGGAAACGAGTCGCACCGTCTTCAAGTTGTCTTCACCGGTGGTTTCGGCTCGGCCTTGCCCCGACAAGTGCCGCAGCAAGTCTCGCTGGCAATCCACGATGCTCGCGTGCACCACCGCGTATCTTGGGTCAGCCCAAGAATAGAATGGCGGCGGACACTGGCGCGAGGCGGTGCCGGCGCGCGTCGTCACCCGAATCCAGTAATCCGGCCCGAGTTCCGCGGAGCCCTCCGAACCTTCCACCCACGCGTAGGTTTCTGGAAAACGATCATGTTCCATCCGGCTGGCGTAGCTGAGATGGCAGGTCACGGTGGCGCCGCTGCGCATCTGCAACAGAACCGTGGCGACATCCTCGCCCCGGATGTCTTCATGCACGCGGCAGGTCCGGCAGTTGAGCGCTGCAGCTTCGCCGAACAAGAACCGCGCGACATCGAGGATATGGCTGCCCATGTCCGCGACGATGAACTGCTCGACGGTTTTGAGAAACGGCTGGTTGTCGAAGACCGGAAAGCTGTTGCAGTAATCGAGCCGGGCGCGAAACACGCGGCCGATGTCGCCCGCGGCAAGGACCCGCTGCAACTGGCGCACCGGCGTCTGCCAGCGCCAGTTCTCATTCACGAGAAACGGGACGCCCGCCTGCCGACAGGATTCCACCATGGCCTCCGCGTCGACCAGATTGGGGGCCATGGGTTTCTGGCAGACCACCGGGAGGCGATGCGCCGCCGCAAGCTCCGCGTACTGCCGATGCGTGGTTACGTCGGTAATGACGTCCACAAAGTCGGGCTTTTCCCGGGCCAAGAGCTCCTCTGGGGTGTCGTAAACGGCGGGCACGCCGAAGGCGTCCGCCAATGCCTGTGCCCTGGCGCGGGTGCGATTCCAAACCGCGACGCAGCGCACGCCCGACAGTTCGCGCCAACCGGCCAGTTGGTAGCGCGCCCAAAACCCTGTGCCCAGAATGGCAAACCTCAGTTCGTTCATAAGACCTGCCAACAGCCTAGCTGCCCGCCAACGCGGGACGCTAGGAGAGTCCCGTCTCTTGAGTGGAGTATTCTCTTCCCGACGCGCAGTGTCACCAGCGAAGCAGACCGCCCGCAGTCCGTGCAGTTCGGCTGGCAGATCCTACGGTGCCAACGCCGCGACCCGGTTGGTGAGCCAGGCGTGGTCTTTGCGACCGGCGTTGGGCAGGAAGCTGATGTCGTTGGCCACCACGGCCCCGCCATCGATTCTCACGCGCGTCACGTCGCTATCCACCCATCGATGGATTTCCGAGTGGCCGTCGGCGAAGGCGAATCCTGTGGCGTTGCCATGCCGGCCGGACGGCGCATCCAGCCAGCGGTTGTCATAAGCCTTCAAGTTTCGAAACGGATAGAAGTGCGAGTCGTTGATGCTGTTTTCGTGCTCGTCAATCAGGACGTAGACCGCCGTCGGTCCCGGTGTCGCAATGTCCCCGAGTTTGGCCATGTGTCTGAACGGGGGGACATTCGGCTGGTGCCAGCCGCTCTTGCCCATGGCGCCGTTCACGGCGTAACTGCGGTTGCGCAAGACGATTTGCCCGCGATAACGCAAGCCGGCCAGATCGCTCGGGCAGTGGAACACCTTGGGCGAGCTCAGATAGCAGTAGGTGGGGCTGTTCTTGACGAGGTCCGCATCAATGGCCGCGGGGGCCGAGACTACATTGCCCTCGCACCAGGAAGGGACACTGTCGTAGCCAAATCCCGGCAGGCAGAGGTCGTTATTGTCGTGCGCATACATCAGGTAAGCCGTGCCCAGTTGTTTGCCGTTGTTCATGCAGGAGATGCCCTGCACCTTGAGTTTCGCCTTGCCCAGGGCCGGTAGGAGCATGGCCGCGAGAATGGCGATGATGGCGATGACCACCAGCAATTCGATCAGGGTGAAAAGGTGACGGCGAAGTAGACCCAGTTGTCCGGGCCGGCGTTGGGATCGGCGCTGATCTTGCCGACCGAACTGACGGGACCGCCGCCGTCGGCGCCATCGGGCCACTGATTGACGCCCAACCGCAGCGAACCGTCAGCCAGGTGGACCAGGTCAAAGCCGCGGCCATTGGGATTGTCGAGCGCGAAGACGAGGCGGTTGCCGCCCCAGCCGGCGGTGAGGTCGCGGCAATTCAGCCAGCCGCAAACGGTGGAGCCGTTCAAGGCCCCGAGCGCGCCGGGGACGTCCACCGCCCGGCCACCGTCTCCGGCGGCAATGTCGCCGAAGTCCAGCGCACTGTTATTGCCGGCAGGCGTGTAAGGACCTGCCGGCACGTTGGCGACGAAGATGGGAAAGCCGTTTTGCTGGGCCACCGTGCCCACACCACCGAGCGAGCCGGCGTTGAGGGTGGTGAATCCGCCGCCTTCACTGAAGGACAGATCGCAAAGGGGCGCGGCCCCGGCAGGCAGGCTGAGCGCGACCAAGAAGGTCAGGCACGCTCCCGGGAGGAATCTCGGGAACCTGTGCCTGCAAGAGGGCTGCGACCGGTCGAGTTGAGTCTCCAAGGTGGGCTGTTTCATACGAGTGCCTACATAGGTTCTTGTTAGGTTCAGGTTAGTGGGTTTCTGCAGTTCTCCGTCACTGGGGATGTCGGCGGAAAACACGGTGGTGCGGGGGCGCGGGTATCCAGGCCGGACTTGCCGGCTGGGCGGGAGGCGTCCGTGGGCCTGATCGGGCGGGGGCTTCCTCCAGCTTGAGGTCGTCATCCCGAGAGAGCATCAGCCAGCTTTCGTCAACGGTTTGAAGGCGTAGGCGCGGCGGCGCGCAGCAGGTGCTTGCATGAGGTCTTCCTACTGAAATCCCCGCTAAGCGTCTTGAACAAACCCGCCGAAGTCTGGAATGGAAACGACAGCCCACGCCGGCCCATGGGGGTTGGGCGGCGACCCGCGCAGTGCCCCTCCGACCTTTCGCGTTGGCAACGCGGGAGGCTCAGGGCGGCCAACGTCAGAACCAGGGTATGCGGCAGGGTCGCCTGCGGAGGTGAGGCGCGAGTCTCCGAACCACGGGTTGACCGCTAGGGAGCCAGTTGCGCCCGGTACTGGCCGGACGAGCGCCCGAAGGTCCGGTGGAAGTGGCGGCAGAAATGGCTTTGATCGCTGAACCCGAGCCGGAGTGAGATCTCGGCGATCGAATCGCCAGTCTCCTCCAGCAGTTCCACCGCATGAGTCATGCGAACATGATGGAGATAGCTGCCCAAGGTCATCCCGGATGCCGCTTTAAAAACCCGTCCCAATACCGCTTTGCTCATGCCACATAGGGCGGCGGCCCTTCCCAGCGATACCCGGGTGGCATACTGCTCGCGCACATGGTCGAAAACCGGCTTGAGCCGGCCTGCCTGGCGCTGGCGCCGCAGGAGTTCGACGCGTTCGAGCGCGGAATCTCGCAATTCCTGGATCAGCACATTCAAGAGCACGTCCAGCAGATGGGCGATGCGGTGGGACCGGAAGTTCAACCGTCCGGCAATGGCCAACAGCCGCTCCCATGCAGCGCTAGACCGTGATTCAGGCACGATCTCAGCGTAATCTGCCTACCACGTTCGTCAAGTGGCCCGCCCGTGCCCCTCAGCACGGCCTCCGCGGGCGCGGGTGCGGACGCCGAACGCCGCCGAGCCGAAGGAGGACGTCACCTGGGCGGGCGCGCAGGTGGCATCGTAAGTTCAGGCTCAGGAGGCCGCAGGGGTTAGGGCAACCGCTCCGGGTTCCACAGGCGCGGGAGGGACCTGCCCCTGGTCCAAAAGGGCCCGCACGACGTCCGCGGCCGTGTAGGAGGTGGCGCCGGGTTGGAGGAAGCCCGCGATCCGGCTCGCATCGTCGCCCGCGGTCAACAACGCCAGTTCGCGGTCGTGGCCGCCGCGCACTTGGGCCAGGCCGACGGTGGCCGGCAGGCCATTGCAGATGCACTTGCGTCCCACCGTGTCCGCCTCGGCCCCACCTTTGGCGACGTAGTTCGCGACCGGTTCGGCGGGGCAACGGTAGCCCACCGTGCCGTCGGCTTTGCGATAGAGGTGTCGGAGGTAACCGAGGTCACAAATCCGAGTCCGAGCCTGGTAGGCGTCGGCCTGGGACAAGGTGCCTTCCATCGGGAGCACTTTGAAGGGGAAGCCCGTCGGCGAAGCGAGCGGATCGGTAAAGACTCGAGCCGCACCCGCCCGGCTCAGCTCGATCGCTTGGCGTTTGAGGTCGGGATCGATTCCCGATTCCTCGCAGAATGCAAATGCAGTTCCCACTTGCACGCCTGCGGCGCCCAACCGCAGCGCGTCGTGCAACCGGCCGGGCCGTCCGTACGACCCGGCCAGCCAGAAGGGCAGGCCCAGGGCACGGATCTTCTCGAGGTCGGGCACGTCGCGCGGGCCGTACACCGGTTCACCGCGGGCGTTGAGCTGTAGCGGGCCGCGCGGCGGGGCATTGTGCCCGCCCGCAGTCTCGCCTTCGACGACGAAGCCGTCCACCCGCCCACTGGATTTCTTGGCGAGGGTGATGGCCAAGGTGGCGGAGGCGACGATGCCCAGGAACCGCGGCCGTCGCAGCGTCGGCGCCTGGCCGCCCGCGAACGCCCGTGGGTCGAAGGACGTCAGATGAGTTTCATCGGCTGCTGCGCCCTCGACCTCGAGCTTGAGGTCGGCGGGTTCGCCCTGGGCGAGTCGGTCCAGGACGCCGGGAATGGCTCTGGGGATGCCAGCCCCCATCAGCACATAGTCGACGCCGGCCAACATCGCTCCGAAGAGCGACGGCAAGGTGGGCAGTTGGATCTTCTCGAGCAAGTTGAGGCCCACCAGGCCGTCATGGCCGGCCTTGGCCAGAAAGACCTCGGCGAAGTTGGCCACCACGGTCAACTCGACCAACCCGGCATCGGCTTGGAGCGCCGGCATGGGGAGGGCCTTGAAGGCCGACGTGGCCGCCTTCCCGCCGGCCATGAAGTGCGCCGCCAACACGCGGGCGGCCATCTCCGGGTACGGGAAGTGGTCCAAAGCGCGCCGGAGGTGGCCGCCGGGATCGCCCAGTTGGAGCCGCCGCGCCAGGGTGACCGCCAGGGCCGTGCCGGAGACGACGCCTAGGTGCCCCAATTGAGCCACGGCCCGCGCCAAGGCCCAGCCGGACACCGCAACGCCCATCCCGCCCTGAATAATCGTCGGCTGTAACATGGTCCGTGAACAGTTCGCGCTCCCCGGCTAGGGGGAGAACTCGCGGCAGGAAAGTCAGGGCGCTCCTGCCGAGCCCACACGTGGCGCTCGGCGGAAGTCCGTCGGAAACCGACGCGATGGCGCCACAGTAGCGGATCGGCTCCCAGACGCAAAGGGATTTGCAGGTTTTGATGGACGGCCCGAATCCTTAGCGAGGCGGAGAGCGGACGATCACGCCCGCCAAGCGGATCTGACGATCATCACCCCACAGGGAGCCTGCCGGGTTTCACCCGCGATGCCAGCCCTCAAGCACCTTGCTAAGGATTCGGGTGGACGGTGGGCGCGCCGCCTGGTTGGTCCTCGAGCGGCGGGTCCCCGGGGCACCCGCAGCGTGGCTCATGGGCAGCGTTGACATGAACCTGTAGCGCCGGTTTTCCAACCGGCATCGGGCCGACTGGAAAGTCGGCGGTACGGCCGGTTCAGGGGGAGTTCAGGCGTTTTTCTCCCCCATCTTGTCCACGGCCACTGCGACGAGTATGACGAGGCCTTTGATGACCTGCTGCCAGAAGGGCGACACCTCCAGCAAGACCAAACCGTTGTTCAAGACGCCGATGATTAAGCAGCCTAGCACGGTGCCCAGGATCGAGCCGCGTCCGCCGCTGAGGGAGGTGCCGCCAATGACCACCGCCGCGATCGAGTCCAGTTCGTAGCTCAGGCCCGCGTTGGGCGTGGCCGAATCCAGCCGCGCGGTCACCAGCAGACCCGCCACACCCGCCAACGCACCGCCCAGGGTGTAGACCCGCAATTTAATCCGGCGCACGTTCAGACCGCTCAAACGCGCCGCCCTCTCGCTGCCTCCCACCGCATAGACGTGACGGCCAAAGCGCGTCCGTTTCATCACCAGGAGGAAAACCGCCACCAAGGCGCCGGAAATCCACACCGGCATGGGCAGGCCAAGCCAGTTCCCCGAGCCGATGAACCCAAACGACTCGCCGAGTCGTGTGATCGGAAAACCGCCTGTCCAGAGCATCGTGAGCCCGCGCGCGATGCTCAACATGCCCAGCGTCGCTACAAACGGCGGCAGTTTGAACCGCGTGATGGCGAACCCGTTGAACCAACCCAGCGCGGTGCCGACCAGAACACCGACCAGAATCGCCCCGGAAACCGTCACTTCAATGAAGACATCGGTCGCCCGGGATGGCGACTCCGTTTTTCAGCAGACCCGCCGCCACCGCGCCCGACAGCGCCAGCAGCGAGCCCACGGACAGGTCGATTCCGCCCGAGAGGATGACGATGGTCATGCCGATGGACAGGCAAAGGTTCACGCAAATCTGCCGCAGGACGTTCAAGCCGTTGTCCACCGTCAGGAACTTGTCCGACATCAGCGCCAGGGCGAGAACCATCAACGCCAGCGCCAGCAGGGACTGAAACTTGCGAAGGAATTCTCGGTGGGGCGTCCGCATGAGAGTCTTTCAATTCGAGGCCAGTGCGGGAAGGGCGCGACTGCCCGACGCCTCCCGCAGGGGCGCCTTCGAGCCAGGCGCACACCCGGCATCGGCCTGGACGTTTCGTGTTCTCATGGACTGGTGTTCACGCGGTTTGGGCGCCGTCGGTCTGATTCCGTTCAGTCCTTGCCTGCGTCGGCAGGGCGGCCTTCACGAGCTTCTCCTCCGTCGCCTCGGCGCGGGAGAACTCCGCCGTCTTGCATCCTTCGCACAGCACCATGATCCGATCCGCTAGGCCCAGCAGTTCGGGCAGTTCGGAAGAGACCGTCACCACGCCGAGGCCGCTCCGGGCGAGTTCGTCGATGAGCGAGTAAATCTCCTTCTTCGCGTGGATGTCGATGCCGCGGGTTGGCTCGTCGAGCAGGAGCACCTTGGGCTCGGTCGCCAGCCATTTCGCCAGTACCACCTTCTGCTGATTGCCGCCGCTCAGGTTGACCGTCCGCTGGTCGATCGACGGCGTCTTGATCCGCAGGCGGCCGATATAGTGGCGGACCCGTTCGCGCTCGCGTGTGGGCTGCAACAGGCCGAACCGCTCGAAGCGCGGCAGGCAAGACAAGGTTGTGTTGTGCGCCACGCTCAGGTCGAGCACGACGCCTTCCGCCTTGCGGTCTTCGGGCGCGAGCGCTAGCCCGGCGGCGATGGCCGCCGCCGGCGACCGCATGCCCACGGCGCGTCCGTCCACTTCGAGCCGGCCCGAGGAGGTGTCCGGATGCAGGCCAAAAAGGGTTTGCAGCAGCTCGGTCCGTCCGGCGCCCATCAAACCGAACACGCCAAGCACTTCTCCGTGGCGCACTTGGAACGACACCTGGCGCACGGCGAAATCCCCTGTGCGCTCGGGGTGTTGTAAGGAGATGCCTGTCGCCCGCAACACCACCGCGCCGGGCCCGGCCGGGGATTGGGAAACGCCGTCGGAGAGTTCGCGTCCCACCATCATGCGGATCATCGTGTCCCGGGTGACCTCGCCGAGGTCGGTTCGTCCATGATGACGACCCGTGCCTTGGCGGACAGCGCTTTGGCGATCTCGAGGACCTGTTGCGCGCCCACCTTCAGTCGGGACACTCGCGTGCGCGGGTCGGCCTCGAGTTCGAGTTCCTCGAACAACGCGGCGGCGTCGGCGTTCATGCGCGTATAGTCCACCAGCCCGAATTGCGTCGTGGGTTCGCGGCCGAGGAAGAGGTTCTCCGCCAGGCTCAGCTCGGGGACGAGATTGAGCTCCTGGAAAATGATCGCAATGCCCGCATCCTGCGCCTCGCGGGGGCTCCGAAAGCTGACCGGCCGGCCGGCCAGCGTCACGGTGCCGCGGTCGGGCGGGAACACGCCTGCGAGGATGTTCATCAGGGTGGACTTGCCTGCGCCGTTCTCGCCGAGCAGGGCGTTGAGCCGGCCGCGGCGCACGGTGAGGTTGACGCCGTCCAGCGCCCGCACGCCAGGAAACGACTTGGCGATGCCGCTGGCTTCCAGCAGAAGGTCGTTTGCGTCTGCGGAGGGGGTGGGGGCCGTCATGCGTCAGTCCGGTTCCACAAGAATCGGCACCAGCTTGAGCGGTTTCAGGTCCAGGTCTTCGTCCCCGATCTCGGCGCAGCCCACGAACCGAATGCGGTGGCCCACCTTCGCGATCGGCTGCAACCTCGGCAGCACATTCGTCTCGACGATGCCGTTGAGCGCGGCGGAGATTTCATTGAATTCCTGCGCGTTGGGATAGCTGCTGGCGCTGATCAAGCCGGTGGCATCCCGCACGCTGTTGCCGAAGACAAAGCCCAGTTCGATGAGAATCTGCGCCTCGTCGCCGTCGGGGGTCAGCCTCAGCCCGACGCAGGTCTCATCCGCGCTGACCACCGGCCCGCGGCCGCGCAGGAAGAGGAAATACGAACGGCCCACGCCCACGGTGCGCCCGAAGTGCTCGCGCACGGCATGGGGATCGACGGCGATGCGCTCGACGACAACCAGCGCATCCGTGGCCCGGTCCGCCGCCGGCAGCAACTCCTCGGTCCAGAAACCCGAGGCAAAGTCCACCGCGTTGAATTGCTGGCTTGCCAGTGCGCCGCGCACCGTCTTGAGGGAACGGACATGAAACGGTGGGAACACGGCGCACAGCACGGCCAGCACGGCCACCCCAACCATCGCTGGGACGGCTCGGTTCATCTCCACAGGAGCCTGCGGGGAAAACGGAGAGCACGGACAGCAGCCTCCGCTCCCTCCTGGGCCGCCCGGTCAATTCTTCCTGCCGTAATCGCCATACTTGTGGACGTTGGCGGGCGTGACCAGTTCCACGGTCACGGGAATCTTCTGCTGAAAGTCGCGGTTGCCCTTGAGGTACTCGTCGGCGAACTCGGCGGCCTTCTGGGCCATCACCTTCGGAAACTGCATGCCCGTCGCGGCGGTTTTGCCCTCGGCGATCAGCTTGACGACATCGTCTGCGCCATCGAAGCCGAAGACCTTCACCTGGCCCGTCTTGCCGGCGCTGACGAGGGCCTGATAGGCGCCCATCGCCATGGCGTCGTTGCCGCAGAACACCGCGTCGAGATCGGGATGCTTCTGTAGGATGGATTCCATCACCTCCAAGGCTTTCGCCCGGTCGAACTCGGCCGTTTGCTGCGCGACCAGCTTCAAGCCGGGAAAGCGGTCCACCACGGAATGGCAGCCTCTCGAGCGGTTCCAGGTGTTGTTATCGCCCACCAACCCGAGCAGCTCGGCGTATTGGCCCTCCCGCCCCACGGTCTTCACAAAATATTGCCCGAGGGCCACACAGCCGGAGTAGTTGTCCGATAGCATCTGCGCGGTGGCGGCGTTGGTAGAGTTGATCTCGCGATCGATGCAAAACACGGGGATGCCCGCCTTCTTGGCCTTGAGCACATTGGCGATCGAGCCGTCGGCGTCGGTGGGGTTGAACAGGATGGCCCGGTAGCCGGCGGCGATGACATTCTCGAAGTGCGCCGCCTCCTTCGAGGTGTCGTTCTGGGAATCGAAGACCGTGGCGTCGTAGCCGAGTTCGGTGGCACGCGTTTTGGCCGAGTCGCCCAGCACGACGAACCACGGGTTGTTCAACGTCGAGATGACGACGGCGACCTTGGGCTTGGCCGGTTGCGCGGCGGCCGTGAGAACGAAGAGGCAGGCGGCCGCCAAGGCCACCGCGCCGGAGGATGCACGGAGGTTAGTCTTCATGAAGTTAGAGGACTCGTTCCACGGCAGCGAGCCACTGCCGGTGGAGCTGTTGGTATTTCGACTGGCTCGATTGCGGTTGAAACCGATGTAGCTTGCGGGGCAAGGCGGAGAGTTCCTCGAACGACTGCTGCACGCCCAGCCCAAGCAGACCGCACATCGCCGCGCCCCCGAACGCTGCTGCCCTTCGCGCAATTCCGCATCGGCATGCGCAACCCGGGTGTGTCCAAGTCCGTCTTATTCGCTCCGCCCCGTTCGTTCGATGTGCCGAAAGACGAAAGCGCAGCACTGGGCGCCGTGGACTTTGCGCGCATCCTGGACGGCAATCCGTTGGGCGGCCCGTACGTGGGCATGTTCCCAGCAGCCGCCAGTCCGTGGAATGGCCTTGGCCGGCGGCCGGGGCAGGCCCTCATCATCCGCATGGCGGCGACGGGCTATTCGGCATCGCCCTGGAACTCCCTGCACGGCGGCTTCAGCTTGGCCCACGAACTGGGCCACAACAGCGGATTCCGACATTTCCGCAACGCGGCGACGTGCGGGTCGATCCCCCTCGGCTCGGACCAGACGACCAACGTGACTCCGGGCAATTACGATGGATACCCCAGCGGCGCCGACGCCTGCACACTGGGTGCGACCGATCTGAACGACCTCGCGACTTCAGTCGGGTTCGACCCCATCTCCTGGAGCGTCGTTCCCCCCGCCATCAATGGCGAGCTCATGTCTTATGCAAACAGGGTTTGGATTTCCGAATACAACTGGACGCGGCTCTACGAGATTTACACGTTTCGGCCTCCGCCAACGACCTCGTCGCTGCGGGCGCGGCCCGCGGCCGCTCCGGTCGGATCGTTTCTGCTGGTGCAAGGCTCGCTCCAGCTCACTGCCCAGACGGCCGCACTGCAGCCTCTGTACACTCTGCCAGCGGCTATGCTCGCGCCCGCAATCCTCGCCGAACTGACCGAGGTGAGCGCGGACTTGCCGGCGAGTCATCCGTATCGGCTGCAGTTGCTCGGCGGCGCAGACGCCGTGCTGGCGGAGCATCGGGTGCCGCTTCAGTTCGACGAAGATGCCACGACCGATGAAGTCTCGATCAGCCGCGCCCTGCCGATGATCGACGGCGCGCGCGCCCTCCGGTTGGTCCACGGCGCGCATGTGCTGGCAGAACGATCCATCAGCGCGCGAGCGCCCGTGGTGCAGATCCACGCCCCGACGGTGCGCGATGGTCAATTGCAACTGGCCTGGAGCGCGAGCGAGGCGGACGGTGACGCGCTCCAGTCCACCACTCAACTGAGCGTCGATGACGGCAAGACCTGGCAGACACTCACGGTCAATGAAGTCGTCACGAGCCTGTCCTTGGCGGCGGCGGCGTTGCCGGGAGGTGAGGCGGCGCGCGTGCGAGTGATGGTAACGGACGGCGCCCGCAGCGCGGTTTCTATGAGCGACGCTTTCGTGCTGCCGAAGCACGCGCCGACGGTGCGAATTACCGGGGTGACCGATGGCCAGCAAATGGACTTCGGCTCGGCGGCAGCGGTCGAGGGATTCGGATATGACGCGGAGGATGGCAGTCTGGACCAGGCGGGGTTGCAGTGGTCGCTTGCCGGGCCGGAAGTCCGGGCCGGGGCCGGCGGGACGTTCGCGCTCTCGAATCTTCCGCCCGGAGATTATGCGCTGCGGCTCGTGGGCACGGACGCGGACGGGCAGACCGGCGCACAAGTGATCGAGTTCACGATTCGCGCGTTCACCGTGGCCGACTCGAACACGGAGCCGGTGCTGGACGGGTTGTGTGCCGACGCGGGTTATGGCAACACGCCGCCGATTCGTTGGGCGGTGGCGAACGGACTCTACGCCAGTGCGCGATTCACGCACGCGAACGGGGCGCTGTTTGTGTGCTTCACCGGACTGCGGTACGGCGCGGCGCACACGACGGGAGCCGTGGCCGGACTCCGCGTGGACGCCGGCGCATCGGGGCAAGCCCTAGCGACGACCGTTGGCTTCGCGGTGAACGAGCACGGCGAACCGATTCGCGTCGGCGGCGATGGCGCTCAGTTGGTCGCGCTGACCAATCCGCCGCCGGGTTTCAGCGTGGTCATCCTGCGTGACGAAAACACTTGGAGCGCCGAAATGCGCCTCGAGAACGCGTTGCTCGGTGGCTGGAGCCATCGGCTC
The DNA here is from genome assembly GCA_016871715.1 of Verrucomicrobiota bacterium. Lineage (GTDB taxonomy): Bacteria > Verrucomicrobiota > Verrucomicrobiia > Limisphaerales > J093 > VHCO01. The sequence goes on from VHCO01000007.1 coordinate 40,907, forward strand.
GGATTGGTGGCGCTGTTCGAGGATGGCGATGCCGCGACGCCGGTCGCAACCTGGCCACCCCATGCCGACATCGAGCGACCGTCGTCCTGGGCCGCCAGCCAGCCGACCCCGCGTCCGCCCGAGGAGTTGATCGTCAACGGCAGCTTCGAGAATACCGCAGGGACCTTCGTTCCCGATGGGGCGGTTCTCATGTCGCTGCCCGCGGGATCCAGCGCGATTCCGGGCTGGAGGAGCATCAACGCGGAACTGGTCTGGGTCGATAACGCCAACTCCTTTGGCGCGGTCACGCCCCATGGCAAGTTCTCCCTGGAGTTGACGGGCTATCACGATCGCCAGCCCTATGGTGGAGTCGCCCAGACCATCGCCACCCTTCCGGGCGAAAACTACCGGCTCTCCTTTTCGCTGGGTTCGGACCAGGACCGCACCCTCTTCCTCGGACCGATGTCCGTGGCGGCAACCGCGGGTGCCGTCAGCCGCGAGTTCACGTTCACGCCCACGGGGTTGGGCGTTCAATGGGGCGCCTTCACTCTGGACTTCACCGCCAGTTCCAGCACCACTCCGATTTCCATCCTCGGAACTCGAAGTGCCGGCGGAGGGTATCTCGGTCTGGACAACGTTTCCGTTGTGCTTCAAGCCTTCGAACTGAGGATCACTTCGATCGAAACAAGCGGGCAGGAATTGAGCCTCAGCTTCGCCTCCGTCCCCGGTCGAACCTACCTTGTTCAAGGTCGCGCCGATTTCGGCTCAGGCACATGGGAAACGATACCGGGCACAGAACAAACCGGCGCCGGTGGGATCCTTCAGGTCCAGCTTCCCCTCCCCGCCGGCCAAGGGCATCGGTTCTACCGGCTACAAGAGTTGCCATGATCTGCCTGCGCCAATCGGGATGCTCGCGCAGCGCGCGACCGGGCTATCGAACTTGGCAATAGGCGATGATCGGGACTGGGAACCGACCGACATCCCTTCGGGCGCGCCGGGAAACTCGCGCGTGCCGTCGGCCTTGAGGCCGTTGCCCTAGCCACCGTTGACCACCACGCCTTGGGATTCGGGTGTGGCTTCCTCCCAGTGGTCGCCGGGGAGAACATTGGCCTCCGCTACGACCGCCGCCGGCAGGAGGTAGGCGGAGGCTAGGAGAACGGGCAGATGGAGGCGAGGTTTCTTGGCGGTAGGCGAAGGGTTGCAGTCATCGCTCGGGCAGGCACCAGGCCATGCGTCGGGCGAAATCGCGCTGGAACTCGGGACGCCAGCGGCTGACGGTAGCACGCGGGTCCAAGCCGTCCTGGGCCGTCAGGTCGCGCCACCAACCGTCCGGCTCGCGCTGGAACTGGCCGCCCCAGATGCTGAGGTTCAACGGCCGCTCCGCCGTGCCGGCATCGATCCGTTCGATGAGGAAACTCGAGCCTTCTGTGTCGTGGCCCTCACCGATGGCCCCGCGCCCGCGCTGCGGGTTGCCGGACTTCACCCGCTGGCGCAGGTGCCCGGGCTCGGGCCACCCTCGGGCGTGGCGTTTGAGGTTCGGCAGCGGAGGCCACGGCGCCAGCCAGCGTAACCGTGAGCGTCAGAATCGTGGGCTGGAAGGTTTTCATCGTTATCTTCCCCTTTCTGCGCAAGACGGGCGGGTGAAGCGCGTGGTTGCGGAAGCCGCCTGGGGGCAGGAGCGAGAGGCCGCCGACCACATCGCCTTGCGCCGCCACGACGTTGCGCGTCTCCCGCGGTTTGTGCGTCGAGCGAAGTCCGCCGTTCGAGCGGCGCGGTCCAAACCCCGGTACAGGGCAGACCTGGATGGAACTCTGGTCGTGGTGTATACCGATGAGTCACTGACATGGCCTACAACTCGGTGGTAGGGCGCGCAGTCCTCTGCGCGCCGTAAACCGCTGTGGACACAGGAAGCCGCGGCGCGCAGAGGACTGCGCGCCCTACCTGCGATTTGTCGTCTATCCCGACCTCTCATCAGTAAGGGTTACTTCCGCAACTCGGCGAGCAAGGCGACGGCGGCCTCGACCAGTCGTTCGCCCGAGCCGGGGGCGCACCGGGCGCTTTCGGGTTCGTAGTTGCCCTCGGCATAACTGCGCCGGTCGGGGATGTAGCCGATGTTTTCGTTGGCCAACTCGACCACGAACGTGTGCGGGAAGGGGGAACGTTGTTTGATGGCTAGGCCCAACTCGACGAAGACCTCGCCGGGCAACGCCACCCAGGCGACCTCCTTGCCCAGCGCGATGACCTGCACCTCGACACGATGGGGCCTGCCCTCGCGGCTGGCGAGGTCGAGCGCGCGATAGGAGCGCACCAGCGTCATGAAATTCGCTCCCGCGTCGTCTTGGGTTTCGGCGATCCGTTTCTGGGCCTCCTCGACTTGAACCGGTGTGACTTCCGGCAGGGCGAGTTCGACGATCTGGGACCGGGCCTGCAGCGTGGCGGGGCTCACGGGTTTCAACTCTTTGTACGTTTGAAAGATGGCCGCGCCCAGGATCGTGCCGATGCGGTGCCCTTCGGCGCCGGTGTTCTGGGGCCAGGCCCAACCGAAATCGAGATGGTTCAGGTTGCCACAGGCGCCGTTGCCCACCAGCGTGAGGTGGTTCGGGCCGTGATACGCAGCCAGGACCCGACTGACTGCGCCCGGCCAGTCCGCGCCGATCTTGCGGCCGCCGCAGGTGTCCGGGTGCATGGCGAAGTTCACGTAAGTGGCCAAAGCCCGACGAGGATCGGCGGCCCCGACTGGCGTCGCGTAAAGCAGCCCGACCTCGGGATCGCTCGGGCCGGCGGGCATGACGATGTTGGGGTTGGATTTGCCGGGATTCCAGCCCACGCTGCCGTCGCGCATGAAGTAGCGGCGGTTGAACGTGAGGGCTTCACAACGGCCCTTGGCCGCGCTGAGCTTCGCGGGCTCGATACGTTCGTTGGCCTGGCGCACGGCGTCGGCAATCTTCCCGGCTAGCCCCTCGGTGAACTCCACGACCAGTGCACCCTGCCCACCCAGGTCACGGCTTCGCTGACTGCGGTTGGCCAGCTCCGGTCCGGTATGCGCGTGCGTGGCGGAGATCATGACGTGAGGGCCCGGAATGCCGGTGGCCTGCTCGATGGCGGCGCGGGCCTGGTCGGTGATGGCGCGGGTGACGCTGATGATGTCCAAGGCGACCAGAGCGGCACGCTGTCCGCCGGCCTCGAGGACGAGCGCCTTGGCGAACAGCGGGTCGAGCACGCCGTCCGCGCCGCGCGCGTGGTAATAGCCGGCCATGGGAATGCCCGGCGGCGGTGTGATATCCACCTGGCCGACGCCGACGCGGACCTCGGCGGAGTAGGTGGGGGATGCACAGCCAAGAAGCACCCACACCGCAACGGCGAGAGGCGACCCGGACGGCCGCGCCGAGGGGAACGGGCGAGTATGACGATGTTCGTTCATAGGCTTGATGGGTTGGCGGGTACGAAGCAGGACGCGCATGGCGAGGGTGTACGGTTTAGCCTGCGAGCCGACGGAGGCGATGACCGGCCGTCTTGCCACCCACTCGCTCTGAGCGGGCGGCTCGAACACGCGTCGAGTCGCAGGGTCACGGCTGGTCCCATTCGCCCAGCGTCAGCCAGCCGGGCCGGTGTTGGTCCTGACTTCGATTGGCGAAGCGCAGCGGCGGGCCGTTCGGCAGCGGGTTGGGGACGCGCAGTAGCAGACGATACGCGCCGGGCGGAAGCGCACGCACCTCGGTTTGCATGCGCCACCGCGTCGCCGGTTCGGCCGGCAGGACGCCGGTCAGTTTCCAGTCGGTCGGCCAGGTCGCGGCGAGCTTTCCGTCGCTGCCCAGCGCGGCGAGTTCCACCGGCCAGTCGTAGTAGAACGGGGCGACACCCGTGTTGGTGACGGTGAGTGCGACCGTGAGCTGGCGGTCGGCCAAGGCCCATTCCACGCGAGCCACGTGGAGTTCATAGCCCATCCGTTGCGCGGCGCGAATGGCCCGCTCGCGTGCGGCGCCTTGGATGCGGCCGCGGAACACGCCCTCGTTACACAGCCAGGAGGCATGGGTGACGGCCACGCAGCGGTCGAACTCCTGACCCGCGGGCGCGCAACTCGGCTCGTCGAAGAGGCACTGCCACACCTCGGGTCGGACTTCGCCGCCGATGGGTTGGATGCGCCACTTGTCGAGCGCGCCGGCCGAGCGCAGGCGGGTCTCGAAGAACCATTGTTCGTGGTTCTTGCCGGTGTGGACCGTGGCCCAGGCGAAAGAGTCATCGTGATACCCGATGGCCCGTCGCGCGTTGTCGGCGTAGCGCGGGTCATTCGGGCCGGCGGGATAGCGCGCCACGAGCTTGGTCTGCTTGAACGCGGCCTCATAGGCGTCCATGACTTCGCGTTGGACGGTTTTCGAGGCGAACCACTGGTCGTTCGGGTGGTTGTGCCATTCGCCCCAGGTCCCCAGGAGGCCCAGGCCGACGAAGCCCAGGCGCGGATCGCCGTCGTAGCGCCGGCCCAAGGCGTGGATGAAGTTCGTCAGCGCAGCGCGCAACCGCGGGTCTTCGTAGTCGGGGGTGTGGTCCACGGCCGGCGGGAACGGCTGCGTGTTGGTGTTGGTCCAAGTCCGCAGCTCGAGTCCGCCATCGATCAAGTAGCGCGGGACCCCCGTGGTCTTGCCCGGCCATTCCAGGTAGAACCGGGCGAAGAACTGGTGCCCGCGCGACGCGGCAGCCGCGAGCTTTGCGTCGAACGGCGCCCAGTCGAAGTCCGCCGGCCCGGTCATCACCTCGGAGAGCTTCGTGTAATCCCATTCCAGACTGTGCGGGAAGGTGTCGTCCTTGCGCAGGTAGGGCACAAAGCCCTTGAGCGGATTGTCCGGCGGCGACGGGGCATAAACCGGCGCTTGAACCTGCCGCGCCGAGGCGGGGCCGGGCGATGGAGCGATGTCGAGGTACCTCACCTCGTAGGCGTAACGGGCGCGTTGGCCGGGCTCGAGTTGCACCGCCTTCGAGATCAGCTCGAGATTGATCTGCTGGCGCGAGGGATTCCAGAACAGGGCCAGCGCGCTGAAGTCCAGCGGATCGAAGCGCTGGGCGACACCGAACTTGGCTTGATGATTGTAGTAAGCGAAAGCGCCACCGGCGGCGGCGCTCTGGATGGCCGCGAGCTGGGGTTCAGTCGGTAGGGCCTCGGCCCAGCCGCGATTGGCCTGGACCCACTCCGGGCTCTTCACGTAGATGGCCAACACGGCTGGGTCGTCGGTGGAGGTGGCGGTGTCGTACTCCGGATGGACCAAGACCTCGAAGGCGCGAGGGCGACCGGCCGTCAGGGTCGTCTCGAACCGGACGACGTCGTTAGTCAGCAGGATGCGGCGCTCGAGTCGAGCCCCGTCGCTCGTGGTCAGGGAGAGTACGGCCTGGTTGGGGTCGGCTTGCGCTCCGAACGCCACGATGTTCGGGGAGGTCGGGCCTTCGCCCTGGCGGACCCATTCTTCATGTCGAAACCGCGTGAACGAGCGCCGGGCGTGCACCACATTGCGGCCGGTGGGCCGGTAGGTCATCTCGACCACTTTGCCGTTGCTTTCGGGCAGAAGGATCACCCGCCAGAAGTCGTTCTCGAGCCGAACCGCCTCGAGCCCGGCGTGGAGCCGCCGCGTCGCCTCGAGGAACGGCGCCACCGGGAGGTGCTCATCTTCCATCGTGACGCCGAAGCGCGTACACAACGCGGCGTAGCGCTCGACCAGATCGGGACCGAACCCCGTCAAGTCCGGGCGGCAAACGCCGTCGCGGTAAACCAAGCGCATGCTGGCCGCGCTGAGCGCGGCGCGGTAAGCGCACAACGAGGCCTTCGCGACGCGGTCCCGCACGGCCTCCGAGCGCGCCAGGGCGAGCGCGTCCTGGAAATACGCCACGATCCTCCGGGCCGACTCGGGCCCGATGGCCAAGGCGGCTTCGGTCGGGAAACACGTCGGATGCACCCCGGCGGCGCTGACCAGGTCGTGGTAGTACTCGAGGTAAGCGAGGATGGGTCCGGCGGCCTCGGCGTAGTGGAGGCGACAGAATTCCTGCGCTTCCTGCCAGCTATCCCGGCCGGGCCGCCACAGGCACCGGGCCATGACGTAGTTGCGCAAGTCGCTCAACTCGGTGGCGAAACCGTTTCCGGCGGCTTGCATAAAGACGCCGCGGCCTTTGTTTTTGGCGAAACAGGCGACGCTGGGGCCGATGCTGCGCAGATTCGGGAAGGGCAACAGATAGCCTTTGAAATTGGTGTTGTAGTGCCAGATGAAGAGGTGCGAGGCGAGCTGTTGCCAGCGGTCGAGGTCCTGGCAGAACGACCGGTTCAACGGACACGCCGGGTCGTCGATGGCGTGGAAGTCGCAGCACTCGATGCTGCACAACTGGATCAGGACATTGCGCCGCGGCTTCAGGGTCTTGGGCGGCTTGCGGGTGTACTGGTAGGCGTAGGTGCTGATCAGGACCTCCGGGTGCAGCGGTTCGATGCGCTCGGCCACGGCGTTGACCAACGCGAGGGTGGCGCCGGCATGAGACTCCTCGCGCGCGTCGATGGCCGCACAGCCGGGACAGGTGCAGTAGCCTTCGTTGTCCATTTGCGCCACGTTAAAGTTGCGCACTTCAGGATGGCGGCGGATCTCGTCCAGGACCGCCTGCACGACCCGTTCGAGCACGTCCGGATGGGTCATGCACAATTGCGGGCCGCCACCGCCTTGATCGAGCCTCCGTTCCCCACCCACCAGCGCGTAGTACTCGGGATGCGCCTGTCCATATTGAGCTGGCGGCACCAGGTAGGCCACATTGTGGCTCACCAACCGGTACCCGGTCCGCCCGCCCAGCTTGGGATCGTCGCTCACCGTGTTAACCCGCAGGCGCGCGGCGTACTCCGGGTGCCGACTGTTCTCGCCATAGTAAGACCAGCGAAAGGCGAAGGTCGGCTTCACTTCGTGGGTGCCCAGGGGGATGGCGCGTTGCGCCGCCTCGGCTGGGTAATGCGTATGGTCGTGCGTCAGAAACCGCACGCCGCACAACGCCTCGAAGAACTCGTAAACCCCATAGAGCGTGCCCCGGGGGCGGCCCCCCTCGATCCACAGGGCTCGGGCCCCGACCTGTATGCGGAACCCTTCCTCGCCCCACGCTTCGGGATCGGCCGGTTGGTCTGGACGCCGCGCCGCCTCGGGCCCGATGAACACGGCCCCCCCACCGGTTGGCGCGGTCTCCGTCACGGGTATCCGCGCACCGGTCAGCCCTTCAAACAGGCGCTGGAACTCGCTGGCGGCGTACCGTTCGGACTCCGTCGACGAAGGATGGCTGACGACGGTCCAAGACATCATAGCCGCCGGCGTCAGCTCCGCCGATTCCGCACGTATGACCGCTCCCGCAGCGAGCCATGTCAGCATCCACCCGCTCATTCGCATCGTCGACCCTCCTGGCCTAGTTGGGTTTGCTTGAGCGCGCCCGTGTTGGGCCGCCCCTTTGGGGGACGGTTTGGGCCTTCGTCGTGCCCCTGTCAACCCGAGAATGCAAGCGCGCTGACGCGCGGCCAGGCGTGGCGTGGGCGGTTAGCGGAACTGCGGATGGGCCAGCAATCGGTCCCAGGTCTCCTCGGTCAGGCGGCGTTGGCGATAAATGGGCTCGCGCAGGGGTTCGGCGCTGGCCGAGCGCCGCGCCCGCTGCAGCCAGCGCCGGTCTAACGGGGCGGCGACTAGCTCCGCCGTGTTCGCGGCGATGGTGGTTTCTTCCTTGTCACCGGTGGCCTGGCCAGCCCCGACGTAGAAGCCGGCCAAGAGCAGCGTCACCCGCAGCAGCGTGCTGCGCGAATACGTGGGCAACACACAGGGCCGGCTCGGGTCAAGCGCTCGGAACAGCTCGGTGAATAGGGGCAAGGTCCACATCTCGGGGTTCCGCGCCGGAGAGAATGCGTCGAACATGATCGCGTGCGGCTTGGGCCAGTCGGCGGCCTGGGGTTGCCGCAACAGGGTTGGGAAATCGCCCAAGTGCACCTCCCAGGTTAGCCGTTGGCCCCCGCCGTCTCGGGTGGCGCGGCGGTGGGCAAGCAGCTCCCGCACCAACGACTCGAAGTCGCAGAAGTACTCGAGCTGTTGGGCCTGGGTCAGGCCAAACTCGAGCGCTGCGAGCGTGCGATCGAAGCTGACCACACGCAGCGCGCCGGGTTGGCGTGCCGCCGCCCGCAGGAACACCAAAACATTCGCCGCCGCACCCAACCCGACGTCCCAAACCACGAACTCACCGGCGGTCGCGGCCGCCCGTTCAGCCAGCCGTAACTGGCGCACGTAGAGCGCCTCCGCCTCGGCCACCGGGCCAATGACCGGGTGAAACGTCTCCCCCACCTCGAGCGAGCGCACGCTCCAGGCGCCGTGAGCGAGTTGAACCAGCCGGTAGCCGCCCTCAGTCTGCACCCCGCCAGTAAAGCCGTTGAAGGCCGGGTTGGGAACGGGGAAATGGAAACGGCCCCGGCGCAGCGGTGGCGCTCTGGGGATGGCGCTTTCTGACTTGGCGCGGTTCCGAGGCGCGGTTAAAGCTGGGGCATGGATCCATTGCTCCGACTCCTGTGCGAAAACGCGGCTTACAAACCGGCGCAGTTAGCGGCCATGCTGCGCGTGCCGGAAAGCGAGGTCGAGGCCCGCATTGCGGCCTACGAAGCGGACCAGGTCATTCTGGGTTACCGGACCATTCTTAACGAAGAGAAGCTGGGCCTCGAGAGTGTGCGGGCGGTCATCGAGGTCAAGATCACCCCCGAGCGCGAAGGCGGCTTCGACCGGATTGCCGAGCGGGTGGCCAAGTATGCCGAAGTCCGGTCCTGCTATTTGATGTCGGGGGCCTACGATTTGTTGGTCGAGGTCGAGGGGCAGGGCCTGCGCGAGGTGGCGATGTTCGTTTCGGAGAAGCTGGCTACGATCCAAGGCGTGTTGTCCACGGCGACGCATTTCATCCTCAAGCCCTACAAAGAGCAAGGGCTGCTCATGAAGCGCGAGCGGAACGAGGAACGCCTCGCCGTGACGCCCTGACCGCGCCTCAGTCGTATGTCAACTCGAGCCGGTCACTCGCCCGCGTAACGGACCGAAGCCGAACCGGCTGACAGTGGCGCAGCCTGTAGAAACGGTGCGTGACCGGCACAGGCACACTCATCGTGCGGCGGACGAGATCCACCTCGACCTCCGCCGCCTCGCGGTACTCGCCATCGACGGTCTCGGACGCTAGCAGCGTCGGTTGGCCGGCTTCCGGGTCGTGCGCGGCGATCACGCTCTGGATCCAAGCCCGGCGAGCCGAGACCCGCGTCGCGTACAGCCCGCCGGGTCGCGCGCTCGGCCCCCGCGGGATAAGAGACCAGTCGCCGGTGCTGGTTTGCGCGTAGAACCCGCGCATGTCGGTCAACGACGCGCTGAAGGTTGGGCCGTCCAGGGTGCGCCGGAACGGCCCGTCCACGGCGTAAGCGATGCCGGCCAGCGCCCAGCCCTGGCCGACCCGCATAAATACCCCGCCCCCAGAATCGCCGGCCGCCAAGGTCGCCTCCTCGGGCCCGCCCGCAGCGTCAAAGGTTGCCTTCAACAGACTGCCCAGGCCCGCCCCGGCCTCGACCACACTCGCTACTTCGTTCTTGCCCCAACGCAAGCGCCCGCTGCCGCCGCCCCAGAGCCAGCCGCTGGTGCTGACCGTTGGACCATTGGTCTGCCAGACCGGATCGCCCCGCCCAAGGCCGCGGCCGAACAGGACACAGACGCTGCCCACCTCCTGTTGATCGGTGTAGAGCGGGGCGAATTCGGGAAAGGCACCGCAAACCTGCCAGATGGTCAGGTCGCTCTCTGGATCGGGAAAGACGGCCAACGTGGCGTACGTGCGGCCGCCGAGCGTGAAGGGGTCGCCGACGGCGCCGCCGACATGTTGAGCGGTGAGGAACAGACTCGGGGCGATCGGCGTGCCCGTGAACGACTGCCACTCCCCTTGATACTGCCAACCGCTACCCGCCAAATCCCCGCCCGGCGGGGCGGTGTGAAACTCCGGATCCGCCGTTGCCACGAACACCAACCCCCACAGCCGCGCCGTCGTCGCCGCCAAAAACCCCAACCCGAGGCACCAACCCGGACACCGGACCCCACGCCGCGGCCTGCTCCCCGGCCGGTGAGAGGTGGGAACACACTTGCGATTTCCGGATGCGCTCACCTAGATTCTCGGCGTGGCGATGCTTGCCTATCTGGCGATTGGCCTGGCGGCTTACCTCTTGGGCTCCGTGCCGACCGGCTACTTGGTGGCCCGCGCCCGCGGCGTCGACATCCGCCGCGTGGGCAGTGGGAACATCGGCGCCACCAACGTCTCGCGTGCCCTCGGTCGGCCGACCGGGATCTTCGTCTTGGTCGTGGACGCCGTCAAGGGAGCCCTGGCCTGTGGGCTGGCGCCGACGTGGGCCGGGTGGTGCGGCATCGGCGGCGGCGCCCTGGGACCGGAGCTGCCCCAAGTGGTGGCCGGTGTGTGCGCCATCGTGGGGCACAATTACCCTTGCTGGCTGGGCTGGAAAGGGGGCAAAGGCATCGCCACCAGCGCTGGGGTGTTGCTGGTCTTGATTCCCCTGTCGCTGGCGATTGCGCTGGGCGTGTGGCTGCTGGTGTTCAGCCTGAGCCGGTACGTTTCGCTGGCCTCGGTGGCGGCCGCCGCGACCTTGCCGTTGGCGGTGTGGGTCGTGCGCCAAAACGGGCTGCTGGTTGTGGCCGGCACCGCCCTGAGTCTGCTGGCGATCCACGCGCACCGGGCTAACCTCCGGCGTTTGTGGGCTGGAACCGAACCCAAATACGGGCGGCCTCCCCCCAGCCTGCCGCCTCCGCCTCCACCCGCATGAAGGTTGCCTTCCTCGGGGCCGGCGCTTGGGGCACCGCCTTGGCGCGTCACCTGCACGCCGGTGGGCACGAGCTCACCCTTTGGGACCACGACACAGCCAATCTCGGGGTCATGGCGGCGAGCGGAATGAACCGGAAATACTTGCCGGGAATCGAGCTGCCGGGCCCGTGGCGGTTCGAGCCGGACCTCGGGCAAGCCTGGCGCGGAAGCGAGGTGGTGGTGCTGGCGGTACCGTCAAAGGCTTTCCGCGCCATCAGCCAGGTGCTTAAGGACTTCACGGGCTTCCTGATCAGTGTGACCAAAGGCATCGAATTCGACACCGGCCTGACGATGAGCGGCGTCCTCGAGGCCTCCTGCCCCCGCGCCCGCGTCGCCGCCTTGTCCGGACCCACGCTGGCCCTCGAGGTGGCGCGGGGCACGCCCACGGCGGCGGTGGCCGCCAGCCGCGATCCCGAGGCGGCGCGCCTGGTGCAGGAGCTGTTTCATCGGCCGGCCTTTCGCGTTTACACGAGTTCGGACATTCTGGGCGTCGAGTTGGGCGGGGCGCTCAAGAACGTGATCGCGATTGCGGCGGGGGTCTGTGACGGCCTGGGATTCGGGGACAACTCGAAAGCGGCGCTGGTAACGCGGGCGATCGCGGAAATCCGCCGCCTGGGCGCCGCGTGTGGCGCCCAGCCAGAGACCTTCGCCGGCCTCAGCGGGTTGGGCGATCTGGTGGTCACCTGTTTCTCGCCCCTGAGCCGGAACCGCACCCTGGGAGAGCGCCTCGGGCGCGGCGAGGCCCTGGCGCGCATCCTCGCCGACTCGGTGACGGTGGCGGAAGGGTACCCCACCTGTCGGGCGGCCTGGCAACTGGCCGGCCAACACCGCGTCGCCACCCCCATCATCGCCGAGGTCCATGCCATGCTCTACGGGAGCAAAGACGTGAAGGCAGCCCTGCGCGACCTAACCACCCGCGACACCAAGCCGGAAGACTGAGTCTCCGGCGGGCGCCCCGGATGCCTCAGGCCTGGGTCGCGCGCAGCAGCCGGAGCAGGTCCTCGTAGGTGTCCACCGCCGCAAACTGAGGGTACTCCCGGCGAACGTTAGCAGGGGCACGAAACAGCAAACCCACATCCGCCGCCCCCAGCATGGCGGTGTCGTTGTAGGAATCACCCGCCGCAATGACCTGGTAATTCAGACTGCGCAGGGCCTCGACGGCCTTCTGTTTCTGGTCCGGGAGACGCAGGCGATAGCCGACGATGCGGTCGTTGTCGACCACCAACCGGTGACATAGGAGCGTGGGCCAGTCGAGCTGCCGCAACAGCGGGGTGGCGAACTGCTCGAAGGTGTCCGAGAGGATGATGACCTGGGTTTGACTGCGGAGTGCCTGGAGAAACTCACGAGCGCCCGCCAGCGGTTCAAGCGTGGCGATCACCCCCTGAATGTCCGATAAACGCAGGTCGTGCTCGGCCAAAATCTGCAGGCGCCCGCGCATCAAGACATCGTAGTCGGGCACATCCCGCGTCGTGAGGCGCAACCGTTCGAGGCCGGTCTTCTCCGCCACGGCAATCCAGATCTCCGGCGTCAACACGCCTTCCATGTCCAGCGTCACGATCGATTGCTTCACAGGCGCGCATCGTTCCAGGATCGCTCCCGAGTGTCGAGCCCGGTCAGGCTTGGGTCACTTGCTGCCTGGCTTCACGGCGGGGAGCGCCGCCAGATCCGGGGGAAGCTGGTCCGGCAGGAAGGCCTCCACGCGCAGCGCCACCAGACTCACCAGCGGCACCCCAAAGCCGACCCTGCCGTTGGACCGATCCACCACCACCGCCACCCCCAACACCTCGCCCCCACCCGCCCGCACCAGGTCCATCGTCTCTTGCACGCGCCCCCCTTGCGTCACCACGTCCTCGACCACCAAACACTTCTCGCCCGAGGCAATCTTGAACCCGCGCCGCAGGCAAAGTCGGCCCTCCTCTTTCTCGGCGAAGATGAACCGCAACCCGAGTTGGCGAGCCACCTCTTGGCCAATCACCAGCCCGCCCATCGCCGGCGAAACCACCGTTTGCGCCCCCAGGGGCCGCACCTGGTCGGTCAGGGCCCGGCCGAACCGTTCGACCACCGGCATGTGTTGCAGGGCGAGGGCGCACTGGAAGTACTGCCGGCTATGGAGGCCGCTCCGCAGCACGAAATGGCCCTCGAGCAACGCGCCGGAATCCCGGAATACTTGGAGCGCTTCAGCACTTGTCATGGGCGGATGAAAACCCAAGCTTCGCCGCACCACAACCTCGAAAGGCGCGCCGCCGTCGGCGCCATGGGTTTCCAGCTCGCCAACCCACGAGCTGTTGCCGTCGCGTTTCGGCTCTGGCAAAGCACGGAACGGGGCGGTATGGCGGAGGCGTATTCTCGCCCGAAAGGCTTGGTAATCTGGGGTCTGTTCGAGTTGGTGGGCTTCAAAAAAGTCCAAAAATCTATTGACTGGCCGCAGAGCCGTGTGCTAAGGGATTGACCAGTCGAAAGTCGTAAGGAACGTTTGGAAGCGAAAACTATGAAACAGATGAGTCTGAAGTGGGCCTGTGGAGTCTTCGTCGCTGCGGCAGCCGTAGCCATTGCCCCTGCCTACGGAAGCGTCGAATCGCAGAAGGTCGTCGTGGCTAAAGCCATCCAGAAGGTGCCGGTGACCGAACTGGCGGCTAAAGCGGCGAACTTGGTGGCCAAAGCCAAGGCCGCCGACCGCAAAGACGTAGCCATCGCCAGCGTCCAAGTCATTTTGCAGCAGCAACCCATGGTCGCTGCGCCGCTCGTCGGCGCCATCTCGGCAGTCGCGCCGAACCTCGCGGCGGCCGTCGCGGCTGCTGCGGCCGAAATCAACCCTGCTCAAGCGGTCGAGATCGCGCGCGCGGCCGCCTCTGCCGCCCCAGACGAGGGGACAGCGATCGTCGCGGCGGTGTCGAAGGCGGCGCCTGAACTAGCCGTCCGCATCGCCCAAGTGCAGCCCGTGCCGACCGTCGCGCGCAGTTCGCGTGCCGCCGTCGCAGCCCTAGGCGGGCCGACCCTTAATCCGGGGACCACGCCCATTAACCCCGGTGCGCCGGGCTTCGATACGCGCGGTACGCCGAACAACGTCTCCGGACGCGATACCTTCGGTGCCGACTACGCGCGGCCATAGTCCGAGTTCGCGCCTCCAGCTCGCAAGATTCTCTGTGCCGAACGCCTGCCCGAACGGGCAGGCGTTCGTGCTTTTGCTTGCTAGTGGATCGCGAGCCCCTAGCCTCAGGCCGTGCGCCTGCTTTTCATCGGGGACATCGTTGGCGAACCGGGCCGACGAGCCATTCGTGTCTTGGTGGGTAGACTCCGCGCCGAATGGGAGGTCGAGGTCGTGGTCGCCAATGGCGAGAACTCCGCCGGCGGCGCCGGCATCACCAAAAACACCGCGGCGGAATTGCTCGACGCGGGTGTGGACGTGCTGACCACGGGCGATCACGTCTGGGATTTCAAAGAAGCTGCCCAGTTGCTCGAAACCGAGCCGCGCGTCCTCCGGCCCCTCAATTACCCACCGGGCGCGCCCGGCCAGGGGAGCACCCTCCTGCCTTTGCCCTCCGGCGTGACCCTCGCGGTCGTGAACGTGCAAGGACGGGTCTTTCTGCCGGAGTTGGACAACCCGTTCCTGTGTCTGCCCGCCGAGGTGCAGCGCCTCCGGGCGGTAACGCCTCTAATCTTCGTGGACCTGCATGCGGAAGCCACTTCGGAGAAGATCGCCCTAGCCCGCTTCCTCGACGGCCAAGTCTCCGCCGTCATAGGCACCCATACTCATGTCCAAACTGCTGACGACCAGATCTTGCCCGGCGGCACGGCCTATCTGACCGACGCGGGCTTCACCGGGCCGCACGATAGCGTGCTGGGCCGGAAGGTCGCACCGGTCATCCGCCGCTTCACCACCAACCTGCCTCAGCGTTTCGAGGTGGCCTCCGGCCGCGTGCGGCTGCAAGGCGCCCTCCTGGACCTCGACCCGGCCAGCGGCTGCGCCCGGTCCATCCGCCGAGTCTCGGAATCGGTGCCCCCGGAGTTTCCCGGCACGCCCTCCTCTTTGTGAGCCCTCAGGTTCGACAGCCGGTTGCAGGCAGAGTTCGCCATCCGCGGCGCGCCCTGCTGCCCAGTCCTACTCCATCGCGGTGACCTCCTAAGTAGGCGCGCCTCTCCAATGCCCAGGACCGTCCAATCACAGTGGGACTTCGGTGAGCTGGTTCCCGCCGCGCAGGCCCGCCGCGTCTTGACGGTCTCGGAACTCACGGGCCAGGTGAAGCGCCTCCTGGAACAACAGTTCGGTTCCCTCTGGGTCTCCGGCGAAATCACGAATCTGCGCCTCCAGGCCTCCGGCCACTGTTACTTCACGCTGCGGGACGCCCAGGCACAACTCAACTGCGTCCTCTTCCGCGGCGAGGCCAAAACCCAGCGCCAGTGCTTGGTGGACGGCGCTAAGGTGGTGCTCGCGGGCGAGCTCACCGTGTACGAACCGCGCGGCCAACACCAACTCCTCGTCAAGGCTATCGAACTGCAGGGTGTCGGCGCTCTGCAGCTCGCCTTCCAGGCGCTCAAACAGAAACTCCAGGCTGAGGGCCTGTTCGCCGTCGAGCGGAAACGGCCCCTGCCGCGCCTCCCGCAGCGCATCGGCGTCATCACCTCCCCCTCCGGCGCCGCCCTGCGCGACGTCCTCCACGTCCTCCAACGCCGGCACCCGGGCCTCGAACTGGTCCTGTGCCCCTGCCGTGTCCAAGGCGACGGCGCGGCTGCGGAAATGGCCGACGCCCTATGCCGGCTTAACCAATGGTCCGCCGCACAACCTGCCCCCGGCCGGCTCGACTTGCTCCTGCTCACCCGTGGCGGCGGCAGTCTCGAGGACCTTTGGGCCTTCAACGAAGAGGTCCTCGCGCGCGCCATCTACCACTCGGCGCTGCCGGTGGTCTCCGCCGTCGGCCACGAGATCGACTTCACCATCAGCGATTTCGTCGCCGATTTCCGCGCCGCGACACCCACCGCCGCCGCTGAAATCGTCACCGAAGCCGCCTTCGCCACCCGCCGGTTTGTGGCGGAGGCGCGCGCCCGATTGCAGCGCTGGACCCGACAACGGCTCGCGGCAGCGCGTGAGGCGTTGGACCAGTGCGGCCACCGGTTCGCGCGGCGGCACCCTCGACGCGCCCTGCGCGAACATTGGCAACGCTGGGATGAAGCCACGGCAGCTCTGCCGCGCCGGGCACTGGCGCGCTGGCGCGAGGCGTGCCGCGTCTGGCAGGCCACCCGCATGCGCTGGACCAGTGTCCACCCTGCCGAGACCCTGCGCCGCCACCAGGAACTCTTAGGTCGCCTGGCCGCCCTGCTGCGGGAGCGCGGCCGGCATCGCGCCAGCACATGCCGCCAACGGCTGACCTCGCTCGCCGCGCGCTTGCGCGTGCTCTCCCCGGCCCAGGTCCTGGCCCGCGGCTACTCGATCACCCTCGATGCCGCCACCGGCCAGGTCATCCGGTCCGCCCGCCAGACGCGCCCCCGGCTGCGGCTCCGCACCCGCCTCCACCAAGGGGAAATCGACAGCATGGTCGCCGACGACCCGCCCCGGCTCACTTGACGCCGGCGGCCAGAATCGTCTCGAACTGAGGCGGTTGCTCCTCGCGAGCGACCACGGCGATCTCGACCGCCTTGAACCGCGCCTCCTCGAGCCACCGCTGCAGGTCGCTCTCGCTGAAGCCGAGCCAGCGATCGCCGTACAATTCATGCGCCTGCTCGAACCGGTGCGCCAACAAATCCAGGATCATCACCTGGCCGCCCGGCCGCAAAACCCGATGCGCGCCACTGATCGCGCGGGCCGGCTCCACCGCGTGATGCAAGGCCTGGCTCAAAATCACCAAGTCCACACTCCCCGATTCGATCGGCGGATCCTGCAAATCGCCCAGGCGGAACTCGAGGTTCTTCAGCCCGTTCTTCTTCGCCTGGGCCGCGCCGAATCGCACGATCTTCTCCGAATTGTCCACCGCGATGATCTTCCGGCAACGGGCCGCCAAGAGCCCGCTCACGAGACCCTCGCCTGACCCCAAATCCGCCACCGCCAACGGCGGCAAAATCCGCAGCAGCATCTGCCCAAACGCCTGCCAGGACCGCCCCGGCCCGTACCGGCGATCGAACCGGCCCGCCACTTGGTTGAAATAGACCTGCGCCCGATCGGCCCGCCGACGCACAATCCGCCTCAGGTTCACCTGGTCCGCCCCCGATTCCGGCAACTCGCTCGCCCCCCGCTCGGCCCAACGCAGCCACTGCCCTTGCCCCTCGTCCACCGGCGGCCGCACCCGGTAGAACGTCCGTCGCCCCTCGCGCCGCGACTCGAGCAGACCCGCCTCTAGCAGCAAGCCCAGATGTGTCGAGATGCGGGATTGGCCCATATGCGTGATCTCCTGCAGCTCGTTGACCGAGAGCTCCGCTTTGTCGAGCAAGGCCAAAATGCGCAGGCGCGTCGGATCCGATAGGGCCCGGAGGGCTTTCAAGGTGGCGGACATGGCGCGGCCGTCGTTTGGCACCGCCCCGCTGAAAATACCAGTTGACGGTGCTGCCCGCCGTTATATCTTCGCATCGCGATACGTCAATATGTCTGTTCAGTCCCGCGGTCGCCTCGGCCCTCCGTCGGCCCGGTTCCCCTCGGGCGCACAGACCCCTGGTCCATCACGCATGAGCAAACAATTTATCTTCTCGTCCGAGTCGGTCGGCGAAGGCCACCCGGACAAAGTCTGCGACACCATCTCCGACGCGGTCTTGGACGCCTGCCTCGCGCAAGACAAGTCCAGCCGCGTGGCCTGCGAGTGTTACGCCAAGTCGAACGTCGTGGTGGTGGGCGGCGAGATCACCACGCACGCCCAACTCGACTTCACCGCCATCGCCCGCCAAGCGATCCGCGACATCGGCTATGTCAACGACGACGACCTCTTCCATGCGGACAAGGTCTTCGTCATGAATATTGTCACGCGGCAGTCGCCGGACATCGCCCAAGGCGTCGACGCCCGCGCCGCCGAAGGCAAGAAGAAGGCCGAGCAAGGCGCCGGCG
This sequence comes from Verrucomicrobiota bacterium, assembly GCA_016871715.1. Taxonomy (GTDB): domain Bacteria; phylum Verrucomicrobiota; class Verrucomicrobiia; order Limisphaerales; family J093; genus VHCO01. The sequence continues at coordinate 58,773 of VHCO01000007.1, forward strand.
ATCAGGGGCTCATGTTCGGCTACGCCTGCAACGAGACTCCCGAGTTGATGCCGGCGCCGATCATGTTCGCCCATCGCTTGGGCCGCCAACTCACCCAAATCCGCAAGACCGGCAAAGTCAAGTGGCTCCGCCCGGACGCCAAGAGCCAGGTCTCCGTCGAGTACGTCGATCATCGGCCGGTCCGCATCGCCAACGTGGTGGTCTCGACCCAGCATACCGACGCCGTCGACCACGCGGAGATCGAGCGGTTCATCGTTGCCAACGTGATCCGCAAGGTGCTCCCGAAAAACCTCCTCACCCGCGACACCACCTACCTGATCAACCCCACCGGCCGGTTTGTGGTCGGGGGACCCCAAGGCGACACCGGCCTGACCGGGCGCAAGATCATCGTCGACAGTTACGGCGGCATGGGTCGCCACGGCGGCGGTTGCTTCAGCGGCAAAGACCCGTCCAAAGTCGACCGCAGCGCCGCCTACATGGGCCGGTACGTGGCCAAGAACATCGTGGCGGCCGGCTTGGCGGACCGTTGCGAAATCCAGTTCGCCTATGCCATCGGTTACCCAGACCCCGTCTCGGTTGCGGTCGACACCTTCGGCACCGGCGCTGTAAGCGACGAGAAACTCACCGCCGCCGTTTGCCGGGTCTTCAGCTTCAAGCCGGCGGACATCGTCAAGCAACTGAACCTCCTGCGCCCCATCTACACCAAGACCACCAACTACGGCCACTTCGGCAAGGTCGACCCCGAACTCACCTGGGAACGCACCGACAAAACCGCGGCCCTCAAGCGCGCCCTCAAGTAACCGACGGCCCCGGCCGCAAATCCTCAGTCACCGACCCATCATCATGCCCACGACGCAGCTCCCTCACCCCCGGACCAAATCCCCTGAGGCCAACCCCAAACCCGGCCCCGACAAGAGCGGCAAGGGACGCACCGCGCCGGATTTCCAGGTCCGCGACCTCAGCCTGGCCGAACTGGGCCGCAAAGAAATCGAGGTCGCCGAGCACGAAATGCCCGGCCTGATGGCGATTCGCGCCAAGCACGGCCCCGCTAAACCTTTGGCGGGTGTGCGCGTGTCCGGTTCCCTGCACATGACCATCGAGACCGCGGTCCTCATCGAGACCTTGGTCGAGTTGGGCGCCTCGGTGCGCTGGGCCTCCTGCAACATCTTCTCGACCCAGGACCACGCCGCCGCCGCCATCGCTCAGGCGGGGATCAGTGTCTTTGCCCACAAAGGCGAGACCCTCGAGGAATACTGGGAGTTTACCCTCGCCGCGCTCACGCATCCGGGCCGGCAAGGCCCGCAACTCGTCGTAGACGACGGTGGGGACGCCACCCTGCTGCTCCACAAGGGCTACGAACTGGAGCAGGGCAGCGATTGGGTGAACAGCCCCAGCGGCAGCCAGGAAGAGACCGTGATCAAGAACCTGCTCAAGCGCTGCGCCACCGAGCGCCAGGGCTGGTTCACCCAAGCCGCTAAGGAATGGAAAGGCGTGAGCGAAGAAACCACCACCGGCGTTCACCGGCTCTACCAGATGCTCGAAGCCGGCAAACTCCTGGTCCCCGCCATCAACGTCAACGACTCCGTCACCAAGTCCAAATTCGACAACCTCTACGGCTGTCGGGAGTCTCTCGCCGACGGACTCAAACGGGCCTTAGGCGTCATGATCGCAGGCAAGACCGCCGTCGTCTGCGGCTATGGCGATGTCGGCAAAGGCTGCGCCCAGTCCCTGCGCGGCTTCGGCGCCCGTGTCATCGTCACCGAGATCGACCCTATCAATGCCCTCCAAGCCGCCATGGAAGGCTTCCAGGTGGCCCGCATCGAAGACACCCTGGGCCAAGCCGACCTCTACGTCACCGCCACCGGCAACCGGGATGTCATCACCCTCGAGCACCTCCTCGAGCTCAAAGACCAGGCCATCGTCTGCAACATCGGCCACTTCGATAACGAGATCCAAGTCGACCGCCTCAACGCCGCCCCAGGGGTCGCGCGCGTCAACATCAAGCCGCAAGTCGACAAATACGTCCTGCCCAGCGGCCACGCTATTTACCTCCTCGCCGAGGGCCGCCTTGTGAACCTCGGCTGCGCCGAAGGCCACCCGAGCTTCGTCATGAGCAACAGCTTCACCAACCAGTGCCTCGCCCAGCTCGATCTCTGGGCCAACCGCGACACCTACAAAACCGGCGTCTATCGACTGCCCAAGAAGTTGGATGAAGAAGTCGCCCGCCTTCACCTCCAGAAGATTGGCGTTCGCTTGACCCAGCTCACCCAACCTCAAGCCGACTACATTGGCGTCCCGGTCGAAGGTCCGTACAAACCGGAGCACTACCGATACTGACCGGGGACGGGCGATCCCTGCGCGGGTTTTAGCGTAAGCTGACCCGCGTCGGAAACCCCGGACAGAGCCGCGAACCGCTCAGCAACCTGTCGCCGATCAGCCCGAAAAAAGTCATCGCCCCGGATGCCGAGCCGATCCAGACTTCCTTTGCGCCGGCGTCCAAATAGAGCGCGGTCTTCTCCTCAATCTCGGCCTCGGTGTTACCAGGCGAGCGGACTTCAACGCAGATCTCCGGCGCGTGGGGAAAACACAGCCGGTTGCCGAGCTCGCGCATGCACTCTGGCGAGGCCCAAGCCACGTCGGCCGCTTTGACGCCGTCAGCCGTCGAGATCGGGCACTCCGTCAGCACGCGCCCGCGCCGCAGTAGCGTCCTGAGCCGGTGGCCAATCTCCAGTTGGTAGCTTCCATGATTCGGGGCGGGTGGGGGACTCATAAGGATGTGACCGTGGCGGTCCGTCTCGATGCGGCCCTCGAACTTGGCCAATTCAGGATCCGCGAGCAGTTCAGCCCACCGGCTCAGGTTGAAACCCGTCCGCGCCTCGTATTGCGGGAGTTCGATTGTCAACGCTGCCACGCTGGGAGCCTACCCTTCAGGAGTTTTTCGCGTCAAGTGAGCCGGCACGCTCCAGAGCAGTTCTCATTTTGGCATGTAGGATTTTAGGCGTGGCCGAAGCGGCGAGGCTCAGGGCCATCGCGGGAAGAGGGGGGACAAGATTCCCTCATTCTTTTCGGAACGGACTGCCCCCTTTCCGCGCTACCGACGGTGGATGGCACGCGAGTGGATCCTCCAGGGGCGCACCCGCAGCTCGGACGACCTAGCCTAAATCCGGGCTTGGCGGGCCGAGCATCCCACCTGGCATCGGACGCGACTGTCCCGCGAACTGTGTGCCTTGTGGGGGTGGCGCAACGCGGCGCCAGCGCCTCGGCCTGGCGATCAGCCAAACACATCTTCTCATCCTGCCTTGGATGCGCGCGCCCGGATTGGCCAGCCGCCTGTTAGGGCAGATGACCCGACGTCTGAGCCGCGACTGGCAGGCGCGCTACCTCCATCCGGTTCATCTGGTCGAGACCTCTGTCGAGCGCGACCGTTTCGGCGCCGCCAGCTACCGGGCAGCCGGATGGATCGGCGTCGGCGCCACCACCGGTCGTCGTCGCCCCGGGGCGCGCCGAGGTCATCACCCCCCAGGACGGTCTCACCAAGCAGGATTGCAGGATCGCCGCCCCCAAACGCTGGCTCCAACAGAATGCCGCGCATTGTCTTTCAGGGACCGTGACGCTGCTGGGTGAGGACCTCGACGCGCATCAACCCTTCTGCCGGCGTACCTTGCTCTACGGCTTCCACTTCCTCTTCACCTGCAAGCCCGACTCCCATGCGACCCTTTGCCGCTGGGTGAAGCTGCTCCAAACCCCGGAGCTGGGAACCCTCCAGCAGCGCCTCACGCCATAATGAGAACTGCTGGATCTTCGCTTGCCCCCTGGTGCTTCGGAGCTAATCTCCCAACCGTGAGCCTGTTCCGAGTGAGCATCGTGGCACGGAATCCGAAGGACGAGGGCCTCAAGACCCCGCCGGTAGAGGTGCTGGTGGATACGGGTTCCGAACTGACTTGGCTGCCCAAGGACTTCCTCGCCAGTATCAAAGTCAACCCAGTGCGCAAACGCAACTTCACAACCGCCACCAAGCAGTTGGTCACGCGCGAAACCGGCTACGCCATCCTCAGCGCTGAAGGCTTCGAAACGGTGGATGAGGTGGTGTTCGCCGAACCGGGCGACATGGCCTTGTTGGGCGTGAGAACGATGGAAGGCTTTGGCGTCATCGTGGACAACGTTGGCCACCGATTTGTCGCCACCACGACCATTGTGGCAACGGTGTCACCTCGACCAAGCGCACTCGAACAAGAGTGTACATCGGGTGCGATGATGGGAATCTCTACGCTCTGGAGGGGACGACAGGAGCGAAACGCTGGCAGTTTGCCACCGGCTCGAGCGTGTCTGGCTCCCCCGCAATTGGAGCCGATGGCACGGTGTATGTGGGGGCCGACCAGGGGAAAGTCTACGCGCTGAATGGAGCCAGTGGCGCCCAGCTGTGGGAGTTCGGCTCGGGCGGCTTTCAATCGAGCCCGGCGCTCGGAGCTGGAGGGACCGTGTATGTGGGAGGGAAGGACGGGAAGGTGTATGCGCTAGTGGGGGCCACGGGCGCCAAGCGCTGGGAGTACGCGAGCCGCGGAGAGGTGCTGTCCTCGCCGGCGGTGGGGGCCAATGGGACGGTCTACGTCGGCTCGCGGGACGGGAGCCCCTATGCCTTGAGCGGGGCCACAGGGGCCAAGCTCTGGGAGTATCAGACATTCGTGAGTTCGGAACGACTCGAGGGCTCGATCCTGGCTGGCGACCTTATGTCCAGCGATCTCATCCGAGTGGTGGGAGTTCAGGTGCGAAATCCCGGTAGTGCGCCTTCTCCACCATTGGCGTTCACGATCGCTGGGGGCGCGGTCCAAGCGGTCGAGAGTCAAATCGTAGGTCCCAATGACAGTGGAGTCGTATCCACGGCCCCGACCAGCCCTACCGAATCGGGGGTGACGGCACGCTTGTCAAACACTGGTGGTGCCCCCGTCATCATCACGGCGGCGAGCTACAGTGCGAACCCTGTGGGAGAGACCGCCTTCAGTATTGGCGAAGGGGCATTCGTCGATCTGCGGATTGTCGGTGCTGACAGCCAGGATGTGGCAGAAGCCGCGTTCTACTACCCCTCCACGGTGAGCGGGTCGGCGGAGAACAAGCTCAAGCTCCGCTATTTCGACGGGACGAAGTGGGTTCCGGTCCTCAGCAGCGGTGGCAAGTCGCCCGACAAGGATACGACGGACGACCTCGACCAGACGGACTCGGGGGGGCGGTTCATGGTGACGTTTGACGCCACGAGTCGCCCGTCGATCACGGAGCTCGGCGGGACCGTTTTCGGGATGTTCGATAGCACACCGCAAATCCTGGACATCGTCGGGCCATCCGCTCCTGTCGCGCTCGGCGAAGGCGCGACGCTGTTAGTCTACTTCGCTACAGTCGGCGAACCGACGGAGGTACGCATCGCCTTCGATTGGCAGGATGGCAGCCTTGTCGACGAGGTCGGACCAACCTCAGTGGGCTCGACCATGGCAACGCACTCGTACCTCGGGGCGGGTGTGTACCCTGTGACCGTCCGTGTGACCGACGAAAGCGGGGACACTGTCGAGACCAGGTTCGAGTACGTTGTCGTTTATGATCCCAACGGCGATTTCGTCACAGGCGGTGGCTGGATCAACTCGCCGGCAGGAGCCTTTCACCCGGACCTGGAGGGCTTTGCAGGGGCGCCGGCCAAAGCGACCTCCAGTTTCGTGCAGAAGTATCTCAAACACCACAAGGTGCCCTCGGGGAATGCGGGATTCCAGGCAGGAAACCTGAATCTCAAGAGCCAGGACTGTCAGTGGCTGGTGGTTGCCGGCGCGCAGGCGCAGTTTAGGGGTTGGGGGACCATTAATGGCCAGGGCCGTTACGCGTTCTTGGTCAAGGCGATCGACGGGGCACTGCTCGGCAAGGCTCGCGTCGACCGGTTCAGGATTCAGATATGGGAGGAAAGTTCGGGATCGGTTGTTTACGACAATCAACCGGGTGCTGAGGATATGGCGGATCTCGCCACCGATGGGACCTTGCTCGGCGGCGGCAGCATTGTCATCCACAAGCGTTAAACCAAGTGGCGGCAGGCTCCGCCTCTCCTGTCGCGGCCGAGCGCCCGGGGCCGCCTGGGCGCCCGGCGCGAAGGCGGTCCGCTTGCCAAGTCTTCGGCCCTTGATCCGCCTGAGGAAAAAGGACTTGCGCTAGGTCCCTAATTTTCCGCACGCTCCGCGCCGTTCGACACGCATGATCACCATGACGGCAGAGACACACGCAGTCACACTACCCGACGAAGTGGCAGCACCCACGACACCGCTATCCTCTCCGGCCCTCCAGGCACCGTCTCCCAGCGGAGGGCCGAGCGATGGGGTGAGGGCACCAGGTCGTGTTTCCCGCGCCCTTGGCAGGAGCTTTAAAGCCGGCGCGCTGCGGCCCGGCTCGAGCCGAGGCGTCCCCTCGAATTCGACCGCGACGGGCCGGTGGCAGTTCCGCAATAGCCTCCCCTTGCTCTGCCTGGCGGCGAGCCTCGGTACCACCGACCTGTGCGCCGAGAACTGGCCGCACTGGCGCGGGCCAGCCTACAACGGCTCGACGCCCGAGACCGGCTTGCCCACGACCTGGTCCAAGACCGACAACGTCGCTTGGGCAACCGACCTGCCCGGCCCCAGCGCCAGCACCCCCATCATCCACGGCAACCACGTCTTTGTCTCCAGCACCGACGAACCCGCCAAGACTCTCGAGGCCTTCGGCCTCGCCCGGCAGAGCGGTAAGGTTCTTTGGCGGCACCGTGTGGCCGAGGGTAGTTCCCGCGACCGAATGAGCAACTACGCCTCGCCCTCACCCGTGACCGACGGCCAACGCGTTGTCTTCTTTTACGGCAACGGCGACTTGGTCGCTTATGACCTGGCCGGCAAAACCCTCTGGGCGCGCAACCTGCAGCGGGACTATGGCGACTTCGCCTTCCAATGGACCTTCGCCGCCAGCCCCACGTTGCACGGCGGCAAACTCTACATTCAGATCCTGCAACGTAATCGCCCCGTCGGCGGCCGCGGCCGCACCGACGGCCCCATCGAGTCGTTTCTGCTCGCCCTCGATCCGGCCACGGGCCAAACCCTCTGGCGCCATGTCCGACCGAGCGACGCCGTGGCTGAGTCGCTCGAGGCGTTTTCCTCACCCATCCCCTTCGAGCAGGGTGGCCGAGGCGAGTTGTTGGTCGTGGGCGGCGACTGCCTCACCGGCCACGATTTGGACACGGGCAAGGAACTGTGGCGTTGGGGCACATGGAACCCGACCAAGATCGGGCATTGGCGCTTGGTCCCTTCGCCTGCCGTGGGCGGCGGCGTCGTGCTGGCCTGCGCGCCGAAGGGATCCCCCGTCTACGCCATCAAGACCGGCGGCGACGGCGTCCTGCCGGATTCAGCCATCGCCTGGCAAACCGACGAGCAACGCGAGGTCTCTTCCGACGTGCCCACGCCACTGTTCTACCTGGGCGACTTCTTCGTGCTCAATGACCTGCGCCGGGCCCTCACCCGCCTGGACCCGCGCACCGGCGCGGTCAAATGGACCCTCGAGACTCCCGGCCGCGCCAAGTACGAAGCCTCGCCCACCGGCGCAGACGGCAAGATCTACCTGATGAACTTCAGCGGCGATGTCGTCGTCGTCGATGCAGCCGAGGGCCAGATCCTCCAACAGATCGAGATGGGCGAACCGGGCGACGACCGGACCCGCTCGACCATCGCCATCGCTCACGGCCAGCTCTTCATTCGCACGAATCACAAGCTGTTCTGTATCGGAAAGCGGTAAGCGCTCCGCCAACACTTAGCCAAGAAGATTTGCGAATTCGGATTTCGGATTTGGAGTTTTGAGAGACCTCTCTGCAGATTTCGGCCAGCAGAGTCGAGCCATGAAAGCCGCGTACATCACCGAAACCGGTCCCGCCGAGGCCATCGTCTACGGCGAGCTGCCCACCCCAACTCCTCAAGGCCGCCAGGTGCTCGTCCGCGTAGGCGCCGTGTCGGTGAACCCGGTCGACACCTACATCCGCAGCGGCCTCGTCAAGATGGACTTGCCCAGCCCCTTCATCGTCGGGTGCGACTTCGCCGGGGTGGTCGAGGCCGCCGGGCCGGACGCCAGCGACTTCGAGCCCGGGATGCGCGTATGGGGCTCGAACCAGGGCCTGCTGGGGCGCCAGGGTACCTTCGCCGAGTTCGTTTGCGTGGATGAATGCTGGCTTTACCCTACCCCTCCCCAGGTCAGTGACGAACAGGCCGCCGCAATGGCGTTGGTCGGCATCACCGCTCACCTCGGCCTGGTCCGCGACGCGCGCCTCGAACGTGGCGAGACCATCCTCGTCAACGGCGGCTCGGGCGGCGTCGGCTCGACTGTCGTCCAGATGGCCAGGCTCCTCGGCGCCCGCGTCATCGCCACCGTCGGCAGCCCTGCCAAAGCCGAAGCCGTCTTGAACCTCGGCGCCGATCACGCCATCGTCTATGCCGACGTCGAGGTGCCCGCCGCCCTGAAGAAGATCGCCCCCGCCGGCGTGAACGTCTGGTGGGAGACCACGCGCGAGCCCGACTTCGACCGCATCGTGGGCTCATTGGCCCCGCGCGGCCGCATCGTGATCATGGCCGGGCGCGAGGCCCGCCCGCCTTTCCCCGTCGGCCCTTTTTATGTCAAGGGCTGTTCCCTCCACGGGTTCGTTATGTTCATGGCGCACCCGGACGAGCAACGCGATTGCGCCGATGACATCAACGACTGGTTGGCCCGAGGCCAACTGAAGCCCAAGATCGACCGAGTGTTGCCCCTCGCCGAGACTGCCGCCGCGCATCGGCTCCAGGAACAAAACACCATCGGGAAGACCGGCACACTCGCCGGCAAGATCGTCCTCAAGCCGGCTTAGCCGCGGGGACGCCTCCTCCTAAACCGCACGATGTAGTTGTCTGCCAGTAGCGACTGCAATTCAATGTGCCATTGTTTTAGTAGTTGACACGTCGGGTCGGTCTTTGGCCCACTACGGGTCGCCGGTGGGCTTGGTCACGATTCCGCCGGGCTGATGAGGACTACAAACTCGCCCTTGCGAGGGTGGTGGCGGGTGTCCGCCAGCAGTTCGGCCGGTTTGCCGCGCAGAAACTGCTCGAATCGTTTGGTGAGCTCGCGGGCGAGCACGACGATCCGTTCGGGCAGGACAGCCGCCAATTCGCCTAGCAACCGTTCGATGCGGTAGGGGGACTCGTACAGCACCAACGTCCCGGGCACGGAGCTTAGCCGCTCGAGTTCGCGACGGCGCTGGCCCGATTTGTGGGGGAGGAAACCCAGGAAATGGAACTCGTGGGTGGGCAGGCCGCTGGCAGTGAGCGCGGCGATCAACGCGCAGGGGCCCGGCACGGGTTCCACGCGGCAGCCAGCGGCCCGCGCTGCACGCACGACCCGCTCGCCCGGGTCGCTGATGCCCGGGCTGCCGGAGTCGGTCACCAGAGCGATTTTGTCGCCGTGCTGGAGCCGTCCCACGATTTCCTCGCTGCGCCGGGCTTCGTTGAAATGGAAGTAGCTCAGGAGCGGCTTGGCGATGCCGAGGTGGCGGAGGAGGTGGCCGGTGTGGCGGGTGTCCTCCGCGGCGATGAGGTCGCATTCGCGTAGGGTGCGCACCGCGCGCAGGGTGAGGTCCTCGAGGTTGCCGATGGGTGTGGCCACCAAGTACAACGTGCCGGGGGTGAGCGGTGGCAGTGTCGCTTGCATGTTGACCATTCAGCCACGGCTGCTGACGGCTGTACAGAGCCGGGAGACTTAGGGCGATAGCGGGGAATCAGGCCTGCGCTGAGATGGCTGGGAGGCCGGCCGCGAAGGCCGGACAGTCGCGTCGGGGCGGCGCACGCCCGCATTTCGCGGGGCCTGAACAAAGCCGGCGGATGGAACGTCCACCCTGAGGCAATTCTTCAGCGGCCTCGAGGTCGACCGCCATTGCGGAGCCTCGATTCCCTGAGGGCAGGAAGCTGACTCATTAAGAGCTATGAAGATCATGACGACTCGGCGGGGGACACTTGCGGCGACCTGGGTGTTACTCGTCGCTTTAACGGCTGGATGTGCGTGGTCGGTGGGGGGGAAGCGGGGCGACGCGCCTGCGCCGCCCACGCGCGGGCAAGAGCTAATCGACTTGAAACGGGCCCTGGATGCAGGAGCCATTAGCCCGACGGAATACGACCAACAGAAACAGCGATTGCTCGGCCGCTAAGGACCCGATTCGCCGGAACGATCGGCACGGCGGCTCCGGGTGCGTCGGGCGGGGTAAGCGCTTAAGCCTCGACTCGCGGCAGGGTCCACGGCGCGCGATAGGTGCGGCCGAGCAGGGCTTGGGCCTCGGCATCGTTGGGGATGGTCTCGAGGGTGCCATCCCACGCGATGCGGCGGCCGACGCGGTAGGCGATGTTACCGAGGTGCCCCGGGATGCTGCCCAAGTGCCCCAACTCGACGTCTGAGTTCGGACGCTGCCGTGACCGCACGCAATCGAGGAAGTTGCGTTTGTGTTGGATCTCCATGCCTTGGCTGGGGACCTGCTTGGGGTGGGCGCGGTCGTTCTCGGGGCAGAGGGTGTAGCCGTTGCGGTTGATCCAGAGTGAGGCCTGGGTGCCGTAGAACTCGAGGCCGTGGTCCATGCCGCCCCAGGGAGGATTCCCGTTGCCGTGACGGACTTCGTAGGTCCAGACGTAGTTGGGACACTCGAACAGGACGGCGGCGGAATCGGGCGTCTCGCGCGCGTCCGGAAAGACGAACTTGCCGCCGGTGGTGGTGACCGATTGGATGGCGGGGCCCATGGCCCAGGTGACGATGTCAAAGAGGTGCACGCCCCAGGCCGAGAGCATGCCGCCGGAGTAATCCCAGAAGTAGTAGAAGTAGAAGTCGAAGTGGCGCGGATTGAACGGGCGCAGCGGGGCCGGGCCCAGCCACAGGTCGTAGTCCAGGCCATCGGGGGCGGGTTGGTCGGCGGGCTTGCCCATGTCCGCGTGCATACTACGGAGGTCCCAGCAGTTCCAAGCCCGGACGAGGCTGACCTGGCCCAACCCGCCTGAGCGGATGAGGTCCACAGCCTCGATCCAGTGCGGGCCGCTGCGTTGTTGGGTGCCTAATTGGACCACGCGCTCGTAGCGGCGCGCGGCCTGGACCATGGCTCGGCCTTCACGGATGTTGTGGCCGAGCGGTTTTTCGACATAGACATCTTTGCCGGCCTGGCAGGCCAAGATGGCGGGGATGGCGTGCCAATGGTCGGGCGTGGAGATGACGACCGCGTCGAGGTCGCGTCGCTCGAGCACACGCCGGAAATCCTGGTAGAGCTGCACTTGGGGGAAGGCCGCCTTGACGCGGTCGAGCTTGCGTTGGTCTGGATCCGAGGCGGCCACGATGTGCACATCGTTCATCTCGGCAAACTCGCGCAAGTGATACGAGCCGCGGCCGCCCACGCCGATGAAGCCCAAGGCGATCTTCTCGCCCGCGCCGCGCACATTCAGCGCGGGAAAGCCGGACAGAGCCACACCGGCTGCGGCGGCACAGCCGGTTTGAGTGACGAAGTGACGGCGGGTCATTCCGAGGTTGGGTTTCATGTGAGGTTTCCCTGGGGTTCATCTGGAGGCGCAACACAGGCTCCGTTGCGCCGCGGCGGACCTGAGATCGGCCAAGCTGACATCTTGCGTTCAGGCACGTGGGCAGGTTAGTCTTGGCCCGGATGCGTTCAAGCGTTTTGATCGGGGTGCAGGCGCACGTCTTGGTCCCCGCCAACGGCGGACATCCTGGCCCCTCGACGAAACCCTCAGCGAAACCCGTGCACGAGGACTACGTGATATGAGCCCGGTGAATCGTCGGCAGTTTCTTCAGCGATCCGTTCTCGCCTCCGCGGCAGCGCCGTTGGTCGCCAGCTTCGAGGAGCAGGCGCTCCTGGCTGGGCCGGCCGCGAGCGCGTCGGGCGCCGCCGCCACCCCGGTGCCGGCCAAGGAGTTCCCGCGGGGCCGGTTAGGTCCGCTCCAGGTGAGCCGGTTGATCTGCGGCGGCAATCTCATCAGTGGCTTTGCCCATAGCCGCGATTTGATCTACGTCTCGCCGCTGCTGAAGCGGTACTTCACGGACGAGAAGGTGTGCGAGACGCTGGCGATCTGCGAGGCGCAGGGGCTTAACACGGCGATC
>VHCO01000008.1 GCA_016871715.1 Verrucomicrobiota bacterium
GTCTGTTTCAACGTGTACCTCGAACGGCGGGAGCGGCTCGAGTCGTACCTGGCGCGGCTGCAGAACCTGGCCGGTGACCGGCCTCTCTTGTTGACCGAGTTGGGGTTGGACAGCCGCCGGCACGGCGAAGCGGCGCAGGCCCGGTCGCTGGACTGGCAGATCCGGACCGTCTTCGAGCAGGCGGGTGCGGGCTGCTTTGTCTTTGCCTGGACCGACGAGTGGCATCGCGGCGGGGCGGACATCGAGGATTGGGATTTCGGTTTGGTACGGCGGGATCGGACACCGAAGCAGGCCTGGGAGGCGGTGCGGACGGCAATCGAGCAGGTGCCGTTTAAGGGGGGCGGGAGTTGGCCGAGGGTATCGGTGGTGGTTTGTTCGCGGAACGGGGCGCGGACGATTCGGCAATGCTGTCAAGGGCTGCGCGCCCTCGCCTACTCGAACTTCGAGGTCATTGTGGTCGACGATGGATCGACGGACCGGACGGCGGCGTTGGCTGGCGAGTTCGGTTTTCGCGTGATCCGCACCGAGAACCGGGGTTTGAGCAGCGCGCGCAACACGGGTCTTGCGGCGGCGGGCGGGGAGTTGGTGGCGTATTTGGACGACGACGCGTGGCCCGATCCGGATTGGCTAACGTTTTTGGCGGCGACGTTTGCCGCGGGAGACTACGCGGCGGTGGGGGGGCCGAACATCTTGCCGCCGGGCTCGGGGGTGGTGGCGCAGTGTGTGGACAATTCGCCGGGTGGACCGGTGCATGTGTTGTTATCCGATCGAGTGGCGGAGCATATTCCAGGCTGCAACATGGCGTTTCGCAAAGCCGAGCTCGAGGCGGTGGGCGGGTTCGATGCGCGGTTTCGCACGGCTGGGGACGATGTGGACGTTTGCTGGCGGCTGCAGGAGCACGGCGGGCGGATCGGGTACAGTCCGGGCGCGATGGTTTGGCATCATTGCCGCAACTCGGTGAAGGGCTACTGGCGGCAGCAGCGGGGGTACGGTCAGGCGGAGGCGCTGCTCGAGCGCAAATGGCCCGAGCAATACAACGTGCTGGGTCATGCGAAATGGCGCGGCCGCATTTACGGGCGGGGCCTGACGCATCTGTTGGGAAGTCCGGACCGGGTGTACCAAGGCGTTTGGGGCAGTGCGCCCTTCCAGACGCTCGAGCGGAACTCGCCTCGCCTGGTGCAGGTTTGGCCGACCTTGCCGGAGTGGTTTCTGGTGGCGAGCGGGCTCGGGCTGTTGACGGGGTTGGGGGCGATTTGGCCACGGCTGCTATGGGCGGGGCCGATCTTGTTGTTGGTGGTGGCGACCAGTCTGGGGCATGCATGTTTGAGTGCGGTGGATGCCGTGTTTCCGTATCAACGCGTGCGCGGGATGAAGCTGATGGCGTTGCGTCTCCTAACGGCGTTTCTGCACCTCCTTCAACCGCTGGCGAGGTTGGTCGGCCGGCTCCGCGAGGGTCTGTTGCCGTGGCGAACGCGGCTACCGTGGCGGCTGTCCTGGCCGTGCGCTCGGCACGAGGCGAGTTGGTGTGAACGGTGGCAGGAACCGGCGCGGCGCCTGGAGCGGGTGTCGGCTCAGCTCCGCGCCGGGGGCGGCGTGGTGCAAGCGGGCGGGCCGTATGACGATTGGGATCTCGAGTTGCGCGGCGGTTTGCTCTCGACCGTGCGGTTGCGGATGGCGGTCGAGGAGCACGGCGGGGGGCGACAGATGTTCCGCTTCCGGCTCTGGCCCAAGTACGCAGGCTTGCCCTTGGCGGCGGTGGGATGGCTGGCGCTGCTGGCGGTGGTGGCGGCGTGGGATGGCGGGTGGGGGGCGAGCGCCGTTCTGGCCGCGGTTGTGGGCCTGGCCTGTGCGCGGGTCCTCTTCGAGGCGATGTCGGGTCTGGCGGAAGTCCGGCAGGCGATCCGGCGCGGCAACGATCCCGATGACCAAGGTGTCGGCACGGACAGGGTGGTCGGCGGTGGTGCGGCGGTTGGCGAGGGGGGGCAAAGCCCACATGACGATGGGCGTCCGCGATGAGTGTGGCGGCCTATCGTTCGTTAGCGCCATATGCGTTCCGGCAGTGGCGGCGGCTGCTGACGATCGGCGTGCTGACGTTGCTCAGCTCGTTGGCGGTTGCACTCCAGCCTTGGCCGATGAAGGTGCTGGTCGACTACGCCTTGAGCGGTATTCCGGTGCCTGACGCCGTAGGCGGCGCGTTGGCCAGGTTCGGAATCGAGGTCGGTCCGGTGGTGCTGATTGTGGGCGCGGGAGCGGCGAGTCTCGGCATCTTCGCCCTCAACAGTCTCCTGGACGTCGGGTTGACGTGGTCCTGGGCGGTTGCCGGCCAGCGCATGGTACGCGAGTTGGCCGGGGACGTCTTCGGCCGCCTGCAACGCCGTTCGTTCCGCTATCATCAGCAGCAGCCGGTTGGCGATTCGCTCGACCGGCTCACGAGCGACACCTGGTGCGTGTACCAGATGACCGACGGTCTCCTGATCTCTCCTGCACAGCAGTTGATCATGCTGGGCGCGCTCGGTGTGGTGGCGTGGCAACTGAACGCCGAGTTGGCCGTTTATTCTCTGCTGACGGCACCGTTGATGGCCTGGGCTACTGTCAAGTTCGGCAACCCGCTGAAGCGGCGAGCTCGACTGGCCCGCGAGGCTCGAGCGCGGTTGGTCAGCTTCGTTCACCAGACGCTCTCCTCGATCCCGGTCGTCCAGGCGTTCGCCACGGAACATCGGAACTGGGACCGGTTCCACGCGCTGGCGGCCGACTCGGTGGCGGTCTCGCAGCGCGGCGCCCTGGTCACCAGCCACTACACGCTGGTCACGGGTTTGATCGCGGTGTCGGGGACGGCGCTGATTGTCTATGTGGGTGGGCGACAGGTGCTGGCGGGCGCGCTGACGATTGGCGGTTTCATGGTGTTCTTGGCCTACCTGCGGACGTTGCAGGGAGCGGCGGAGGGGTTGATCAAGCTTTACGGGGCGCTTAAACCGGTCGAGGCCAGCATCGATCGCGTCCTCGAGGTCCTCCGCAGCGGCGAGGACGAGGTGGTGGAGCGGACTGGGGCGATCGCGCGAGTGGCATCGGCCGCTGGCCCTAGGGGCGCAATCCGCTTCGAGCAGGTCACCTTCGGTTACGTGCCGGGCCGGCCGGCGGTCGAGAGCGTAACGTTCGAGGTGCGGCCGGGCGAAACGGTTGCATTGGTGGGTGCCACGGGTGCCGGCAAGAGCACGTTGGCCTCGTTGGTCGCAAGGTTTTACGACCCGTGGTCGGGGCGGATCACGCTGGACGGGCACGATCTGCGCGACGTGCGATTGGCGGAGTTGCGGGCGCAGATCGCCTTGGTCTTCCAGGAATCGTTCCTTCTCCCGCTCAGTGTGGCGGAGAACATCGCCTACGGCCGGCCGGAGGCGACCCGCGAGGAGGTTGTGGCGGTGGCGCGCGCGGCGAATGCGGACGAGTTCATTCGGCGGCTGCCGGAGGGTTACGACACGGTCCTGGGCGAGCGAGGCGCCACCTTGTCGGGTGGCGAACGGCAGCGCATCGCGATTGCCCGCGCGATGTTGAAGGACGCGGCGGTGCTCATCCTGGACGAACCCACCTCGGCCCTCGACGGTTGGAGCGAGGCCCCAATCCTGGAGGCGGTCGAGGTGTTGAGGGCGGGTCGAACCACGTTGATCATCGCGCACCGGCACTCGACGGTGCGCCAGGCCGATCGCGTGCTGGTGCTCGAGCAGGGGCGGGTGGTCGAGGAGGGGACGCCGGCGCAGTTGCTGGCGCGGGGGGGGACCTACGCGCGCTCGATGGGATTGCAGGAAAGCCGATCCCAACTCCCCGCGGAGGTGGCGGCATGAATCGTCGATCCGCCGAAGGGATGTTGCCGGGCACGGGGGCCGATGTGGCCGGTGGAGCGACTGGTCCCTCGGACTTGGGCGCCGTCGGCACGCCGGGGATCGCGGGCCCTACCGGCATGGGTGTGGACGTCTGGTGGATGCGACTGGGGCGGTACGGCCTGGGCCAGTGGCGCAGCCTGCTGCTCATTCTGGGGTGCATCGTGCTGACGGTAGCGATGGACGTGCTGCGGCCTTGGCCGTTAAAGCTGATCATTGACAACGTGCTCGAGGGCGAGGCGTTGCCGGCGCCGGCGGGTTGGCTCGAGTCGTTACCTGGCGGGGCGTCCAGGCCTGGTTTGTTGGCGTGGTTGACCTTGGGCACGATCGTTCTGTTTCTGGTCGGTTGGTTGGGCAAGATGGTTCAGCAGTACCTCCAGGTTGGGGCGGGCGCGCGCATGGTCTACGCCTTGAGCGCGGATGTGTTTCGCCATCTGCAACGGATGTCGCTGCGGTTTCACGGCCGGCAACCGACAGGCGACTTGGTCAAGCGGGTCACGAGTGACACGGGTTGCGTCCGCGAACTGGTCGTCGAGGCTGGGTTGCCCCTGGTGACGTCGCTGGTGACCTTGGCGAGCATGCTAGGGGTGATGTGGAACCTCGACGCCGCTCTGGCCATGATCGCGCTGGGGGTGGCGCCGTTGCTGGGTGTGTGCATCTGGTTTTTCGCCGGTCCCATGAACGGACGCAGCTACGCCTATTACGCCTGTCAGGGCGTCGCCATGGCCAGGGCCGAACAGACCCTGACCGCGCTCCCCCTCGTGCGCGCCTTCGCCCAGGAAGACCGCGAACAACGGCGCTTGGATGGGGCCTGGCGCGACAGCGACTCCGCCTACCTTCGCCTCACTTCTTCGCAGCTCCAGTTCAAGGTGGGCACTGGCACGGTGAGTGCACTTGGCACGGCTGCGGTGCTTGCCTTTGGGGGATTTCGCGTGCTTTCGGGTGACCTGACCGTGGGCGGCCTGGTGGTTGTTCTGAGTTACGTGGCTTCGCTCTATGCGCCGCTCGAGACGCTGGCCTATCTGTCGACGAACCTCGCCTCGGCCGCCGCCGGGGCCAAGCGTGTCTTCGAGGTATTCGACCGCGCCCCGGAGGTGACGGAGCGGCCCGGAGCCCGGGTTTGGGCGGGCGCCGCTCGGCACGGGATGGGTGCTGGGCACATCCGATTCGAGGGTGTCACCTTCGGCTACGAGCCGGGGCGGCCGGTTTTGCGCGATCTCGACCTCGAGGGTCGGCCCGGTGAGACGATCGCGCTGGTGGGCGCCAGCGGCGCCGGCAAGAGTACTGTTCTCGCGTTGATCCCGCGGCTCTACGATCCGTGGGAGGGTCACATCGCGTTGGACGGGGTCGATCTGCGCGAGTTGACCCTGGCCAGTCTGCGCCGCCAGATCTCGACGGTCCTCCAGGACCCCTTTCTGCTGCCGCTGAGCGTGGCGGAGAACATCGCCTACGCTCGACCCGCCGCGAGCCGCGACGAGGTGGTCCGTGCCGCTGTGGCGGCCCAGGCTGACGAGTTCATCCGCCAACTGCCGCAAGGGTACGACACCGTCATCGGCGAGCGCGGCGCCACTCTATCGGGCGGTCAACGCCAACGATTGGCCATCGCCCGGGCGCTCCTGAAAGACGCGCCGGTGCTGATTCTGGACGAACCGACCTCGGCTCTGGATGGCGAGACCGAGTCGGTCTTGCTCGAGGGCATGTACCGCTTGATGGAGGGGCGAACGACGATTCTGATCGCGCACCGGTGGTCGACGGTGCGGCGGGCGACGCGGGTTTGCGTGCTAGAAGGGGGGCGGATCTGCGAGGGGGGTACGCACGATGAGTTGCTGGCGCGCAGCGGCGTCTACCGCCGGCTGAGCGCCCTCCAGTGCGAAGGGGGTGCGACATGAGGATCTGCCTCGTCTCGCAGGAGTACCCGCCCGAGACGGCCAAAGGCGGGATTGGCACGCAGACTTACCTTAAGGCGCATGGGTTGGCGGCCATGGGTCACGAGGTCTACGTCCTGTCGCGCTCACCCTGCGGCCGACGAACCGAGACCCAAACCGGCCGCGTGCAAGTCCTCCGCCTTCCCGCGCCGGCGGACCGTTTCCCGGTTCACACCGAGTTGGTCGATTGGCTCAGTTACAGTGTCGAGGTGGCTGCGGCGGCGAGCGAGTTGGCGGCGCGGGTGAAGCTGGAGCTGATCGATTTTCCGGAGTGGGGAGGCGAGGCCTACGCGTTTTTGCTGAACCGGACGAGGTGGCATCGCGTCCCGGTGGCGATCCATTTGCACGGTCCATTGGTCATGTTCGCCCACGCCCTGCATTGGCCGGCTTTGGACTCGGAGTTTTATCGCGTGGGGACGTTCATCGAGTCGACTTGCCTCCGGTTGGCCGACGCGGTGTATTCCTCGAGCCGCTGCTCGGTGGACTGGTGCGCCAAGCATTACGGGCTCGACGCGGAGCGCACGCCCGTCATCCATACCGGGATCGACACGGTGCACTTCGCGCCGGGGCGAGGACGCCCGTCGCGCCGGCCAACGATTGCCTTCGTGGGGCGGGTGGCGCGGAACAAGGGGGTTTTCGACTTGCTGGCCGCCAGTGCGGCGTTGGCGGGCGAGATTCCGGGGCTGCACCTGAGGATTCTCGGCCGAGGCGAACCCAAGGTGGTCGAGGAGCTGCGTTCTGAGGCGAGCCGACTTGGGGTCGAGGGCATACTCGAGTTGGTCGGGTATGTCTCGAGGGAGGAGTTGCCCGAGCAACTGACCCAGGCTCATGTGTTCGCGGCACCGTCGGTTTACGAGGGGGGGCCTGGGTTCGTCTATCTCGAGGCGATGGCCTGCGGTCTGCCGGTGATTGCCTGCGCGGGGAGCGGCGCGGCGGAAGTGATTCAGCACGGCGAGAATGGGTTGCTTGTGGCTCCGCGGGACGTGCCGGCGTTGACGGCGGCCCTGCGGTCCTTGTTGGGCGACCCCGGTCGGCGCGAAGAGATGGGCCGACGCGCGCGTCGGTTCGTGTCCGAGGAAGCGGAGCGCTCGCGCTGCTTGCAGCGGATCGAGGCCTTCTTCACCACCGTGGCGGCGCGAACCGCCGCGACGAGCGCCTGAGCCGGCACCATGGACGACTTAGCCCTGACCACGATGCTGACTGGGATTAGCGACGCGCGGTTGACGCGGTCGCGGTGGCAGCGTTTGCTGCCCGCCGGACCGACGGAGACGGTCTTTCTGACGTTGGCCTGGCAGACCGCCTGGTGGGAGTGTTTCGGTCGGGGAGACCTGCTCTGGGTGGCGGCGGAGCGCGACGGCGAACTCGACGGGGTCGCGCCGTTGTTCTGCGATGGCGGCATGATCTTCTTCACCGGCTCGGGTGGATCGGACTACCTCGATTTCGTGGGGGATGTGGGCGGTGCGGGAACGCTGGCGGCGTTGCTCGATCGGGCGCGGGCGGCGGTGCCTGGGTTCCTCGGGTTCCGCTTCTACCATGTGCCAGTAGGGTCACCGACGGGGAGGTTGCTGGGCGAGGTGGCTGGCCGGCTCGGGCTGGTGTTGTTCGATGAAGGCGAGTTGCCGGCGCCGGCGCTGGACTTGGCCAAGGACCCCGGTGCGGCCCGGACGGCTGCAGAGAAGGACAACTTGGTGCGGCGCGAGCGTTGGTTTCGGCGGGCTGGGGAGTTGACGGTCGAGCAGATGCGGGATGCGGCGGCAATCGGGCCGCATCTGGAGGATTTCTTCGCCCAGCATCTGGCGCGATGGGCGGGGACACCGTACCCGAGTCTGTTCACGGACGAGGCGCAACGGCGGTTTTATCGGCGCCTGACCGAGTTGGCGGGGGCGGAAGGATGGCTCCGCTTCACGCGCGTGCTGTGGGAGGGTCGCCCGATCGCGTTCCACTATGGCTTCTGTTACCAGGGGAGTTACCTGTGGTACAAGCCGACCTTCGACATCGAATGGGCGCAGCGGTCGCCCGGGGCGGTGCTGCTGCGGCAGTTGTTGCTGGCGGCGCTGGCCGAGGGCGCGCACACGTTCGACTTCGGATTGGGCGACGAACCGTTCAAGCGCCGGTTTGCGAGCCGTGTGGCGACGGTGCGGACTTGGGGACTCTATCCGCCCGAGTCGTTGCCAGAGGCGCGGGGCGCCCAGCCCATCACGTCATGAAAAGGGTCTTGGTGCTGAGCCCCCATCCGGACGACGAGGCCATCGGCTGCGGTGGGACGTTGCGCAAGCACGTGGTCGAGGGGGACGTGGTGGAGGTGGTGTTTCTGACCTCGGGCGAACGTGGCGGGCACGGCCAATCGCCCGCGCGCACGCGGCAGCTCCGCGAGGGGGAGGCGCGCCGCGCGGCGGCGGTGTTGGGCATTGGCCGGGTCGAGTTTTGGGGTGAGCCGGATGGCGGGTTGGCGCCGACGGCGGCGCTGACGCGGCGGCTCGAGGGGCGGCTGCGGAGGCGGCGGCCGGCGGTGATTTACCTGCCGCACCCGCGGGAGCAGCATCCCGATCATCGGGCGACGGTGCGGTTGCTGCGCGCCGCCTTGGCGGGCGAGGGTGCGTCGATGATTCGCCCGGCGATACGGATGTTCGAGGTTTGGACGCCGCTGCAGCGGCTGGACGAGATTGTGGACATTTCCGCGTTTGTGGATCGGAAGCGGGCGGCGATTCGGGCCTATCGCAGCCAGTGCGCGGTGGTGGCGTTCGACCAAGCTGCACTCGGGTTGAACCGGTACCGTGGGGAGATGCACAGTTGGCCGGGGGGCAATTACGCCGAGGTCTTCTCGATCTTGCGCCTGTGATTTACCACATCTTCGCCAACCGATCGAACGCAGGCGACTGGCTGTCGGCGCGGGGCATCCAGGCGCTGTTAGCGCCGTGGCGGGTGACCGAACTCCTGTGCGACACGCCTTTCGTGCCCGAAACCCTCGCCGCACTCGAGACCGCAACGGACCGGGATTTCATCGTGATTGGCGGAGGCGGGTTGTTCATGGATTATTTTGTCCCGTTTTGGGAGGGCTTTCGCCCGATGGCCGAGCGGGTGCCCTTTGCGATCTGGGGCGCGGGTTGTTGCGACATGAAACGCGAGGCCACGCGGCTGCCGCTGCCTTTGTTGGGGGCGATGGTGGATCGCGCGCGGCTGTGCGTGGTGCGGGACGAGTTGACGCGGCAATACCTTGCTCGGCCGGGCTTAGCTGAGCCGGTGCCCTGCCCGGCGCTGATCTCCGTGGTCACGGCGCCACCGACGGATCGTGGACGGTTGCTGCACGTTGACCATCTCGACAACGTGGGGGTGGAGGTTTATGAGGAGATGGTGCGCGTGGGCCGAGCTTTTTCGGAACGAACCGGTCGCGTATACAGCCAGACGAACAACTTGTTGCCCGCCGGCCAGACGTTGGCCCTGCAGCGGATCGTCCAGCTCTATGCCGCCGCGGACCTGGTGCTCACCTCGCGGCTGCACGGGTGCATCCTGGCGTTAGCAACGGGCCGAAGGGTGCTGGTGGTCTCCGGGGATAGAAAGGTCGAGTCGTTCATGGCTGCGGCTGGGCTCAGCGACTGGGTGGTCGACCTCGACGCGGTGGGGCGGTTGCCGGAGCGCCTCGAGCGCTTGGCCGAACAGGAAGTACCGGTGGCATTCGTCGAGAGAGCGCGCGCGCAGAACCGCGCGGTGGCGACCCGGCTGCGTTCCCTTCTCGCGGCGCAGTTGGAGCCTCACAGACGACGATGAAAGCGATCGTCACCGGTATGATTGCCAGCTACCCTGTGGGCGGGGTCCTGTGGGATTATGCGCAATATGCGCTGGGCTTGGAGCGGTTGGGGTACGAGGTGTACTACCTCGAAGACACAGGTTGGCAGACGTACGATCCGAGGCGCGGCGAGTATGGTGAGGACGGTCGATACGGGGTCGAGTTCTTAGGCGCGTCGCTCGCGCGGCTCTCGCCAACGTTAGGGCGGCGGTGGCATTTCCGCTGCATGGATGGGCAATCGTTTGGGGTGTCCCGGGCGGAGTTGGCGAAGGTGGTGGCGTGTGCGGATGTCTTCCTCAATGTCTCGGGCGGCACGCTGCTGCGCGAGGAGTATATGCCGTGCCGGCGGAAGGTGTTGATCGACACGGACCCGGGCTGGAATCACTTTCGAAATTTTCCGCGCTGGGATGCGCAACCTGGTTGGCAGGGCTCGAACGGTTACCGGGCGCATGATTACTTTTTCACGTATGCGGAGCGTCTGGGCGAACCGGACTGTGTGTTGCCGGACATGGGACTGCGGTGGCAACCGACTCGGCCACCGGCGGTGCTCGACCTTTGGCAGGCCGAACCGCCTGGGGAACAGTGGTCAACGGTCCTGACGTGGAAGAATTTCGCGGAGACGATTCGCCACCAGAGCGTCACGTACGGCACCAAAGAGATGGAGTTCGGCAAGGTACAGGAGTTGCCCCGGCGCGTGCCTGCGAGATTCGAGTTAGCGGTGGGGGGTGCGGCGGCGCCGGTCGAGGCCTGGCGCGGTTTGGGTTGGTCGGTGGTGGAGGCGCAGGGCGTATCGGGGACCCTGGAGGATTATCGGCATTACGTTCAGCGGTCGCGCGGCGAGTTCAGTGTGGCGAAGAACGTGTATGTGGCTACGCGCAGCGGCTGGTTCAGTTGTCGGTCGGTGTGCTACTTGGCCGCAGGGCGACCGGTGGTGGTGCAGGATACTGGGTTTTCCGACTTCATCCCCACCGGCGAAGGACTGTTCGCTTTCGCCGACCTGGACGGAGCAGTGCGTGGGATCGAGGCGGTGGAGGCCGATTACGCGCGGCACCAACAGGGCGCGCGGCAGATGGCGCGGGCGCACTTTGACTCGGACCGTGTGCTGGGTGACCTCCTGCGAGGCATAGGATTGTAGATTGGGGGCGCATGAACGCAGACGAACTGAACGACATCGTGGGCGGTTGGGACCCTGCCGGGTTGCCAACCAACATCCGGGTGGGGGCCGGCTGTTTCCTAGAGCGCAAGGAAAGCTTCAAACGTTTCCGCAGCCGGCGGAATCCAGGCTTGGCGCTCGGCGACCGCGTGAAGGTTTACACGTGGACGGAGTTCAACGTCGAGCCGACCGGCCTGGTCGAGGTTGGCGACGACTCGACGCTCGTGGGCGCGGTGTTCATGTGCGCCGAGCGCATCCGCATCGGGAAGCGGGTGATCGTGTCCTACAACGTCACGATTGCGGACTGCGATTTTCACCCGCGCGATCCGGACGTGCGCAAGGCGGACGCGATGGCCAATGCCCCGCAGGGCGACCGGAGTCGGCGCCCGGTTCTGGAGGCGCGACCGGTGGTGATTGAGGACGACGTTTGGGTGGGCATCGGCGCGATCCTCCTCAAGGGCGTCCACATTGGCCGAGGAGCGCGGATTGGCCCGGGCGCCGTGGTGACGCGAAGCGTCCTAGCCGAAGGCGCGGTGCTGGGGAACCCGGCCCGGGCCGTCGAGTTCCTCGAGCTTCGATCAGGGAAGAGGAGGCGGAGTTGAAACGGTGCGTGCCCAGGTCGAAGTCGTTGGGGTCGTTTGGCGTGTGGAGCGGGCTCCTGTCCGTTAGGGGAGTTGACTGGGCACGATGAGCGAGGGCATGTCACTCGAGCACGATTGGTTTCCGCGGCCCCTACCGGCCAACGTCACCATTGGGGAGAGGAGTTGGTGGTACAGTTCGTTCGCCTGCCTGCATTATCGAAGCCGGAAACCCCACGGCGTGCGGGTAGGCCGGGACAGCGGCATCTACCACGGCACCTTCTTCGAGCTCGGTCCCGATGGCGAAGTCGAGATTGGCGACTATTGCACGTTGGTCGGGGCGATCATTTGCACCAACAGCCGGGTGGTCATCCGGGACTACACCTTCATCGCGCACGAAGTCATCATCGCGGACCGCTTCGCGGCCCAGCCGTTGGCGGAGCCAGGGGGGCCGGTGCCCGTGGGCGGCGGCCCGAGCGAGATTGTGATTGGGGAAAACGCTTGGATTGGTGCGCGGGCGATTCTGTTGTCCGGGGCGACGATCGGAGAAGGCGCCATCGTGGGAGCGGCAGCCTTTGTGGATTTCCCGGTGCCGCCCTACGCGGTGGTGGCTGGGAATCCGGGTCGCCTGGTGGGTCGGACGCGCTGAAGGGGGGTGTTGGGGGTGCGAGCGAAGGGGGCTCGGAGGCGGATCGGATTGGGTGGCTGACCTCAGGAGGCGGCACGCAAGGCTCGCACGGGGGATAGGCGGGCGGCTTTGAGCGCCGGGTAGAGGCTGGCGAGGATCCCGACTGCGCCGCTCGCGGCGAGGGCGAGAGCGACGGCCTCTTGGGTGAGGAGGGGCGGGATGCTCGTAGGGTCGAGGAGGGTGAAGGCGTGGATGACCGCAACGGCGGCGAGGAGCCCGAGCAGGCCGCCCGCTAGGGCCAGGGCGGTGCCTTCAACCAGAATCTGGCGGAAGATGTCGGTGCGGGAGGCGCCCAAGGCTTGGCGGAGGCCGATCTCGCGGATGCGCTCGTTAAGGCTGGCGAGCATAATGTTGGCGATCACAATGGCGCCGATGATGAGACTAATCGCTGCCAGCACCCCGCCGGTCAGCCGGGCGTTCTGCGTGGCTTCCGCAACCCGCGCCTGCCAGTTCTCTTCCGTGAAGAAGTAAAAGTCCTCGATGCCCCGATGAGTTTGCATGAGGACGTTCTTGGCCTGCTGCAGGCCTTGGTCGAAGTGGGCAAGGTCGCGCACGCGCAGGGAGATGCTGGTGGGTTGGAGGGGGCGGCAATGGGTCGGGTCGTAGACCGGGCGCAGTTTCATCCAGGCCGTCCGAAGCGGCACGTAGATGGTGGCGTTCTTGTTGTCGAAGATATGCCGTTCATTGCGGCCGGAGCCGCGACGGCGTGTCGGCCCCGCCTCGCCGAGGTCGCCGCGCTGCCCGGCCAGTTCGCGCCGACGCCGGTCGCGCTCGCTTTCGTAGTGGGCGAACATGCCGATGACGGTGAACGGCTGTTGGTTGACGAGGATGATCTGCCCGAGGGGGACGAGGTCGGCGCCGACTTCCTGGGGTGCGCCGAACAGGGCGTCGCGGACGGCCGTGCCGATCACGCAAACGCTGCGCGCGGTTTCGTCGTCGAGTTCGTTGAACATGCGGCCGTGGGCGAGTTGGTGGTTGTTCAGGGCGAGGGCGTTGGGAGTGGTGCCGAGGAAGCTCCAGGGGATGAAGTGCTGGGTCTGGCGACTGACGACGATGTCCGGGAGCCGCAGTTCGGCGGCCACCGACTCGAGGAGTGGGGCGGAACGCTCGAGGGCTTCGACGTCGCGGATGGTCAAGCCGACGGCCTGTTGGGCGAGGTGACTTTGATAGCTCGGCACATCGGTCTCGTAGACATCCACCTTCTGCACGCCGCCAATCGCGCGCAAGGCCTCGAGCATGGCCCGCTCGTTGCCCCGAGCGATCGCCAGCGTGGTCACCAAGCTCACCACGCCGCAAATCACCCCCGTCAGGGTGAGGAGCGAGCGCAGCTTGTGCGTCCATAATTCGCGCCCACCGCTCAGCAGGGCTGCCCAGAGAGTCAGGCCGGGCCGAGGCGCGGCGCGAGTTTCAGGGGGGGGACACCTCTGGCCGAACCGCTCCCCCAGGCGCGTCAGCGCCGGCCCTGGCGCTGCCCAGGGCTGCGCTAAGGGCGAGTCTGAGAGCGATCGAGCCGAGGTCGCGCGCATCGATGACCAGGCTCGCGGGGAGGCGGTCGGGCCTTTCGGGCCTCTCCGCGAGCGCGGCGCCGGCCTGCGGGCGAGCGTCGTGGCGCGTCTGGCGTCAGCCGTGGCCAGCCAGGAGAAAGCACGAGCGGCGATCGGCTTGGGACGCCGCAGCCGAGCGGGGCTTGGGTCCGGGGCGCAAGTCACGGGACGCGCCGCGAGGGGCGGCAGGCCTTTGGGTTGTCTGAGGTTGGGGCGGTCTGGCATGGGCCAGGCTCAACTGCGCAGGGCGCGGGCCCACGCCGGCGGAGGGGTCGGCGGGATCACCTTACGTTTTCAGATTGCCATTTCGGATTCGATAGCATCACTTATGGATGCATGCAGAAACACAAATGTCAATACGTGGCCGGTGTGAGCGGCCGGGGGCGGCTCGGCGCCGGACGATGGGGCATCCTTTGGGGTTTGCTCTGGGTTTCGGTTTTGGGGGGCGGCGTTGGCGTGAGCGCGCACGAGGTGGGGGAGGAGTTGGCGGAGGCGGCGCAGCGGTTGGTGGCGTCGCTGAGTGTGGAGCAGCGGGCCCAGGCGACCTTCGACATGGGCGATCCGGCGCGTCGGGATTGGCATTTCGTGCCGCGCGACCGCCGAGGCCTACCGGTGAAGGCGATGAGTCCGGCGCAGCGGCAACTCGCGCATGGGTTGCTGGCGAGCGGGCTGAGCCACCGCGGCTATCTCAAGGCCACGACCATTATGAGTCTGGAAGCGGTGCTGCAAGACTTGGAGCAGGGGCGGGGGCCGGTGCGCGACCCGGAGCTGTACTATTTCAGTGTTTTCGGCGTGCCGTCGGCGAAGGGAACGTGGGGTTGGCGGGTCGAGGGCCACCACCTGTCGTTGAGCTTCACAGTGGTTGCGGGCGTGCCAGCGGCGGTGACACCGTCGTTTCTGGGGAGTAATCCGGGCGAGGTGCGCGCCGGTTCGCGCGCCGGTCTGCGGGTGTTGCAGCGCGAGGAGGATCTGGCGCGGGAGTTGGTGAAGTCCCTGGATAGCCGGCAGCGCCAGGTGGCGGTGTTCAGCGACCGGGCGCCGAGCGACATCGTCACGGGGCCGAACCGCGCGGCGGGGAGGCTCGAGCCGGCGGGGTTGGCGGCGGCGCAGATGACCGCTGGGCAGCAGGCGTTGCTGGTTGCTTTAATGGAGGAGTATGTGTTGCGGCACCGACCGGAGTTGGTGCGGTCGGAGTGGGAGCGGATTCGGGCGGTGGCGCGGGATCAGCTCTACTTCGCTTGGGCGGGCGGGTTCGAGCTGGGGCAGGGGCACTACTACCGGGTGCAAGGCCCGACCTTCATCTTCGAGTACGACAACACCCAGAACGGCGCGAATCACATTCACACGGTTTGGCGCGACTCCGCCAACGACTTTGGCGACGATCCCCTGCGCCGGCATTACGAACAAGTCGCCCACCCGCGGTGAGGCCGTCCGCAGGCCGCCAACTCCGGGAGCGCGCGTTCGGGGGCAACCCAATGGACGGTCCAAGACTTTGCGAGGGAACATGGGAGGGGGGCAGAAACATGGGGGCAGAACCAACTGACGAAGCGACCGTCACGGCCACACCCGAAAGGCGATAAAGCCTCTGCATGAACCACCTGGTAGGGCCGGACCGCCGGGCCGGCCGCTCGAACTCGGTGGCTAGTAGCCCTCAGTCTATGGTGTGCGGTTCACCTGCAGGCGATAGAAACGGTGCGAGGAAGCACCTGACGGAGCATCGGCAAGTTCGACCCAACCGGCAGCCCCGTGGAAGACCGCCAGGGTCTCCCAGCCTGGCGAGGGGAACGAAGAGGTTGTTTGCCAGAGGTACTGGAAACCGGGTGCCAGCCAGGCGCGGGCCCGAATCGACTCCGCGGCACGGCTGGTTTGCTCGATGCGGGCGTTGACGTGTGAGCACCCCGCGTAGAGAGGGACCAGGTCGCTGTGCCACCCCCCTTGGAGGCCTTGAACCCATCCGCCGGCGAACAGGCGCTCGCCCTGGAGGAGGAGCAACCGGACGAGCGACGAGCCACTGCCGACGAATCGAGTCCAACGTTCCGTCCGGGTTTAATCGTGCCAGGGTCCAGGTGCGCTGTGGACCGGTGGAGAGGATGCCACCTTGCACGAGAATCCGATCGTCGGGCTGCACGGCCACAGACCAAATCTGTCCGGCGACCAAGCTGTCTTCGTTCAAGGAGTCGAGCTGACCGTCTGGCTGCAAGCGCCCCAATCCCGTCCGCACCTGGTTTCCGATGCGGTTGAAGGAGCCGGCCACTACGAGCCGGCCAGCGCGGTCCAACCCGATAGCGTCTACCGCATTGTTCGCGCCTTCACCGGTATGGAAGGTAGCATCGACGCTCCCGTCCGCAAAGAGGCGGACGATCCGGCCAGCCGGAGTGCCATCGTACGACGTGAACGTCCCGCCCAACACGATCCGGCCATCGGGCTGAATCACCAGCGTGTTGACCCAACGATCCGGCCCGGCTCCAGGCGCGAAGGTGTCATCCCGCCGACCGTCCGGGTAAAACCGCCCGACGGCGATCGAAGCAATGCCACTACCAGGAACTCCTGCGACAACAATCCTGCCATCAGGCTGGCTGGCGGCCGCGGCAGGGAACGGCAAACCCGGCGCCGGGCCGAAAGCCGGGTCCACAGCTCCCGGATACAGCGGCGCTGGGTAAACCGTCAGACGAACGGGAGTCGACGTGAATGCGCTCAGAGCGTTCTCGATGCGTACCGAATAATCACCGGAATCCTGCGGCGCCGGGTTGGCGAACAGAAGAGCTGGTCCGGTGGCAGCGGGAATCGGATGACCGTCTTTGAACCATTGATACGCTGGCAGCGGAAAGGCCTTGGCCTCGACCTGAAAGCCCACTTGCCGACCGGCAAACACCTCCGCCGAAACGGGGAAAGAGATAACAAGCGGCGGGGTCGGAGGCGGATTGCCCAGGCGGACCTTCGCGAGCTCGCGTCGGGCGGCTCCATCCAATCCGGTGAACCAACCCGCTGCAAGCAGCTCGCCATCTGGCCCGCCCTCGACGATCGTCACCCGACCGTTGAAACCGGTGCCGGGATCGAAAGTAGGATCCGGACTGCCGTCCGGCAGGAGGCGGGCGATGTTCCGACTGGCCACGCCCCGGTAGGTCTCGAACTCGCCAGCGATCACCAGGCGGCCGTCCGGTTCAACATGCACGTCGAGGATGTCCGTGTATTGCCCGCCCGCGACACTCCACCCCGGATCGAATGTGGGGTCCACACTGCCATCGATCTTCAGTCGGGCGATGCGGAGCACGGAACGGCCTCCTACCTTGTCAAAACGCCCCGTAACGTACGAGTCCCCATTGGCCAAGGCCGTGATCGAGTGAATCGCAAGTGGGCCTTGAGATTCGAGGGCCACCGGCGTGAAGGTGGCGTCCGGACTCCCGTTCGGAAGCAGCCGCCAGATGCGGTTGGCGATCGCCACCACCAATCGGCCATCGGGAAGTTCAGCCGCACAGATGACGTCCCCAGGCGGTCGTTCGAACGAGGATATCCGCTGCCCACGGCCGTCCACCTTGACCAGCGAGACTTTGACACGACTCTCCTCCAGCGAAAACCAGCCCCGCATCAGGAGGTGGCCATCGATGGTGACGAGCAACTGCTCGACTTTCGTGACCCCGAGGCCCGTGAGGCTGAAGCCGTCATCCAATGCACCCGAGTTGTGCAACACCGCTCACCCGCTCCGGACGGCGCCGTTCACTTCGCGAAATTCACCTCCTATGGCAACCCGGCCGTCCGGCAGGCAAGCCACGGTCTGGACCATGGCGTTTGGGTCCAGACTCACAACAAAAGACGGGTCTCTTCGACCGTCGGAGAGAAGGCGGCAAAAGCTCGCGGCTGATGACGCCGCGCTACCGCGGTAGCTGCCCACCAGGATTCTGCCGTTGGCTTGTTGGTGCGCGGCATAGACAGAGCCATAAGCCCAATCGTCCGGCGCGAACGCCAACACCGGTTGCCCAGGCCAGCGCAGGCGAGGGTGGACGTCCACCCGCGCCGGGACACTGCTCGTGGCCCCGCTATCGCCAACGACCGACAACTGATAAAGGCCGGCGTTCTCAGGCAGCACATTCCTCAGGAGCAGAACAGGATTCGTTTGGCCTGGCAGATCGCGATCCTCAAAACGCCACTGAAAAAGTGGGGGCGGGTAGCTTTCCACCTTTCCCGCTAGCGTTACATCGGCCCCGGCTTTGACGGACTGCGGCCGGGGTTGCTCCAGGATCCGCGGCCCCACCGGAAACGGCTCCTCTAGAAACACTCGTCCGACGCTCTGCTGTGGCGCCCCTCCGACCGTGGCGAAGGCGCCCGCGAGCACCAGACGGCCATCGGGCTGAAGCAGGAGTCTGGAAACTGAGGGCTCGAGATCAGCCCAGCGCGACGTCAGGGTCGGCAGCCATGCCCCATCCCGCGACCCGTCCGGCATCAGGCGGGCCATACTAGTCGCCGGCTGGCCGCCGACCGAAGAGAAGCTCCCGCCGACGAGGATTCGGCCATCGGAAAGCGGCAAGAGGTCTCCCAACCAAGCCCCGCGCTCGAACCCAGGGAGGAAGTCTTCGTCCAAATCCCCCTGCTCGCGAACGCGAAGAAGGGAGTTCCTGTGTCCCGCGGGGTCGCGAAAGCTCCCTCCGACTAGAATGCCATAGCCGGGCTGCTCGATTACGGCGCTAACGAAGAACGACTCGGTCTGTCGCACCTTCTCCGACGTGAGGGCAAACGAGCGATCCAACGTCCCATCCGCGTTCAAGCGGGCTACCAACTGAGTCGGGTGTGAATCGATCTCGATGAAAGGTCCTCCGACCAGAATTCGGCCGTCGGCCTGGCGGGCCAAAGCCTGGACGCCGCCTGCGCTAAGCCCTGCCCCAAACGCGAACTCAAGGGAGCCACTGGTCGTAAGGCGACACAACCGGTTCGCCTCGATCCCGCCCAGGTGCGTGAACCAACCGCCCAACAGCAACGAACCGTCGGGCAGAACCAGCACCGCCTCCACGAGTTGGTCGGCACCCCCTTGCGGGTCGAACCTCGAAGGCGGCGTTGGTCGAGGTGGCGGGAGTGAGCCTGGGCTACTCGGCCAGGGCCTTTTGCGCGCGGGCCTGGGCGGCGCGTTTGCGTTGGACTTCGTCGAGAATCTTCTTGCGCAGCCGGAGGTTCTTGGGCGTGGCCTCGACGTACTCGTCGGGCCCGATGTACTCGAGGGCGCGCTCGAGCGACATCTTCAGGGGCACATCCAACTGGATGCCTTTGCCTTCCCCTTGCGAGCGCATGTTGGTGAGGTGCTTGGCCTTGCAGGGGTTGACCGGGATGTCGTTGTCGCGGGCGTTTTCACCCACGATCATCCCGCGATACACCCGCTCGCCGGGCTCGACGAACAAGCGGCCGCGCTCCTGGTTCGCATTGAGCGCATAGGCCGTGGCGACGCCGTCCTCGATGCTGACCAGCGACCCGTTTTTGCGCGCGGGGATTTCGCCCCGGTGCGGTCCGTACTCGTGGAAGAGGTGGCTCATGACTCCCAGACCGCGGGTGACGTTCACCAGGTCGCTCTCGAACCCGATCAAACCGCGCATGGGGATCAACGCCTCGAGGCTCACCTGATCGGCGTGGTGCTGCATGTTGGTGATCTCCGCTTTGCGCAGGCTCAGGTCTTCGAGGATGGCCCCCAGGTTGTCCTTGGGGATCTCGAGAAACAACCGCTCGATCGGTTCGAGGACTTGGCCTTGCTCGCCTCTCCGGTAGATCACCTCCGGGCGGGAGACCAGGACTTCATGGCCTTCGCGGCGCATCTGCTCGACCAGAATGGCGATCTGCATCTCGCCCCGGCCGCTCACCAGGAAGATGTTGGGAGCGGGGGTGTCCGCGACCCGCAGGGCGACGTTGGTTCGCGTCTCCTTGAGCAGACGCTCCTTGAGATGTCGGGCGGTGACCAGTTTACCGTCCTGGCCGGCGAGCGGTCCGTCGTTCACGGCAAACTCCATTTGGATGGTGGGCGGATCGATGGGTTTGTGAGGTAAGGGGGCGCGCTCCGCGCCATCCACCAGCGTCTCCCCGATGAACACATCCTCGAAACCGGTCACCCCCACGATGTCGCCCGCATGGGCTTCGGTAACCTCGATGCGTTTGAGGCCCTCGAAGTGGTAGATCATGGTCACCTTGGCGGAGGTGCGGCTACCGTCGCCATGAACGCAGACGGCCGGTTGACCCAGCATGATCTTTCCCGAGTAGATCTTCCCAAAGGCGATTCGCCCGAGGTAATCGCTGTAGTCCAGGTTGGCCACCAACAATTGGAAGCCTTCGCTGGCAAAAGCCCGCGGCGGGGGCACGCGTTTCACGATCGTCTCGAAGAGTGGCTCCATGGTGCCGCTGACATGATCGAGCTCGTACTTCGCGTAGCCTTCCTTGGCGCTGGCGTAGACAAACGGAAAATCCAGTTGCTCGTCTGTCGCGTGCAATTGGAGAAACAGATCGAACACCTGGTCGAGCACCTGTTTGGGCGCCGCATTCTCGCGGTCGATCTTGTTGATGACGACAATCGGCTTGGCGCCCGCCTCGAGCGCCTTGCGCAGCACAAACCGCGTCTGCGCCTGAGGTCCCTCCGCCGCGTCGACCACCAGCAACACCCCGTCGATCATGCTCATCGCGCGCTCGACCTCGCCTCCGAAATCCGCATGGCCCGGCGTGTCCACGATGTTCACGTGGAAGTTCTTGTATTTGAAGGCGGCGTTCTTGGCTCGGATGGTGATGCCCTTCTCCCGCTCGAGGTCCATCGAGTCCATGATGCGCTCTTCCTGAGCGATGGCTTGGTTGGCACGGAAGGTGCCCGACTGCTTGAGCAAGCCGTCGACCAAGGTCGTCTTCCCATGGTCTACGTGTGCGATAATCGCAATGTTGCGGATGTGCTGCATACTCGATCGCTGTCTTCCCAGGGTCCAGGCGGCCGACCGCCGCCACGCGTCCCCACGATGCACCCTGAAGGTGTTGCCCGGTTGGAACCCGCTCCGGCTCCCATCGTCTTGGGGCGAAGCCGTACCTGCCGGGCTGCCCTCCGAGGTACGGGCTAACTCGACCTCGGGAACGACGGCAAGTTGCCGGTAGGCCGCGCAGTCCGCTGCGCGCCGAAAACCGCAAAGGACCCAAAAGGCCGCGGCGCGCAGCGGACTGCGCGCCCTACCGCCGACGGGTCGTCCATCGCGGCGACTGGCGAGTAATGTGGCCCCGCGCCCTAAAACGTCAAGCGCCACGATGCCTCCGCCCGCTCCGGCGCAACGCGTCGAGGTCGAGGAGCGCCAGCAGGACCTCGATCGTGCTCCGGCGATCGTCGAGATCTCACCGGCCGGTCGGGGATGGCTCGGCTGGGATGTGCCCCAGAGCCTGGAAGTGAGTGGACGCGAGCGGGCGTGCCGGTCATAGTGAGCGCATGGACCCAGTGAATAGACCACGGACCGCAGCGCGCCACTTCGCAACGGCCCCTGACGTGACCGTGGCCGGTTGGCCAGGACCGCGAGGATTGGCCCGAGGCGGAGGCGCGCTGGGGGGAATGCGGGTGCGGGCGCTCGCGGGCGCGTTGGCGGGGTTGGGCTTGGCCGGTTTGGCTTCCGGTTGGGCAGCGGAGCCAGCGCCGGATCGAGCGTCGGATGCAGCGGCCACCGCGGCGCTGCTGGCTAACCCGCTGATTCAACAACAGGAGATTCTGTTTGTGGTGCGGCGGCAGTACGCGCCGGACCATCACAACACGGCGACGTTTTTCCCCAAGGCACGCACCGAATACAACAACGGCAAGTTCACGGGTGGAGGGGCCCTCAAGGCCATCGACCTTCGTGCGGGTGGCCGTGTGCGCACACTGATTGAGTTGCCCGAGGGGGTGGTGCGCGATCCGGACGTCCATTTCGACGGTGAGAGGGTGGTGTTTGCGATGCGGCGCGGTTGGGGGGACAGCTATCACTTGTACGAGATCGGGGCGGACGGCACGGGTTTACGGCAGCTGACCTTTGCGGAGGATGTGGACGACTTCGATCCGGTGTATCTGCCGGATGGCGGCATCGTCTTTTCGTCCACGCGCGAGCCGAAGTACTGCATGTGCAATCGTCACATCATGGCGAACCTCTACCGGATGGACGCTGACGGAGCCAACATCCACCAGATCGGCAAGAGCACCCTGTTCGAGGGGCATGCGGCCTTGCTGCCGGACGGCCGGCTGCTGTACGACCGCTGGGAGTACGTGGACCGCAACTTCGGCGACGCGCAGGGGCTCTGGACAGTCAACCCGGATGGCACCGGACCCGCGGTGTACTGGGGCAACAATACGCCGTCGCCGGGAGCCGTCCTCGAGGGGCGGGCCGTGCCCGGGACGCAACGGGTCCTGTGCGTCTTTAGCTCGTGTCATGACCGGCCCTGGGGGGCGCTGGCCCTGATCGACCGGCGCTTGGGCCTGGACGGCCGCGCGGCGGTGGTTCGGACCTGGCCGGCGGAGGCGGTCGACCGGGTGCAGGATACGGGCTGGGAACTGTTCGACGCGTTCGTGTCCGTGCAGCCTAAGTACGAAGATCCGTATCCGCTGGACGAGGGCCACTTCTTGTGTGCGCGGATGACGGGCTCGGGCGAAGCGATGGGGATTCACCTACTGGACCTTTTTGGCCACGAGACTCTCGTCCATGCGGAACCGCCGGGATGTTTCGATCCCATGCCCCTGGGACCGCGGCCGCGGCCGCCGCTGCTGCCGACCCGACGCGATTTCGCCCAGGGCGAGGGCGTTTTTTACATCGCGGACGTCTATGAAGGGGCGCCGATGCGGGGGGTAGCGCGCGGGACCGTCAAGGAGTTGCGGGTGATCGAGTCGCCCG
This sequence comes from Verrucomicrobiota bacterium, assembly GCA_016871715.1. Lineage (GTDB taxonomy): Bacteria > Verrucomicrobiota > Verrucomicrobiia > Limisphaerales > J093 > VHCO01. The sequence goes on from VHCO01000008.1 coordinate 22,391, forward strand.
AGAAGCGCTACTGGACCGAACCCGCGTGGAACGGCCAGGGTCAGATGGCGCCGGCGATGAACTGGCACGACTTCAACAACAAGCGCATTTTGGGCACGGTGCCGGTCGAAGCGGACGGCTCGGCCGCATTCGCGGTGCCGGCCGACACGTTTGTCTACTTCCAACTCCTCGACGAGCGGGGTCGGATGGTCGCCTCGATGCGTAGTGGCACCCAGGTGCAGGCGGGCGAACGGGCGGGTTGTGTCGGGTGCCACGACCACCGCCGTCAGGCGCCTTCGGTCGGGCAGGGGCTGCGGGCGTTGGCCTTCGAGCGGCCACCCACTCGGCTCGAGGGCTGGCACGGGCCGCCGCGCCTGTTCAATTACTTAGCGGAAGTCCAGCCGGTGTGGGACCGCCATTGCGTTGGGTGCCACGACTTCGGGCGCGAGGCGGAAACCAAAGTGAATTTGGCTGGGGACCGGGACCTGGTTTTCAACGCGTCTTACAACGAGCTCTGGCGGAAGAAGCTCGTTGCGGCGGTGGGAGCGGGGCCGGCGCAGACCCAGCCGGCGTACGCATGGGGGGCGCACCGCAGTCGCCTGGTCGAGTATCTTGGACCGGAGCACTACGCGGTCCAGCTTACGGCTGAGGAAATCGACCGGGTGGTGACCTGGATCGATCTCAACGCCCCGTATTACCCCTCCTACGCGAGTGCATACCCGGCCAACCCCGCGGGCCGCTCGCCGCTGACCGGCGCTGAGTTAGCCCGGCTCGAGGCGTTGACGGGTGTGGCGCTGCGGAAACAGATGTCGTGGAACGGCAACCGCGGCCCGCAAGTCAGCTTCGACCGCCCCGACCGCAGCCCTTGCTTGCTGGGGATCGGCGACCCGGACACCCCAGGCTACCGCGAGGCGCTTGCCTTGATCGAGCTCGGCCGCGAGCGGCTGCGCGAGCGGCCTGAGGCGGACCAGGATGGTTTTGTGGCGTGTGCGACCGACCAATGGCGTGAGCAGCTCTATGGCGCCCGCCGGGCGCTCGAGGAGCGGAGTCGCACGGCCATTCGGGAGGGGCGGAAGGTCTATGACCAACCGCCTCCCATGGCGGCCGGGTCGGGGGAGTAGGCGGCTGGCGTCGGTGCTGTCCGCACTTGCCAAGGGCGGGGGGTTTACCTAGTTTGCCGCCGCATGAACACGTCCATCCGGATCCGGCTTTTCCTCATGATGGTGCTGGAGTTTGTGATTTGGGGGGCCTGGCTGCCGTTGATTTACGGTTATCTGCCGAGCCTAGGCTTTACGCCGGGGGAACAGGCGTGGGTGCTGAACACCTTCCCGATCGCGGCGATCGTGGGGATGTTCTTCAGCAACCAGTTTGCGGACCGGAGTTTTGCAGCGGAGAAGTTCCTGGCGTTCAGTCATCTGGTGGGCGGGCTAGCCATCCTCGCGCTGGGGTTCACGCGGTCGTTTTGGCCGTTCTTCCTCCTCATGCTCGTTCATTGTCTCCTTTACGTGCCGACCATTTCGATCTGCAACTCGATCGCCTTCGCGAACCTCAAGGATCCGCAGAAGGAGTTCGGGTTGGTGCGGATGGGAGGGACGATCGGTTGGATCCTGGCCGCGTGGCCGTTTACGTTCATTTTGGTGGATTGGGACAAGGTGCAAGCGGCGAACCCGGCTGGGCTCATCGACTGGTTGGGGACGGTGCTGGGGTCGGGCTTGACGGGGCAGGCGCTGCAAGATGCGACGCGCTGGACGTACATTGTGGCCGGGGTGGTGTCGTTGGTGCTGGCGGGGTACAGCCTAACGCTCCCCCACACGCCGCCGAAGAAGGCCGGCGAGGGCGCCGTCGAGCGGTTGGCGTGGCTCGAGGCGGTGAAGTTGTTGCGGCACCCATTCATGATGGTGTTGTGGGTGGTGACGTTCGTGGACGCGTTCATTTTGTATTCGTACTTCAACTGGACCGGGGTGTTCTTGGGGAGCGACGCCGTGGGGATCCCGGGCAACTGGATCATGCCCGTGATGAGCGTCAGCCAAGTGGCGGAGATCGTCACGATGGTCATCCTGGGGATCACCCTCAAGAAGCTTGGCTGGCGCGTCACGATGGTGGTGGGGATCCTGGGCCACGCGTTGCGCTTTGGCATCTACGCCTATTTCCCCGACCAAGCCTGGCTGATCGTGGCGGTCCAGTTGGTGCACGGGGTGTGTTACGCGTTCTTCTTCGCGACCGTGTACATTTTCGTGGACGCTTACTTCCCGAAAGACGTGCGGGCCAGCGCCCAGGGCCTGTTCAACATGATGATCCTGGGCGTGGGGGCCCTGGCGGCGAACTCCCTCTGCCCGTGGCTGCTGCAGAAGGTCTACACGGTCGACGGCGTCACCGACTACAAGTCGTTGTTCCTCTTGCCTTGCTTCATCTCTTTCGCGGCGGCAGTGGTCTTGATGCTCTGCTTCCACCCGCCGGCGAAACCCGAAACGACCGGCGGCGGCACGCCCGCCCCGGCCCACTAGGCCGCCGGTCGGGCGAGCCCGTTTTTTGGCGGACAACTCAACTTCACGATTCGAACCCCTTTATGATGCTTCCTCGTCGCGATCGCCGGACTTTTATGAAACAAACCGCGCTGGCGACCGCCGGCCTCGGCCTGGTGGGCGTCGGCTCTCGCCGCGTCGGGGCGGCGGAGCGGCGCCAGCCCTTCCTGATCTCGCTGGCGGAATGGTCGTTGCACCGCACACTCTTCAGCCGGAAGCTGGATCACTTGGATTTCCCGCGCGTGGCCAAGGCGGACTTTGGCCTCGACGCGATCGAACTGGTGAACCAGTTCTTCAAAGACAAGGCCAAGGATACCGGCCACCTCACCGAGTTCCGCAAGCGCGCCAAGGATCAGGGGGTGCGCATCCTGCTGATCATGGTGGACGGCGAGGGGGCGTTAGGCGAACCCGACGAGGCCAAGCGGAAGCAGGCGGTCGAGAACCACTACAAGTGGATCGAGGCGGCGAAGTTCTTCGGCTGCCACTCGATTCGCGTCAACGCGGAAACGCACGCCGTGGGCAGTTACGACGAGCAGATGGCGCGTGCGGCCGACGGGTTGCGGCGGCTCGCCGAGTACGCGGCGCGGCACGGCCTGAACGTCCTGGTCGAGAACCACGGCCACCTCTCCTCGAACGGCGCCTGGCTGGCGGGGGTCATGAAGCAGGTGGACCTCCCCAACTGCGGCACGCTGCCTGACTTTGGCAACTTCCGCATCCGCGACCAGGAAGAGTACGACCGCTACCAGGGCGTGGCGGAGCTGATGCCCTTTGCCAAAGCGGTGAGCGCCAAGAGCCACGACTTCGACAGCGAAGGCAACGAAATCCACACGGACTATCGCCGGATGCTCAAACTGGTGCTCGCCGCCGGTTACCGCGGTTATGTGGGCATCGAGTACGAAGGCAGCCGGCTGAGCGAGGCGGACGGCATCCGGGCGACCTTGCGTCTGCTCGAGAAAGTGCGCGCAGAACTGGCGGCCAACGGCGGCGCGCCCGCTTAATCGCCGAGCCCATGTGGGCGTTGCTCCAAGAGTTCCTGCTCTTTCTCCGGCAGGAGAAGAAATGGTGGTTGGTGCCGCTGGTGATTGTGTTGGTGGCGGTGGGGGCGCTGCTGGTCTTCAGCTCGAGCTCGGGCATCGCCTGGGCGCTCTACCCGTTCATGTGAGCTCGGCCCACCAGCCCGCGTTGCCCAAAGGCGGAGGGCGGATGGCCGAGGGGCCGTAACCCGTGCCTGCCGCCCCTTACATTCTCGGTCTCTCGGCTTACTATCACGACGCGGCGGCGGCGTTGACACGCGGCGGCGAGATTCTGGCGGCCGCGCAGGAGGAGCGGTTCACGCGGCGCAAGAACGACGAGCGGTTCCCTGCGCAGGCCATCGCCTATTGCCTGCGTCAGGCCGGGCTGACGCTGCGGCAGCTTGACGCGGTGGTCTTCTATGACAAGCCGATCCTCAAATTTGCCCGTTTGCTCGAGAGCTATTTGGCCGTGGCGCCGGCGGGTCTAGGGGTCTTCCCCCGGATTGTGCCGAGTTGGCTGACCGAGAAGCTGGATTTGCGCAAGACGCTGCGCCGCGAGTTGCCGGAGTTGCGGGAGGACTGCGCCCTGCTCTTTACGGAGCACCACCAGGCGCATGCGGCGAGCGCGTTTTACCCCTCGCCGTTCCGCGCAGCAGCGATCTTGACCATCGACGGCGTGGGGGAGTGGGCCACCACAGCGATTGGCCGCGGCGAAGGCAACCAGATCGCGCCGCTCAAGGAAGTCCGCTTTCCGCATTCGTTGGGTTTGTTGTACTCGGCCTTCACGGCCTACTGCGGCTTTCGGATCAACTCGGGCGAGTACAAACTGATGGGACTGGCCCCCTACGGCGAGCCCAAGTACGCCGAGGCGATTCGTCGCGAGCTGCTGCAAGTGCACGAGGACGGGTCTTTCTGGTTGAACCTCGATTACTTCCACTTCCTGCGAGGAACAACGATGACCAACGAGCGGTTTCACACGCTGTTCGGCGGGCCACCGCGCGCGCCGGAAGGACCGCTCGAGCCGCGGCACTTGGACCTGGCGCGCTCGATTCAGGTGGTGACCGAAGAGGCGGTCCTAAAGCTGGCGCGGCACGCATGCGCGGCGACCGGTCTGAGGCACCTTTGCCTGGCGGGGGGCGTGGCACTGAACTGCGTGGCCAACGGCCGTATTTTGCGCGCGGGCATCTGCGAGCGGCTCTGGATTCAGCCGGCGGCCAGCGATGCCGGCGGGGCGCTGGGCGCGGCCCTGGCCGCTTGGCACCTCCACTATGGCGGCACGCGCGCGGTCGGAGGGGCGTCGGGTAGCGACGGCGGGGACGCGATGCAGGCGGCGTTGCTGGGGCCGGCGTACACGGACGAGGAAATCGCCCTGACCCTGCGCGGTCATCAGGCGGTCTACCAACGCCTCGACCGCGCCCAGCTCCTCGATCGCACGGTCGAGCTGCTCGCGGCCGAGAAGGTCGTGGGCTGGTTCCAGGGCCGCATGGAGTTCGGCCCGCGTGCCTTGGGTAACCGGTCGATCCTCGGCGATCCGCGCTCGCCGCGCATGCAATCGGCCATGAACCTCAAGGTCAAGTTCCGGGAGTCCTTTCGGCCCTTCGCGCCGGTCGTCCGCCGCGCACGCGCGGCCGACTACTTCGAGCTAACCGCCGACTCGCCGTACATGTTGTTGGTGGCGCCAGTACGCCCCGAATTACGGCAGCCGCTCCCGCCCGGCGTTACGGGCTTGGCCCTGCTCAAGGAGGCCCGTTCGACCCTCCCGGCGGTCACCCATGTGGACTACTCCGCGCGCGTCCAAACGGTGACGCGGGAGCAGAACCCGCTGCTGGACGAGCTGCTCGAGCGCTGGGAAGCGGCCACGGGTTGCGCGGTGTTGGTGAACACGTCGTTCAATGTGCGCGGCGAACCGATCGTGTGTACCCCGGACGATGCCTACCGCTGCTTTGTCAACACGGAGATGGACTACCTGGCGATGGGGAGTTACCTGCTCGATCGCACCGCCCAACCCCAGCAGCGCCTCGCGCGACGGGTCGCCCCGCAGCCGGACTGAGCCGATGAAACTCCAGCTCAAAGAGAACCCGACCGAGTGGGTCAAGTTCGTGCTGAGCGTCGCCGCCGCCGCGACAGTCGTCGGACTGCTCTTATGGTGGCGGCAGGTGCTACCGGGGCGATGGCTCGGCGGGTGGGTGGGGTTATGGGCGTTGACGGCCCTGCTCTGCCTGTTGCAGCCGCGTTGGTTCCGGGGCTTCTACCGCGCCGGCATGAGATTGAGCTTTCGGCTGGGCCAATTCATGGGCTGGTGGTTGTTGACCCTGTTCTTCTTGCTGGCACTCACTCCCATGGGCTGGCTGCTCCGGTTCCTGGGCAAAGACCTGCTTGGCTTGAAGCGGCCGCCGTCCCACTCGACCCAGTGGCGCCCCGCCCGCCCCTCGACCCAGCTCGAACGAATGTTCTGAACGGAACGGGCGGCCGCCGTCGAGAGCGTCGTTGCCAAGGCGCCGACCCGTGTCATAGCTTGGCGCCCGTGCAGCTCGAATTCCTGCTCCCGGCCGTTCGCGGCGAGGCCGCTGGACAGCCGGCCTCCGCTCTGCGTGGTTTGAGCCGGCCGATTCCGGTTGTCTTTGTGCGCAACGCGCGCGCACGCCGGTATGTGCTGCGCGTCTTAACGCAGGGATTGGCGCGGGTTACCATCCCACGCGGCGGCTCGCTCCTCGAGGGGCGCGCCTTTGCGGAGCGACAGATCCCTTGGCTCGAACGGCAGCTCGAACGACAGGCTCGACTGCCGCGGCCGCCTCGAGTCTGGCGGGCCGGATCGAGCCTGCTCTTCCGCGGCGAACCGACCGTGCTCGAGGTCGAGCTGGTGACGGGCCTTCGCCGAATCCGGTTCGCGGACCAGACGATCGATGGCCCGCCGGACACGGACGACTTGCGGCCGGCCGTCGAGGCTCATCTTTGGCGATTAGCGGCGCAGGAGTTGCCACCGCGCGTGTTCGAGCTGGCGTCGCAGCACCAGGCGAAGGTGCGCCGTGTGAGCGTGCGGGCACAACGGTCGCGGTGGGGCTCCTGCTCGCGCCACGGCACGATCTCGCTCAACTGGCATTTGATCCAGACGCCACCCTGGGTGCGGGATTACTTGATCGTGCATGAGCTGATGCATTTGCGTGAAATGAACCACTCGCGCCGGTTCTGGCGCCATGTGGCGACGGCTTGTCCAACCTACGCCGATGCGGAAGCTTGGCTGAAACGACACGAAGGTTTGCTGAAATAAAGTCTGGCCTCGTACACGTGGAGGAACCCTCGCACACGCGTGCACGAGCCCACGCGGCAGGGGCACCGACGGTCACGTCCCATTCATCCATCGAGTCTCCCGATCTGCTTGCCGGCCAGTCAGTTGTCTAGGCGACCGTTGGATCCAGCCGCTCAGACCCTGGCACCCGCTCCCAAGCTAGCCACGACATCCCAGTCTGGCTGTCACGTTTTCACTTGGTTCCTTCAGGAAACAGTGACGGCCCGGTGTGCCAACCGGAAGACCGGGAGCCTACGGGCAGCGCCGGCGCGAGGAACGTCGGGGTGCTGTGGGTGAGGCTCCGGCGACGGCGGGCACGGACTGGGCGCAAACGAACCATCGACAAATCCAACCCTATGAAGACACTGTGCGATTCATCGGCTGGCCGCTGGACCCTCAGCTCCGGCTTACCGATCGTGGCCACCCTGCTGCTGCTCGCCGCACTGACGGTGAAGGCCGATACCCCCTACACCGCCACCGGCTCGGTGGTCGGGGCGCCCGTTCTGGGCATCTGGCAAACGAATGCCCTCCGCCAGGTCATCATGCGGGGCAATGCCCACCTCGTGCGCGTGGACAGCAGCGACCTGCGCCTGACCGGACGGCGCTTGATCTTCGTGGACGGCGCGGCCCAGGCCGACGGCATGGCGCTCGTCTGGGGCACGAGCTACCAGGAGGTCGGCACGTTCGACGCGACCGACACCTTCACTCCCACCGGCGGCACGTGGGAGAACTCTTACCGGGGCACCATGGGGACCGACAACAGCCTCGAGCTCCACAGCGTCGGCACCGGCTGGGGTGGGGCGATTGACGGCTTGCAGATCGACGAGACGATGACGCGGGCGCCCGCCTCGGCTCCCATCGATCCAGCCATTCCGTACGAGTACATCGGCACCCTCAGGCCACCCCCGTTGAGCATCGACCTGGTTCTGGACGACTTCGAGAGCCCGGCAGTGGGTTGGAGCTACTGGGGGCCCCAGACCAGAACCTTTACCCGGGTCAACGGGCAGCTTGTCGTGAGTGGGCGTTGGCCGGTGATCACCCGGTCGGTGACGGACAGTTACACCATCGGAGGGCGGCCCACGCAGTGGACAGTTGATGATGGCCAGACCCTCGAAGCCCGGGTGGACCTAGTCAGCTTCAGCGATAGCGCCACCTGGGCCACCCTCGTGGTGGGAAGCACGACCGGCTTCTACGGTCTCTGCAAGGGTCACGACTTCATGGCGCTGCGCAAATGGTCGGCCAACCAGAGCAACAGCGACAGAGCGGTAACCCTGTTCACCTATGAGAACATGACATCCCACCCCTCGGCATCGCCCGCGCCGTGCAGATCTCGTGGCCGGCACCGGCCGGCGTGAACTACTCGGTCGAGGCCGCACCCACCGTCCTTGGACCCTGGGTGCCGGTCAACAACACGGCCCAACCCGGGATGCAGCAGATCAGCCTGCCGGCCAGCGCCTGGATGCAGTGCTTCCGGTTGCGACCGGCACCGTGAGTGAGAGCAGTTACCCCCAACCGAGATTCCAACCTCATGAAGGCATTCATCCAGAACTCAATGGGCAAACGCCGGACACGCGGCACCGACACAAAACCCTGGTTCGCCAACCCCACGCGTTGGCCCACCCTCGCGTCCGTCCACTTGGCTTGGAGCGTCCTCACCTTGGGACTCCTGCCCCTGCTGCACGCCCAGACCATCGGCCCTGAGGAATACACCTTCACCACCCTGGCCGGGCCGCCCGAAAGCCCAGGCGCCATGGTGACCACGCTTGCCGGCAATGCCTCCATCCTGGATGAGCGGGGATGGCCAGTCGGCGGTTTTGCAGACGGCACCGGCAGCGCAGCACGGTTTTACTTACCATCGGGCGTCGCAGTGGACAGCGCGGGCAACGTGTACGCAACCGAGGTCAGGAACGCCACCATCCGGAAAGTGACCCCGAGCGGAGTGGTGACCACGCTGGCAGGCCGGGCGGAATACACGGGCAGCGCGGACGGCACGGGCAGCGTGGCGCGGTTCTACGGGCCACAGGGCGCGGCGGTGGACAACGCGGGCAACCTCTACGTGGCGGACAGCGCGAACCACACCATTCGGAAGGTCACGCCGGCAGGAGTGGTGACCACCCTGGCGGGCGATGCGTCCATCGCCAATCAGTACGGTTTTCCAGCCGGTGGCTCCGTCGATGGCACGGGTGGCGCGGCGCGGTTCAGCTTCCCGTGGAGCGTGGCGGTGGACAACGGCGGCAACGTGTATGTGGCGGACCGGGAGAACTGCACCATTCGCAAGGTGACACCGGATGGCGTGGTGACCACGCTCGCGGGCTCGGCGGGGGAACGCGGCAGCGCATCGGATACCTCGTGTGCATTGGCCACAGCCGCATTGTCGATCCGCTCGGTCGAATGGTCGGTGACACCGGAGCGGGTGAGGGAATGGCGATTTGGGAAACCGATCTCCTGACCGACGCCACAACCCCGTGAGAACGCCTACTTCGGGAGCTTTAGAACCATGAGTACCAGGCCCAAGCTTCTGGCGGTCGGGATGTTCCTGGCCGCCACCACCGCCGGCTGCAGCCAGCCCGTCATCACCAACCAACCCCACGCTCAGGCCACAGCGCTCGGCACGACCGCAACCTTCACCGTCGGAGCCACTGGTGTTGAGCCGCTGGCCTACCAGTGGCAGAGAGCGGAGGGCACGGGTTTCCTTGACCTCGCCGACGGCACCAACGCCGTGCTCACTCTCACCGATGCGCAACCAAGGCCCCGGCTCGGTGGTTTCTTACGCTTGGCTTCAGCAATATGGCCTCCCCACCGGCGGTTCGGCGGATGCCACGTACTCAGACGCCGACGGCCACACCACCTGGCAGGAGTGGCGTTGCCAGACCAATCCCACCAACGCCCTCTCTGCCCTGCGCCTGCTCTCGGCCTTTCCCGACGGCTCCAACGTTACCGTATCCTGGCAGAGTGCCGTTGGCGTGGACTATATCCTGGAGCGCAGCACGAATGTGGCAGGGCCACCGCCCATCTTCACACCGCTAGCCACCAACATCCCCGGTCAACCCGGTACGACCAGCGTCATTGACACGAACGCCCTCGGGGCCAAACCGTTCGTCTACCGCTTGGGGGTGCGGAACTGATCCGCGAAGTTGAGACGCAAAGACCCGATGCCGTTCAGTACGACGCGAAAGCAATTACGAGATCGCTGAACCCTTTGGCACAACCGAAAACTCTTGGCGTGAGCGGAAGAAGCAAATATCGAACTCCATGAAGAAGTTGGTTTGGCCCAGGATCAGTGGCACATCGTCCGTGCGACACCAGGCGAAGGCCAGACGGACGGGCGCAACATCCGCAAACCGCCCCAGCAACAACAGTGGCATGCCGGGCGTGCCGGCGAGTGCGCCGGCAAGGCGGAGCGTGGTTTTGCGGTCATCCCACCGCGCACCGAGCGCCTCCCCGAGCCGCCAGGGCAAAACGTTCACCTCGGCACCACGGTCGAGCAGAGCTTCTGTGGCCAGTTCCTTTGCGCCCAGCGACAGCACGAGGGGCAGCAGCGGTTTGCCGCCGGCGGAGTATGGGAAGCGCATGGCCTCAGCGTGGCGAACCGGCCCGCAATTCGCGCAGCAGCGCTTCGGCCGCGCCCGGTTCGAAGGTGGGCGTCGCAAGGGTGTAGGTACGACCGTGCTGAAGCGGCCCAATGTCGGGTTCCGGGTCTACCGCGTCGGCGAGGATGCGAATGAGGCGGAGCTTGTCGGCGGCAGTGAGATTGCACACGTCAGCAATGATCTCGCTCAACGTCATGCCGAGAAGTTGCCCCGTGGAAACGGCGGCTGCAATCGTGAAATCGTGGCTTGTGGTGGCCCCCCGAACGGTTCACTGCAGAATTGCCGGGCGATGCGTGTGAAGAAGCCAGCGGAAAGACAGTCCGGTCGGGTGGTGCCGTTTTGGGTTTCCGCCAGTTCCAAGGCGTCCCGGACGGTCTTCTCCAACGAGGCTGCGGCTTTGGCATCCAGCGTTTTCAACTTGGCATCCAGGCTCAGGACAAGGGCAACGTTTTGAGGCGCTCCATGCCGTATGCGGCGACCAGTTCAAGACCGGCGGCAACGGGTCCGGGTGGAAGGCGCGATAGCCTTCCAAGGTGGTTATCCACCGGCCCGACTTGCGTTCGCCCGCCGGCGTGTCGGCGTTTTCGTTCATGACTGAAACAAGGGATGGGCTTATTTCAGCGGAACCGCAAGAAGAGAAACAAGCTTGCGCGGTGTGGGGTCAGCCCTGCCGACCAGCACCCCGGCCGCGTGCGTGGTGGACGGCATTCTTTATGTGATGGGCGGCCATTATCCCTACACGACACCGGTTCGACAGGTCTTCGCGTTCTATCCGCAAGGCGGCGTCACGCCCAGGATTTGGTCGGTGACGCTCGAAGGCACCAACCGGCTGAACCTAATCTGGCAAGCGGAAGCCGGGATCGCGTACGGAGTCGAGTCCAGCCCGAACCTCGCCGCGAATCGTTGGACACCCGTCACCCTGCCGACCGGCAGCACGGTGACTGCGACGGGCGATCTGGCGGCCACGAGGTTCCCTGTGACTCCAGCCGAACCAAGGCAATTCTACCGGGTCTTCGAGGCGAACTAGGTCCGAAGCCCGCGACGCGCAGAAAACATGAGCGCCCCACCAGAGTCATCGCGACTGAAAGCGGCGCATGTCCGGCTTCACCCGCCCCACCCGCAGGCGTTTACCCTCATCGAGTTGCTCGTGGTGATCGCGGTCATTGCCGTCCTCGCCTCGCTGCTCTTACCGGTGCTGTCGCGAGCCAAAATGAAGGCTCGCCAAGCCCTCTGCCTCAGCAATCAGCGGCAGATCAATCCGAGTTTTCGGCTGCGACTCGATGATAGTGGCCAGCGTCTGGACCAGCCCGAAATTGCAGACTGGGAGTTGTATGAGGTGGGGGACTTTGTCGGTTACAGCGTGGATCGGAGAGTTAAACGGTGTTGGACTTGCCCCTGCGCGCCGCCAACTCCTCGCCATACGACTTGGTTGGGGACAGCACGATCGGCGTGGATGGGCTACGCTCACCTCAATCGAGATGATCCCGACGCCGTGAATTGGGGCGCATCGGGAGGCTACAGTCCCAACTCTTGGTTGCTGCTCGCCGCACGGAGCGCGTGGGGTAAGGAGTCGTGGCCGCAATACTTCAGGAGCGAGAGCGACAATCGGCGGCCGGCGATCACGCCCTTGTCGGCGGACACCATTTGGAGGTTCGCATGTCCACGGGGTTCGGACGCCCCACCCGCGAATCTCGTCTCTGCCGACTTCCCTGACCTCTTCCTTTTCGCGTACCCCCTGACGGATTTCAACATGAGGTGTTTCGCCATTCCGCGTCACGGTTCTCGGCCCAGCCCGGTCCCCACGGAGTGGCCTGCCGACCAACCTCTGCCGGGCGCTATCCACGTAGCGTTCTTCGACGGCCACGGCGAACTGGTGAAGCTGGATCGTCTCTGGCAGCTCTACTGGCACCAGGACTACCAATCGCCCGCCAAGCGGCCCGGGTTGCCGTGAACAACTCCACCCGTGCGCCGAGACTGAAATCGGCCTTCTGTCGGTAGCGCATTTCGGTGGATTGGACATGCGGTCCGACGTGAATGCCGTCGAGTGAAAGCGGCTCCGCCCAGAGGCGCGCGCTTCCATCCGGGTTCCGGAAAGCCACATTCGCCGGCGCGCCGGAGCCGGCATTCGACGCGCTCCGCACCGCGCCGGGCGTCCACGTGAAGATCCCCCGCGTGCAGCGCAGCCAGCGGGGCGAGCAGCAGGGCGGTGAGGAGCGGGAGGGTGGATTTCATGGTTTGATCAGTCTTCAGTTCCAATCAATCCAACCATTTCCAGCCGGGGATGATGCGGACGGACTGGCCCTCCTCGATGAGCGTGTCTTCCTGGTCGAGGGTGACGACCAACAGCTCACGGGTTTTGCCCTTCACGGCTCCCGCAAGCGCGGCGGCTTGCAGAAGCCCGCGCAGTTCCCGCACGCGGTTTTCGGGGGTGAGCCGTGCGCAGCACTGGATGGCTTGAGTGGGCGTGACGAAGTCACACTCCCATTCATGCGGCGCGGTGGCAAAAGCCGGGGCCGTTCCGGCGCGGCGCAGGGCGAGCAGCACGGCGTTCTCCAGCTTGCGGCCGAGGTCGGGCGTCGGGTTGGGGCTGTTCGCGGCGGCAAGGCCGGTGTCCACCGCGTAGTATTTGGGCGGGCTGGTGACCCGCTGCTTGAATGAGGCACTGAAACGCGGCACGGCGAGAATCATCCACGCGTCCTGCAAATACTCGACCATGCGTCCGGTCTGCGCGACCGAGGGCAGGCCGAGTCCTTTGGACAGGGCCTGCAAGGATAACGGCTGCCCGGGATGGGCGAGCAGATGCAGCGCGAGGATCATGAGCGGCCGCGCGGTGCGCAGGGAGTGCCGGGTGACGATGTCGCGATGCACCACGTCCCGCAACAGTTCGCGCAGGAGCGTGGCACCCTGCTCTGGCCCGGCCCGCAACGCCGCGGCGAAACCACCCCGCCTCAGATAATCCTCCAGCACGGCGGCCCCCGCCTTCTGGCCGGTGAACTCAAGGTGTTCCTGAAACGAGAACGGATAGACCTCGTGCGAGAGGTGCCGCCCAGTGAGCTTCGATCCCATCTCCCGGCTAAGCAGGCTGGCATTGGAGCCCGTGAGGCAAACGCGGCGTCCGGCATCGAGCAGCGCGCGCACAAGCCGTTCCCATTCCAGCACTTCCTGCACTTCGTCGAGATACACCGCCGCCTTGGGATGCCGGGCGCCCAGCACCGAGAGCAGCGTGGGGAAGTCCTCCGGCCCCATGCCGTAGAGGCGGGTGTCCTCAAGATTGATGGTGACGGATTCGCCTTTGATGCCGCGTCGCACCTGTCCTTGCAGGGTGCTCTTGCCACAACGCCGGACGCCTGTGAGCGCCAGCGCGTGCGAAGCCATCGCCGGTTTCCACGCGGGCTGAAAATGGCGGGTCAGCTCGTCCTCCACGCTGAGGGTGGGCGCGGGGTTGGACAGGACGTTTTCCAGTGTTTCGCGTAACAACATGGCGCCATGCTATCTAAAGAAACATTCGTGTGCAAGTGTAATGAACAAAAGGTTCCACGGGAAGGCCGGACCCAGGGCGTTGCGAGCGGGGCCGGATGCGTGGCAACTGCTGGCCTGGGTGCGCGGGCCGCAGCGTGAGGCGTGGGCGCAGGGCGTGCAGGTGCAGTTGCTGGCACGGGTGTTTGGGGAACAGTGTGGCTTGGTGGAAGGGCGGCCGGTGGCCTTACCGCAAGAGAAAAGGGCGATGGAAGCCTCAGGGCCCGGCAGTGGGTCCAAGGCCGCGGAGGGGGGATTGGAGCAGGCGCCAGTGCCGGTGCCGACGAGGGTCTCGGAGGTTGCTGCGCCCAGCAACACCTGGGTAGTTTGCCAGCGGCGTTTTGTCCCGCATCGTCTCAGAATCGTGCGACCGAGACGCTCGCAAGCACGTGTGCCTACACACTTACCCCTCGGACCACCGCAGTGAACGCCGGCCGGAGTTAATCGACGGGTCCAGGCGGCATCGATTTGGCGTGCGATGCGTCCCGAATGTGGTGGAATCGCGCCGTGCGGACCGATGATCCAAGTCCTGCTCATCAGGCGCACGGGTGCGTCTTCGCCACCACGCACTGGAGCGTGGTGTTGGCAGCGGGTGACCGCACCTCGCCCCAAGCGACCGAGGCCTTGGAGAAGCTCTGCCGCACCTACTGGTATCCTCTTTACGCCTACGTCCGCCGCCGCGGATACGGCCACGACGACGCCCAGGATCTGACTCAAGCGTTCCTGTTTCAACTGCTGCAGCGCCGGTCCTTTGCCCGAGCGGATCGGAGCAGAGGGCGACTTCGCTCCTTTCTCCTGGGCGGGCTGTACTATTTCCTGGCGGATGAGCACGAGCGCGCGAACGCAGGCAAACGCGGTGGGAGGCAGCCGGTCCTCTCGTTCGATGCCTTGGCGGCCCACGAACGCTATGGCCTTGAACCGGTGGACCAGCGCAGCCCGGACAGGCTCTTCGAACGCCAATGGGCCTTGACGGTGTTGGACCGGGTGCTGGCACGTCTGGAGGGGGAGTTCCGGGAGGCAGGCAAGGCGGATCTGTTCCAGCGCCTCCGTGAGTTCCTGGTGGCCGGCACCGCCGACGAAACCTATGCCGACGCCGCGGCGGGTCTGGGGATGAGCCGTGACGCGGTCAAGAAAGCCGTGCACCGGTTGCGCCGCCGCTACCATGAGTTGTTCTGCGAGGAGATCGCCCAGACGGTCGCAGACCCGGCGGAGGTGGAGGACGAGCTGCGTCATCTGTGCGCCGTGATGGCCGGGTGACCCAGGCCGTAACGCAGGAATCCTTGTCCCGCTTGGCGGTTTCTTCCGGTAGTAATAGTGACGGCAGACGGCTGTCCGGCGATATGGCAACGGAGCACACATGTCGGCAATGTGGCGAGGTCTTGGCTGGTGACCCCCGCCATGGGTTCTGTCCGAAGTGTCTTTTCCTTCAGGCCCGCGCCGGTCTGCCTGGTCCAGCCTCGAACCCGGAGCAGGAGGCGGATGTCGGAGATGAGAAGTCTCAAGTCAGCGGCCAGCCGATAACCGATCCCGCGTCCCCTACCCCTCGTCCCTCCCCCCTTCCCCAGTCCTTCGGCGATTACGAACTGCTGGAGGAGATCGGCCGCGGGGGCATGGGCGTGGTGTATCGCGCCCGGCAACGGAGTCTGGACCGCGTGGTTGCTGTCAAGATGATGGCCTTCGGCCCGGGCTCGAGTTCAGAACTGGTCAAGCGGTTCCGCGCGGAGGCGGTCTCGGCGGCGAGTCTGCACCATCCCAACATCGTGGCCATCCACGAAGTGGGTCTCCACGAAGGCCAGCACTTCTTCGTCATGGACTACGTCGAGGGGCAGAGTCTGGCGCGGCTCGTAGGCAATCAACCGCTGCCGGCCAAGCGCGCGGCCACTTACCTCGAGACAGTTGCTGAGGCGGTGCACTACGCCCATGAGCGCGGCATTCTGCATCGCGACCTGAAACCGTCGAACGTACTGATCGACGCCCAGGACCAGCCGCACGTGGTGGACTTCGGTCTGGCCCGACGGTTGGAAGGCCAGTCCGAACTGACCGTCGATGGGCAGGTGCTGGGCTCGCCGCACTATCTGCCGCCCGAACAAGCCACTGGGCAGCGCGGGCATGTTTCGCGGCACACCGACGTCTATGGCCTGGGCGCGACGCTGTATCACCTGTTAACCGGACGGCCACCGTTTCAAGCAGAATCGCTGGCACAGACGCTGGACCAGGTCCTCCACGCCGAACCCGTCGCACCTCGCTTGCTCAATCCGAGCGTGCCGCGCGATCTGGAGACAATCTGCCTCAAATGCCTGGAGAAGGAGCAATCGCGCCGGTATTCGACCGCCCAGGAGCTGGCCGATGAACTCGCGCGCTTTCAGGCCAGCGAACCGATCCACGCCCGTCCGCCCGGCCCGACCGGCAAGGCGTGGCGTTGGTGTCGGCGGAAGCCTTCGCTGGCTGTGGCGATGGGCGTGGCGCTTTTGAGTTTGTTGGTCGGGGTGGCAGGTATTGCGGTACAATGGCGCCGGGCCGAAGGGGAGCGAGCCCGCGCCGAAGCCGGTGAGCCAACTGTGCCAGGATCCCCAAGGCCAGGTGCTCGTGGTCGCGCAAACCAGCGCTGATTTCGCGGCGGGGCGTCCGTACCCCGCGACGCCTATCGGCGTTTGGGACACCGCCGGATGGCGCCAACAACAGTCGTGCGTCGCTCCCTTCGGCGGAGGTAATCTGATCTCGACTGACGGCCGGCGGTTAGCCGTGAACTCGAGTGCACGGGCCATCCGGGTCTGGGGTCTTGGCCACCCGTCGCCGACCAACCGCCTCTCCTTTCCAGGGGAGATCCGCGAGCTGGCTTTCTCGCGGAATGGCCGTTTGCTGGCCGCCGCCAACCTCGCCGGTACCGTCAGGGTGTGGGAAGCGCCCCGGTTTCGTGAGCCGACGGAGTTCCAGGCACACGCACATCCCGTTTCTGCGCTAGCCTTCTCGCCGGACAGCCGGCGCTTGGCCACGGCTGCTGAAGGGGACGATGCAGTCAAGCTCTGGGATGTGGACACTTGGCAGGAGCTGATCCGTTTGCCGCACGAGCGAGTTGGGCTGCGAGAATTACACTTCAGCGCGGACGACAACCAACTCGCAGCCACAACCTCTTCGGGCGACTTGCTCTTCTGGCGCGCGCCCACGCTGGCCGAGATCGAGACAAGACAGAAAGGAGCTAAGGCCCAATGAAGTCGCGTAATGGTGAATCCACAGTCATGAGCTTCTACCGGCGCTCTTACAGGATCTCGGGCTTCACGCTCATCGAGTTGCTGGTGGTCATAGCCATCATCGCGATCTTGGCGTCGCTGCTGTTGCCGGCGCTGGGCAAAGCGAAGGCGAAGGCCCAAGCCATCAAGTGCCAGGGCAACCTCCGTCAACTCACCCTGGCTTGGCGCTTCTACGCTGAAGAGAACGGCGATCGGCTCCCATATTGTCACAACTGCGGCACCCATGGCGGCCCGAATTCACCGTACGTCTGGGTGAGCGGTTGGCTCGATCTGACCAATCCTCGTAAGCGGGACAACTGGGACGTTGAGCAAGACGTGATGAAGAGCCCTTTGTGGCGGCTGGGCGCGAGTGCGCCGGGCATCTGGCGCTGTCCGGCAGACAAGTCCACCGGGCTCGATCCGCAAGGGCAGTTGCTGCCGCGGGTGCGCAGCTACAGCATTAATCCACCTGTGGGAGGTCCCTCGCAACCGGATTGCGGCGGCGTGCCCTGGCTGGATTTCAGCGGTTTCAAGGTCTATTACCGGCTAAGCGACATGCTCGATCCCGGCCCGTCCGGGACCTTTGTCTTCCTCGACGAACGGGTGGAGACTCTGAGCGAGAGTGGATTCTATCTGTCGATGGAGGGTTCTCCCGAGAAGCCGGGCACCGCATCGTTCTACGATTACCCAGCTTGCTCTCACAACGGCGCGGGCAGCTTCTCGTTTGCGGATAACCACGTGGAGACTAAGAAGTGGCTTGACCCGCGGACAACTCCTTCGCAGTTGACACCCTGCGGTGCTGGCTATCCTTCGGGAGTGCCTTCCCCCAACAACCGGGATCTCCGCTGGCTGCAAGAACGCTGCACCCGCCGCACGCAATAGCCCTGCGACCTTGCCTTGTCGCCGCACAGCCTGTCGGATCCCATGCCGCTCCTCCGGAGGTTGAACCGAACGATATGGGTTGGGTTCCTCGAGGCGCGGCACTCCTCGCGCAGCTTGCGCGCGGCACACAACCGCCCAACGCATCCCCAAAACCCGGCACGGCCATGAACCGAAAAACCGGTTCCCCGTCGTGTTCGCCGAAAGCCAGATGTATACGGTGCGCCCGTACTCGTGGGTCGAGAGTCTGCGGTACGTCCCCTGGCAAACCGGCCAGATCGCCTGGGTCACAGCCCCGGTGCTTCCCGGCCGAACCTTGATCACCCTTGGTATGCCGGCCGGCAATCAAGCTGGGGGCACGGAGAGCGGCACCTTGGCGTTCCAAGGCAAGCGCCCCTCGGGCCAAGTTTACGACGTAGCCGTGCCGAAACTCCAACCCTCGGCACTGCCTGGCTACTGTTGGACCCTCGATCCTATTCCCACGCTCGCCAACTCGCTGGCGCTTTCCCTGCCTGTATGGAACGCGGACTTCGCTGACCGCACGGCGTCGGTGCGGGTGCGACTCACTTCCGGCAACCGGATCTTGGCGGAAACGACCTCGCCGCCGGTCCAACTGCCCGCCGCCCAGACCGTCAACACGCAGGACCGGACCGGACGCTTTGTCCCCTTCGCCTTTCTAACCTCGGAACTTCGGAGGATCGACTGGGGAGACGCGCAAGGAATCCTGAACCTCGGCATCGAGGCCGAGCTCCTGGACGAAGGGGGGGCGATCGTCGATGGGTGGCATCTGGGCGGGGCGAACCTATCGCTCGCACCCTCGCTGAAGTCGCTGGGTCCTTGCTTCGGCAAGACCGGCGACACCGTCAGCCTGAACGGCGCGGGGTTCGGCCCCGCCAAGCCGGAGACGGCCGGCGTCTGGTTCAACGGGGCGCTGGCCTCGCAGTATGTCCTTTGGCGCGACGACCTGATTCGCGTCAAGGTCCCCCCCGATGCCACCAGCGGCGACGTCGTGTTGGCGCTCCGCTCCGAACCGGCTTACCAAGTCAAACCCAAGCCGTTCCAAGTCGTGCAAGACCTCCCCTATCCGCGAATCACGTCTCTGTCGGGTACCTACCGGAGCTCGACCTGGCAATTTCAGCACCGGGCCTACTGGACCGGCGGCACCCCACCGTACACCGTGAAATGGCTCGCTGGGAATGTCGTCCTCGATGAACGCACCCAACAAGGGGCCAGCAGCACGGTATCCTTTGTTGCCGTCGAGATTGGCAATGGCTTCCGGCCTGGCGAGGGTTACTTCGTGAGACTGTCCGTCCAGGACAGCAAAGGCGAGATGCCCCGTTGGATCACGGACGTGGCGGAAACGAACTTCTATGTCGTCTGGGACTTGGACACCATGCAGACGAGCACCACGATTCCGGCTGGCTTTCCTTATCCGGAGCCGGCCTGCCCGAACCCATGAGGGCCGGATCGCACTTCGCCGGCCCGCAGCTCCAGTCTTGCTAGCCCTCCTGTATCTTGAGTTCCTTCAGGGTTTGGCGCAGCCAGGCCAGGGACTTCTCGATCATCGGGCCGCTGGCCCCTTCGCATTCCATGCTCAACACGCCCTGGTAGCCCCGGTCGCGCAGGATGCTCAAGCACTGCCGGATGTTGTCCGCATTCACCCCTTCGCCCAACGAACAATGGCTCACGGCGATGCCGGTCTGATTGCCCCGCACCGCCGCCGCCAGCGACCGGCTGACGTCCTTGACGTGGACGTGGGTCACTTTCTCCTGGAAACGCCGGCAGAACGCCACCGGGTCCTGGCCGGCAATGTAGCTGTTGCCCGTGTCCAGGTTGAGCCGCAGATAAGGGGAATCGCAGAAGGCCAGCATCCGCTCCAGCAGGTCCGGCTTCGTCGTGAAGTAACCGTGCACCTCGATGTTGATCGTGATCTGGTAGGCCTCGGCCACCTCGATGATCTGCCCATAGCTGCGCTTCATCAGGTCCATCGCCTCCGCATCCCCCAGCCCCTCCGGCCGGTGCAACCCGTCCGTCGTAGCCACCCGCTCGCAGCCCGCCAGCTTCGCCCAGGGTATGGTCTTCAACACGTAAGGCACGCCGTAAAGCGGACCGTCCTTGCCCGACAACGGAAAGGCCGCGTCCACCTGCGAGAAACGCACCCCGTACGACTCCATCTTCTTGCGCAAGAGCAGCGGGTCCTCATACAAAGCCACGTGGGGCTGGTAGCCGAGGCCGTGAATCCAACTCACCCCGTCGATCACGCCGCACTCGATGGAGTGGACCTCGTTTCGCTGCGCCCACTCGAGGCATTTCTCGAAGGACCAGTACGCGGAGTTGAAGGCGTCGGTATGGAAGCCAATCTTCATAGTGCTCGATGGGTGGTGCGCGGTCAGCGGTTCGTGGTCCTGGGTCTGCGCTCCGGCGCCAGCACCCAGCAGGACCGGCGAGGCGGCGAGGCCCGCCGCTTCTTGGAGAAAGCGACGGCGTGTTGTCCCGAGGTCTTTGGCCAGAGGTTTCAATGCGGTCGCCATGGTCAACGACCCGCCGCCAACAATCAAGGCTGCGAAATCGAGCCGAACAGCTCGCGCAACCGCGCCTGGCGATACTCGAAAATCCGCTTCACGTCCCGGCGCACAAACAGCCAGTCCACCACCCGCCCGCCCCAAGGCCAATAGCGCACCCGGTCCGCACACAGCGTGCCGCCGTCCCGCTCGCTAAACGTGTGCGTGTGGTGCCAAAGCCGATAAGGCCCTCGCCGTTGCACATCCACGAACCGGTGGGGCGGATCCCAGGCGGCAATCTCGGTGCGCCAGCGCAGGGGAACCCCGTGGACACGAATGCGGTAATCGATGAGCGCGCCACACCGCATGACGATCGGCGCAGGCGTCAGCACCTCGAATCTCAGCCACGGCGGCGTGATGACACCCAGGTTCCGGGCATCCGCGAAAAACGGAAAGACCTCGTCGCGCGGCCGGGGCAGCCAAAGCTCCGTGTGAAGTGTCAATTCTCTCATGGGTGTGCACCGAGTCGCGGACCAAGCCGCTCAGGCCTGAACCTTGACCGGCGCTGCAGGCTTTCGCAATCCGTCCAGAACCTCGCCGAGCTGACCCAGATCGGCAACCACCCTGGCCCCCAGTTGATCGAGGACGGTTTGGTACGCCGCCGCGGCACGGCCCCCCAAAACCAACGCCGTTTCTGAGGGCAAAGCGGCGCGCAGGGCGACCAGTTCTGCCGCCAATTTGGAATCGTCCTCCGGATACACCAGGCTCAGAGCGACCGCCCGCGCCTGCTGTTGACGTGCCACCCCCGCGATCTCCAGCGCGGGCAGACTGGCACCCAGGTGGAGGACGCGCCAGCCCAAATTCCCCGCCATGGCACCCACCAACAGCGCACCCACTTCGTGAAGCTGCCCCGCCGGCGTCGCCACCACCACCGTAGGCGCTCCGTCACGCCCCCCATACGGCCTGACAGCGCTTGCCAGAAAACCCCGCAGGAAGCCGGTGGCGAAATGCTCGTGGGCAGCCGTGATGGTCCCCGCCCGCCACAGCTCGCCCAGTTGCTGCGCCAGCGGCGCGATCAGTCGCTGGAGCGCGCCCTGGATGCCAAGCGTGGCCCCGGCGCGCCCGAGCAGTTCCTCGAACCCGCGGCCATCAAGCGCTTGGATGGCAGCCAGGCACTCCTCCAGCAGACTGCAGTGGGCAGGCCCCGCGCGGGCGGCTTGAGCCCCTGAACGGCCAACACCCGCAGACGCAGCCGCCAGCACCCGCAGGCGGTCCATCGGCAACCGGGCCACTTGACCAATGCTGTGACCTGCCAGCGTGACCTCCCGCAGCAATCGCAACCGGTCAATGTCGCTCGGGGAGTAGAGCCGACGCTTGGTGGGTGTCCGTTGCGGTTCAACCGCCCGGTAGCGCTGCTCCCAAATCCGGATCGCATGCGCGCTCAACCCGGTCATGCGGGCAACCATCTGGATTGGATAATTCGCATCTGTCATATTTGGCACAAATATTCTACAAATGTGACTTTTTTCAACAATTATCTTCCTAATAATCAACCATATACGAGCATTTGTCTAACAATATCATACAAAAGTTTGACACATCGCAGATGTTGTGGAACAGTTGAGCAACTTCGGTAGCCGATAGGGCTGTCGAATGAAATCCGTAACGATTCTGAACAACTCAAAACTGAAAACTGAACAAAACTGAAATATGAAGCATACTCAAATCCTATCCGCTGCCATGTTGAGTGCCTCCATCGCCTTCACCCCGTCCCTGCTCGCTGACCATTGCACTTCGACCAAGGCGACGTCGGCCCCGACCTCCGCCGCCAGCAAAGATATTGTCGCGTTGGCAGCGAGCGCCGATAACTTCAAGACGCTGGTCGCGGCGGTAAAGGCCGCCGGTCTGGTCGAGACCCTGCAGAGTGCCGGACCTTTCACGGTCTTCGCCCCAACCGACGAGGCCTTTGCCAAACTGCCGGCGGGCACCCTCGAAAACCTGCTTAAACCCGAACAGCGCGGCAAGCTGGCCGCGATCCTGAAGTATCACGTTGTCCCCGGCAGGGTTATGGCCGCAGACGTCAAGACGATGGAGGCGAAAACCGCTCAAGGGCAGAGCGTCAAGCTGAAGGTGACCGAGCAGGGCGTGACCGTGGACAACGCTCGAGTCATCAAGACGGACTTGCTCGCCCAAAACGGAGTGATTCACGTTATCGACAGCGTCATCCTGCCGAAATCCTAAGGCGTGGTTTAACGTAAGGTGGGTGTCGCACGTCGTCCCCTTACGTTGGTTCTGGGGGGGACCCAATCCCGACGAACGGGTCCCCCCCTTTACGGCGCCCGGCCACATCCATCGCCAACTTCTTGAGTGTTGACTGGTGTCGCGCTATTCAAAGACATGCAACTGAACTTCGATTGGTTGATCGTGCTGGAAAACCTGCGCCGCGGCATCATGGTCACGGACGCCAACCTCAATCCCCCGCACGGGCCACGCATCGTTTACGTCAACCGGGCCTGGCTGAAGATGACCGGCTACGACCGGAACGAATTGGCCAGTGAAACGCCCCGTTTGCTCCAAGGCAAGCACAGCGATCGTGAGGTGTTGGCCCGGCTGAAGCAGCAATTGCTTAACCGCGAGACCTTTCACGGGCAAACCTGGAACTACCGCAAGAACGGCCAACCCTTCATGATGAATTGGTATTGCTACGCCGTTTACGGTCAACGCGGTAAACCCATTTACTACATCGCCGAACAGGACGACATCACAGACGTCGAATCGTTGCGGCTCAAGCAGCGCCTGCTGGTCAATCCACAAGATGAGGAAGCCTTGAAGTTCTTCGCCGTGCTCAAAGAATGGAAATCGGCGCGGCGCACGGACTAACGGCGGAGCCCCGATACCGACCCGACGCCATGCGCTTCGAGGGTACCGTCCTGGTCACCGGCGCCACCGGCTACATCGGCGGCCGACTCGTGCCGCGTCTCCTCGACGCGGGCTGCCGGGTGCGTTGTCTGGCGCGCGATCCCGCTCGACTAAAAGGCCGGGCCTGGCGCCAACAGGTCGAGGTGGTCCCCGGCGATTGTCTGCGGGCGGAAACCTTGCCCGGGGCCCTGGCTGGGGTGGACGCCGCTTACTACCTGGTGCATGGCATGGCGGGCGGACACGACTTCGCCCAGCGCGACCTCCAGGCCGCACGGGCCTTCGCCCACGCCGCACACGCGGCGGGCGTCCAGCGCATCGTTTACCTGGGTGGCCTGGGCGATCCGCAGACGTCCTGACCTATGGCGACATGCTCCGCGGTTATGCCCGGGCGCGCAGTCTGCGACGCTGGCTGGTGCCCGTGCCCGTGCTCACCCCACGGCTGTCCTCGTACTGGGTCCATCTGGTGACGCCGGTCCCGGCCGCCATCGCCCAACCTTTGGTACAGGGATTGCGCAACGACGTCGTCGTCCGCGACCCACGCGCCCGACAGATGTTCCCGCACATTCAGCCGATGGATTACCACACCGCGGTGCAACGGGCGCTGGCCAACTTGGACCGCGGCGAGGTCGAAACCGCCTGGAGCGACGCCGTCGCTAGCAGCCAGGGCGACGTGACCCCGGTGCAACTGACGCTTCAGGAAGGCATGATTCTGGAACGGCGCCAACGCCTCGCCGCCGCCCCGCCGCCCAAGGTCTTTCGCGCCTTCACGCACTTGGGCGGCCAGACCGGTTGGCTTTACCTGGACTGGGCGTGGCGCATTCGGGGAGCGCTAGATCGCCTCCTCGGCGGGGTCGGCCTGCGCCGGGGGCGGCGGCATCCACAGGAACTCCACCTCGGCGATGCGGTGGATTTCTGGCGCGTGGAAGCCGTGGAACCGGACCGCGCGTTGCGGCTCCGGGCGGAAATGAAGGTCCCCGGCCGCGCCTGGATCGAGTTCCGCGTCGAACCCCGAGACGCCAATCGTTCCGTGTTGTCGCAGACCGCGTTCTTCGCCCCGCGCGGCTTGTTGGGTTTGCTGTATTGGTATGCCCTCTACCCGATCCACGCCCTCATCTTCAGCGGCCTGATCCGCGCCGTGGCGGAACGGGCGGAATCTGGTTGCTCGGCCGCCCTGCAACGAACATCGCCAAGCCAGGGTCCCAGCAACGACGGGCGCCAGGGCGCAAGGCCGGCCCAGGTCCGCTCCCAGCGGTTCCTCAACCCGAACATCGGGCGCGCCGGGCGCATCGCGCGCGGCGTACTGGGTCTCGTGCTACTGACGGCCGGCTTGGCCCTTGGCCTTGGCTGCGGCTCCTTGGGGTTGACCTTAGTACTGATCGGGTCGGGCGTAGTCGCCCTGCTCGAAGCAGCGCGAGGTTGGTGCCTTCTGCGCGCCTGCGGCATCAAGACGAAGTTCTAGACCGCCCGCGCAACCGCCCGAACCGAACGCCCTTCTATCGTCACGCACTACAAGGACCGACCCCGTTTCGCGGTTTCCTAGAACCACCGCTAGCGCGACTTATGTATTTACCCGGTTTTTAGTTATTGACAC
Organism: Verrucomicrobiota bacterium; assembly: GCA_016871715.1. GTDB lineage: Bacteria > Verrucomicrobiota > Verrucomicrobiia > Limisphaerales > J093 > VHCO01. The sequence continues at coordinate 47,414 of VHCO01000008.1, forward strand.
GTCGGCTGTGCCGTGCCCCCCACTCGATCGCACCTCGCCACTCCCTCTCTTACCCCTCTCTTACCCCTGCCCCCGGCCGGTTGTCGCCACCGCTCCGCCCTCCCCTGGCAAGCGGACGAAAGAGGCTCACGTGGGCCCCGCTGGCGGTGATCTCTCCCACAGTCAAGCCCCTGAATCCACTCTGTTCAGCCCTGACAACGGTACCGACGTTGTTTGTGGCCCTGGCTCCATGTCTAAAGCGATGCCACAGGTTGTTTGTTAGTAAGACAACCTGCGGGCCTACAGCCGTGTGTTAGCCGGTTCACGATGGGAGAAAGAGCTTGCTCACGAGATGGCCTCGACGCGCAAGTCCCGTAACGTGCTTAACCCCGCCAGCGGAGCGCCCCCGGCCCGTATCGGCCGCGCCCCACTCCGCCGCTTCCCCCCAAACCGCTCGCGATGCGCTAACCACACCGCGTCCACAAACCCCTTCGACCCCAACACCACCCCATCCGTCATGTGCCGTATCCTCAACCGCAACACCTCCCCCATGCTCAACTCCCCGCCCTTCTGCAACACCCGCTTAATCTGCTCCCGACTCAACGCCACTTTCCCGCTGCTCCCAGACACCCCCCCGCCCCCAAACAGTCGCTTCCGATACTCCGCCCCAACCTGCTGCCACCCACGCACTGCTCCCATCCTCAACTCCTCGGATACCGCTGCAGCCTCCGGACCGGTCAAGATCGGAGCGCGGGCATCTTGCCCGCGGGTCCCTGCCACTGCGCCTGCCTCCTCGCCACCTGCCCCCGCAGCCCGAACCCCTCCCGCCCCAACCCCAACCCCGCTCTGAGACGCTCGCTCACTCCCACGCGAGTACATGCTCAGCAACCCCGACCGCGCTTTCGCATCCCCAGCCACCGCCGCTGCGTACCCACAGTGCCGGTAATCCTTCGGATCCTCCACCAATCCCGCCCGCACCGCGTTGAGGTCGATGTACGCCGATACTGTCTCCAACACCCCCGACTGATCCTCGACCAACACGCTCCGGAACCGTTCCGCCCACAACGTCCCAAACCGCTGATGCCGTATGTTGTACCACTTGCTGAACCGTTGCTTGAACTCCTTCATGAACTCCGACAAATCCCCCATCCGCGCCAGCATTCGCTCCCGGATGTCCGCGTCCACCCGACCATGGTCGTGCAACCCCTTCTCGGCCTCATAGAGCAGGCCGGCCTCTCGGGGTTTGGCCTTCCCGTAGAGGGCCTTCATGCGCTCGACCAATTCCTCGTCGGTCGGGTTCTGCTCGGCCGGGACTCTGACCAAGACATGGAAGTGATTGGACATGATGCAGTAGGTGATGACCTCGATGCCGCAGAAGGTGGCCAGGCGCCGGAGGAGCCGCACCAAGGTTTCCTTGCCGAGGTCATCGAGGAGGCGTTGGGCGCCAACGATGCGGGAGACGCAGTGATAGACGGCGGTGCGGCCCTTGATCTTAATGCGTGCTCTTCTCATAGATGCAGCTTCCTCGTTCTTGCAGCTTCACGGTTTCAGGTTCGACGAGGCCGACCCTACTCGTGCCGTAGTCGTCTGTCAACTATAATTACACTGGAGATTTAAACGATTCTGCTTCTCCTCCTTTTGACTGCGACGATTGCAGCACCGGGGATTTGCCAACACTCCGTCCGGCCAGCCGCTCAAGAGTCCGCTAAGAAGCCAGTGACAGGCAGACCAGGATCCGGTGCCGCGGCGGTTCTCGGTCCAACGGTTTAACGGTTCAAGGGCCCAAGCCGCAGCGGCGGAGGTAATCGCGGTTCGCTTGCGCGTACTGCTTCGGCGCACCCATGCCTGGCAGGACATCTTGCTCGACAACAATCCAGCCCCGGTAGCCCTGCTCCCGCAGCGTGCTGAGGATGGCCGGAAAAGGAACATCGCCCCGGCCGAGCTCACAGAAGATGCCGTGCCGCAGCGACTGGAAATAATCCCAACCGCGGGCCTGGGATCGCTCGTGCACCGCCGGACTGCAGTCTTTGAAGTGGACATGCCAGATGCGCTCGTGAAACCGGCGCAACACCTCGACCGAGGCCGTCCCGCCGCCGAACCGGTAGTGGCCCGTGTCGAAGCACAACCCGACCAAGCCGGGGTCGGTGTGCTGAAGCAGGGCCTCGATCTCGGCGGGGGTCTCGACGTAGCCCGCACCGTGGTGATGAAACACCGTGCGCAAACCCGCTTGCCCCCGCACCGCCGCCGCCACTCGGTTCACCCGTTCCCCATAGGCCCGCCACTGGTCCGAGCTTAAGCCGTGCTCGGTGCCGATGCGGCCGGCCAACTTCGTCCGCTGAGGATCTTTGCCGTTGTCGTCGGCCAGGACCAGAAACGGCGAATCGCCCGCCGCTTCGGCCATGAGTTGGGCGGTCTTCACCGCGCGCACCTCGCCCTCGGCGCAGACCGCCTCCTCAGCGCGCGCGAAGGCGATCGGGACAAAGGCGCCGACCAACTGGAGACCGCGGGTAACCAACTCGCGGCGGAGCTCAGCAGGCACGGTGGGCATGAAACCCCAGTCGCCCAACTCCGTACCGGCATAACCGGTCTCGCGGATTTCGTCCAGAACCTGAGCATAGCCGATGGCACCGCCGGGCAGGTCGAATTCCAGCGCGCCCCAGGAACAAGGCGCGTTAGCAATCTGGATGGGGCAGGGTGAGTTTGCGGGGGTCGTCTCCATAGGGGGCGTACCTCGGGTTAAAACTCGCGCGACCATTCTCTGGGCCAACGTTCGATGACCACCTTGGTCTGGGTAAAGAACTCGAAGGCGTGCCGCGCTTGGCCGTGGAGGTCGCCAAAGAAACTCTCCTTAGCCCCACTGAACGGGAAGTAGGCCATCGGCGCCGCCACTCCGATGTTGATCCCGATATTGCCGGCCTCGACTTCGCAGCGGAACTTGCGGGCACTGGCGCCGCTGCTCGTGAACAAACACGCCATGTTGCCGTAGGGCCCGCGGTTGGCGAAGGCGATGGCGTCGTCGAGGGTTGCGACGTGCGCCAGACCCAACACCGGCCCGAAGATCTCCGTGCCGGTCAGTTCCTGCTCCGGCGCAAGGTCGTCCAGGACGGTCGGGCGCACAAAGAAGCCGCGTTCGCAGCCCCGGATGGTCGGCCGCCGGCCGTCTACAATCGGCCGGGCACCCTGCTGCACCCCCCGCTCGACAAGCTGCTCGATGCGCGCCATGCTCTGCGCCGAGATCACTGGACCCATCTGGACGCTTTCCTCGAGCCCGTTACCGACGACCCGACTGGCGGCAGCGTCGGCGATGGCTTCGGTGAACCACCGCCGCGCCTCCCCCACCGTGACCGCCAAGGAAGCCGCCAGACAGCGTTGCCCGGCGCAGCCGAAGGCGCTGTCGGCCGTGATCCGCGTGGTCATCTCCGGCTCGGCATCCGGCAGGACGACGATGGGGTTCTTGGCGCCGCCTTGGCACTGGGCGCGCTTGCCCTGGGCAGCCGCGCGTGCATAGACGTATCTGGCAACTGCAGTCGAGCCCACGAAGCTGATGGCGCGGATGCCCGGGTGATCGAGCAGGGCATCGACGGTCTCCTTAGCGCCGTTGACGAGGTTAACGACGCCCTTGGGGAAACCGGCCTGGGCGATCAACTCGATCAGCCGCTGCATGGTCAAGGGCACCCTCTCGGACGGCTTGACGATGTAGGTGTTACCGCAGGCCAACGCGTAGGGCATGAACCAGAAGGGGATCATGCCCGGAAAATTGAACGGGCAGATGCAGGCACAAACCCCCAGGGGCTGCCGGATCGTGAGCTCGTCAATCCCCGCCGCGATGTCCTCGGAGAAATCCCCCTGCAACAAAATCGGCGCGCCACTTGCCACCTCGACATTCTCGATCGCGCGCCGGATTTCCGCACGGGCTTCAGCGAGGGTCTTGCCACACTCGACCGTGACGCTGCGCGCGAGGTTTTCGATCTGCTCCTCCATGAGCCGCTTGAGGTTGAAGAGGCATTGAATCCGGTCCGCTGCGGGCGTGCGCCGCCAATCGGGAAAGGCCGCGGCCGCGGCGCCCACGGCCTGGTCCACCTCCGCCGCAGGCGAAAGGGGCACGCGAGCGATCGCCTCCCCGGTGGCGGGGTTGAAGACTTCGAGGGACTGCGTGGCCTGCGAGGGGCGCCAAGCGCCGCCGCAGTAGTTGGGCAGGGTGGCCAAGCTCATGCTCGGGTGGAGGCCTGCTGCATCAGGGGGGCGCGTCCATCAGCCCCAAGCTCACAGGAAGTAACGCTCATGGGCCTTGGCGCGGCGATAGGCTTTGCTCGCCTGGCGCACCGCTTCGACTTCGGACACCTCAGCGATGGGGACATCCCACCACGATTCGTAGCCGGGGACGCGTTTTTCGAGGTCGGTCTCGATGACGATGACGGTGGTTTTGGTTTGGCGCCGAGCTTTGACCAGGGCGCTCTTGAGCCCGGGAAGATCGAGCACGGCAAAGACCTGGGCGCCCAAACTGCGTGCGTTGGCTGCGAAATCCACCGGCAACACCTCGCCATCCAAGTGCCCTGAAGCGGCGTTGCGGTAGCGGTAACGCGCGCCAAAGCCGCCGCAGCCGACCGACTGGGACAAGCCGCCGATGCTCGAGAACCCGTGGTTATCGAGCATGATCACAGTCAGCTTGTAGCCTTCCTGGATCGAGGTCACCAACTCCTGCGCCATCATCAGGTAGGAACCGTCTCCCACCATCACGTACACCTCGCGGTCCGGGTCAGCCATCTTGACACCCAGGCCGCCGGCGATCTCATAGCCCATGCAGGAGTAACCGTATTCGAGGTGGTAGCCTTTCGGGTCGCGTGTGCGCCAGAGCTTGTGCAGGTCTCCCGGCAGACTGCCGGCCGCGCACAGCACCACGTCTTCAGGGCGACTGAATTCGTTCACCGCCCCGATGACCGCGCCCTGGCTGACCGGCGGCTTGTCTTTCGCGGCATAGATGCGGCCGACTTCGGCATCCCATTCGCCGTTCAACTCGGACACCCGCGCGCGGTACTCGGGCGCCACCTGGTAATCGCGCAACGCATCGGCCAAGGCATCGAGCCCGGCGCGCGCATCCGCCACCATAGGGAGGGCCGCGTGTTTGTGCGCGTCGAATTCAGCGATGTTCAGGTTCAGGAAGCGGACCTTGGGATTTTGGAAGGCGGTTTTCGAGGCGGTGGTGAAATCGCTGTAGCGCGTCCCGATGCCGATGACGAGGTCGGCGTCGCGGGCCATGAGGTTGGCGCCGCGCGTGCCGGTCACGCCCATGGCGCCGAGGGCCTGGGGATGATCGTAGCGCAGCGCCCCTTTGCCGGCCTGGGTCTCGACCACGGGTATCCCCGTCTGGGCCGCCAACCGCGCCAAAGCAGCCGTAGCCTCGCTGTAGAGCACGCCTCCACCGGCGATGATCAACGGCTTGCGACTGGCCCGCATCCACTCGAGCGCGCGTCCGAGCAGCGTCGCCTCGGGCGCCGGGCGCGGGATGTACCAGACGCGATCGGCCCACAGCGCCACCGGGTAATCGTAGACCTCGGCCTGGACATCCTGCGGCAAGGCCAGGGTCACGGCACCGGTCTCGGCCTGAGAGGTGAGCACGCGCATGGCCTCAGGCAACGCGGCGATGATCTGGTCCGGGCGATTGATCCGATCCCAATACTTGGAGACCGGCTTGAAGCAATCGTTGACCGACAGGTCCTGGGAGTAGGGCTGTTCGAGTTGCTGCAACACCGGCGCCACGTTCCGCCGCGCGAAGATGTCTCCCGGCAACAGCAGTACCGGCAACCGATTAATGGTCGCCGTGGCCGCCCCGGTCACCATGTTCGTCGCCCCCGGCCCGATCGAGGTGGTGCACACCAGCGTGCGCAGGCGATTGCTCATCTTGGCAAAAGCTGTGGCGGTGTGGACCATGGCCTGTTCGTTGCGACACTGGTGATACCGGAACTCGGGGTACTGGAGCAGGGCCTGGCCGATCCCGGCTACGTTGCCATGGCCGAAGATGCCAAAACAACCCGCGAAGAACGGCCTGCGTTTGCCGTCCCGCTCGACGTGTTGATGCATGAGGAATTGAACGATGGCTTGGGCAGTGGTGAGACGTTTGGTTTTCATAGGGCCGTTCCGAATCCTCCTCGTTCAGCGATGAAGTTCAAGGCTTCAGCTTCGTAAGCCATGAAATTGGCGCACCCGTGCCGCGTCACCACAATTGCCCCGGTCGCGTTTCCCATGCGCGCCGCCCGGTAGCAATCCCAGCCCTTGATGTGCCCATAAAGGTAACCCGCGGCAAAGGCGTCCCCCGCGCCGAGCACATTGTACACCTCGACCGGGAACCCGGGCACCTCGCGTCGCGTGCCATCGGGCAGGTAACACGTCGCGCCGCGCTCGCCGCACTTGACGACCACCACCTTGGGTCCGCGCCGCAAGATCGCCTGCACCGCACTGCCCAAGTCGCCCGTCACGCGCGCCCCGGAGATCTGGGAGTGTTGGACCTCGACCGCCCCGGGTCGAGTGAGCGTCACCGCCTTGCATTCGTCCTCGGTGCCCAGCACCAAGTCCACCAGCGGCAACGCCGACCGCACCGTGACGCCGAACGCGCGCGCGTCATGCCATTGGTTCGGCCGAAAGTCCAAATCCAAAACCACCGTGGCGCCGGCCGCCCGAGCAGATTCGGCGGCGAAGAGCGTCGCGCTCCGGCTCGGTTCCCGGCTCAGGCCCGTCCCAGAAAACTCGAACACGCGGCAATCCGCCACCGGCGCGATCAGGACGTCATCGATGCTCAACTGGTTATCGGCGCAGTTGTCGCGGTAATAGACCAGCGGGAACTTGTCGGGCGGCTCGATGCCGAGGATGACGGCGCTGGTACGTGTGCCCGGCTTACGCGAAATGAACCGCGTCTCGACCCCTTCTGCGACCAAGAACTTGAGGATGAAATCGCCCACGGGATCTTCGCCTACGGCCGTCACCACGGCCGTCTTGAGGCCCAACCGCTGCGCGCCCACCGCGATGTTCGTGGGTGAACCGCCCACGTAAGCAGCGAACGACTGGATATCTACAAACGCGGCCCCGACCTCGTTCGCATACAGGTCGATCGACGACCGCCCCATGGTGACCAGGTCGAAGCTCGGTTGGGCAACGGGCGCGGTCACAGGCTATACCCCTCGACTGGCGCCGCTGCCGGCGCCGGATTCCATCGCCAACGTCACCACCGGCACGCGCGGGTCCTGCGTGGTCCAGGTCTGCTTGACCCAAGCGTGGGCCGGATCGTCCGTGTTCGCCAAGGACTGCGCGCTCCCGGCCAGGAAGTTCAGATAGTACACGTTGTACCCAGGCGGCGCCGCCACGGGATGGTAACCGGCGGGTACGAGCACCACCTCACTGTCCTGCGCCAGAACCACCTCGTCCAGTTGGCCATCGGCGGTGTAGACGCGCTGGAACGCGTAGCCCTCCGGCCGATCGAACTTGTAGAAGTAAGTCTCCTCGAGGTCCGTTTCCAACAGTCGGCCGTCCGCGCCGACACGGTGCACGTCGTGTTTGTGCGGCGGGTACGAGCTCCAGTTCCCGGCTGGAGTATAGACCTCGACCGCGACCAAACGGCGGCAGGCGAATCCCGGCGGAAAGATCGAGTTGATCTGGCGCGTGGCATGGCCGCCGCCCCGCAACTCGACGGCCACGGCTTCGGGGGTCACCAGGCTCGGCCCGAGGCCGCCTTCGGCCAGGCACCAACCGTACGCTAGGTCCAGCTCGTCGCTGGCCGCCGTCACGCAAAACTCCGTCGCCGGCGGCAGATACAAGGCATAGGGCAGCCCGCTAAAGACGTCCGGCCGGCGCCCCAGCCGAGCCCAACTCCCTCGTGACGACTCGATGCGGCACACGCCACCGAGCACGACCAGGCCGTACTCGCAGCCGTCGGTCCGCGCCGACCACGATTCGCCGCCCAGAAGTCGGCGGGCGGCAAAGTGCAAATGCTCCCACCCGGCGCTCTCCGGCGTCACGCGCACGTATTCTCCAAGGCGGCCAACCGACCGCACCCGCAGCGGGGACTCGAGCGCCGAGTTCATGCTGCCGCGCAGGATGAAGAAGGCCCTACCTCGACGCAAAACAAATTCTGTCCGACTCGACCGACCTCGGTTCAACTGTCCGTCGGGCGCCTCGGAGAACCGCGCCCGCCGCGTGGGTGAACCCTCAAGGTCGAACGGGTTCGGAGGTCGGGCGAGCCGGCCCGGGCGCGCCCCCCTGCGTCCCGGCGTTGGCAGGCAGGCCATACCGGCGCAGCAGTCGAATCTCAACCGGATTGTCAGGGGAGACCGTCGAGGCGTACATGAGTTCAGGCAGCCGGTCCAACAACAACCAGCGCCGCACCATGTCCGGGCTCACTTGTCGGCCCGGTGGCCTCGAGGCGTACGGGCCCGCGAAGCGCCCGGTGGCGGGCAACCCATACCGAAACCGCGGGAGCCCGTTGGTGTCCGCGGCCTCACCCGGCGGTCGCGTTGCCGCCTGGCGAGTCGCGGTAGTCACACTCGGCGGAGCGGGCCGTGGCGGGGCCGGCACGAACCATCCTTCTTCGAGCTCGACGGGCGTTCGGCCAGCCGCCGTTCGAGGCACAGCGAGGTCCCGACTGCGTTCGCCACCGGCGAGCCGCGCGCGCTCGAGGGCCCACTGCAAGCTAGCGGCGCTATAAGCGTGCAAAGCCAAGGCCAGTCCTAGGAGCGCCAGGTGCCCGGCCAAGTGTGCCCCGCCCGCTGGCAGCCGGCGGAAGCCCAACCAGCCCAACCCAACCGTTCCCACCAACCATGGCAACGCCGTCAGCACGGCGCCAAAGCCGATGAGCCAGTGAAGTGCGCCGCGCGCAGCCAACTCACCAAGCGGCGTCGAGGCGCTGCCCAAACCCGCGCTGGCCCACGTCAGCGGTCGCATGAGCGCGCGTCCCAACCATGGTCCGCTCTCGCCTCTCCAGAGTCCCGCCAGCCCGACGAAGGCGGTCTGTAGCAACAGCAGCGCCGTCAAACCGCCGGCGATCCCCCACACGAACGCCTGCAACGTCGTCGGCGTGCGCGACGACATGTACAGCCCCAGACCGCTCAGGAGGAGCACCGCGCCGATCGCGCTGCTCCATTCCCCGGGCGCCAGCGCCAGCGGCGGCCGCAGGGCAGCCGGCGTCGCGCACAGCAAGAGCCAAGGAAGCAACACGCCTAAACCGAGGGCCAGGGCCAACACCACTCCGGACTTGATCATCCACTGGCGCAGGCTCGTGAGCGGCAGCACCGCGTGCCAGGCGAGGGTTTCCAGGGACCGTTCCTCCGCGCAGGCCACCGCCCCTAACAACACCGCCTGCACGGCGGCGAACAACATCAGCTCCAGCGGCAGGGTCGTCATCACCGCCGGCCACCAACTCCGGGCTAGGACCTGAACGCCCCACACCAGCACGAGGCCGCCACTCAGCCACCAGGCTAGACTCTGCAAGCGCAGTTCCTTGAGCACGAGGTGCCAACTTGGCCGGCGAGGGCCACTCGCGCGCGCGCGCCGGACAAACGGCACCGTCTTGGCCTCGAGCCACCCCGGCCACACTAACGGCCCCGCCCCGGTCTCGATCGCTTCGAGCCTCAGAAACCGCCGGCGACCTGCCCGCCAGCCGTAACCAGCATAAGCCAGACCCGCCAGCGCCAGCGGCCCCAGATAGCCGAACCACTCGGGCCGCGGTTGCTCGAGCAGCAGCCACGCCCAGTCGCTCTCGGGCGCCAACACACCGGCGAGCGCCACCCCCATCCCTTCGGTCACCAGGAATACCAACAGCCATGGAATCACGCACGTAAACACCGTTCCGCCCAGCACCTGTCGCGCTCCCAGCGTCAACCACGCCCCGGTGCAAAACACAACCCCGACCGTCCCCAGAGCCAAGCCAGTCGCCCGCGGCAACGCCTCTCCGGCTCCAACTCCCAAGAGCCACAGCACCCCCAAGAACACCCCGGCAGTCAAGCTCAGTGCAGCGCCCAGAACTAGGTGTTTGCGCCGCCACTCGAACCCCCGGTCCGAGGGCAACGTCAACGCCAACCCAAGGGTGCCGTGCGTGAAGTCGTGCCCGAAGAGCGTGGCCGCCACCAGCGCGCTGCTCAGGGCATAAACCGCCCAACCCAGCGCGCACCCGAAAGCGTCGGCCGTGAGGACGGCCACCATCGCCGGCAGCACCAGGCTCAGTCCCCACGGCAAGGCGATCGCGCGCACCTCCTTCGCCAGCGCCGGACCGAGCCGGGGCGGAGATCGCCGAGACCGACCCGCCACGCCGAGCGTCAGGGAGAGGGCGGTCATGGCAACGGTCGAACCGGCTCTTTGAGGGTGGTCACGAAGATCTCCTCGAGCGAGAGCGCCTCCTGCTCGAGCCTTTCAGGCCCCGTGGCCTCGAGCCGGGCCCAGACCGGAGCTAAGTCCTCATGCACCACCCACTCCACTTCGCACCCGTTGCGACGCACCTCGCGCGCCCCCGTCAACTGGACCTCCGGCAGCGCGCCCGCCCATCGCGCGCGCACACGCCGGTACCGACTTCGGGCCGTGTCGGCATCGAGCGTCAACACGTCGCGGCCGCGGTCGACGATAGTGAACCGGTCGATCAACCCTTCGAATTCGGCGATCAAATGGGTCGACACAAAGACCGTGCGCCGTTCCGGGTCCCCTTCCTGATACGCCCCAATCACCGTCTCGATGAACTCCCGCCGCACGATGGGGTCTAAGCCCGAGGTCGGCTCGTCTAACACCAGCAATTCCGGCTCCGGCGCCACGGCCCCGATCAGGGCCACCTGCGTCCGCTGGCCCCGCGACAGGTGCCGCGTCTTCTGCCCCACATCGAGCTGGAACCGGTCCAACAAGGCCGCCTCGAGCGCGCGGTTCCAGCGCGGCCGGAACCCGGCCAGGTAATCCAAAGTCTGGCCCACGGTCATCCAAGGGTAAAACGCCACCTGGTCGGGCACATAGGCCAGACGCGACTTGACGGCGACTTCGTCGCGAGCCGGGTCCAGCCCGAACAACCGCACGGTCCCGCTGCTTGGCGCCAACAGATTTAACAGGCACTTGATCGTGGTGGTCTTGCCGGCCCCATTCCGCCCGAAGAACCCGTAGCACCGGCCCGCCTCGACCTCGAGATCCAGGCCGCGCACAGCCTCCGTGCGTCCGTAGCGCCGAACCAGTCCTGACACAGCAATGATCGGGGAGGTGGTGTTCATGCGGGTTTCTGAGCGAAGGGTGCGGCCGCGCGTTGCCGGGCGAGCCGATCGTAGCGGGCCTCGGCCAAGTCGAGGAACTCCTGCCGGCTGACCTGCAAGTGGTGCGCCTGCACCACCGCCGCGTCTAGGTCAACCGCCAACATCTCCTCGCGCGCCTGCTTGCGGTAAGGCGACGCCGCGTGGTTGCGCACGAAACAGCCCTTGCCCGCCAGCGTTTCGATAACGCCCTGCCCCTCGAGCTCGGCGTAAGCCTTGGCAACCGTGTTGCGGTTGACGCGCAGTTGCTCGGCCAGCGGCCGGATGGACGGCAACGCGTCCCCAGGTCGCAACGTCCCGGCGGCTACCGCCGTTTTCACCTGCTCGACCATTTGGAGGTAGACCGGCTTGCCCGACTTAAAATTGAGTTGCAGCCACATGCCCGGGCGTTCTTAACTGGCCTAGCACAGTAGGACAGTTGGCCCGGGTTGTCAAGCGCCGTCTTCGCTTCCTCCCCTGACCCGAATCCTTAGCGAGCCGGAGCGCGGACGGTCACGTCCGCCAAGCGGATCTGACGATCCGCGCCCCACAGGGAGCCTGCCCGGTTTCACCCGCGATGGCAGCCCTCAAGCACCTCTCTAAGGATTCGGGCCCTGATCGCCATATCGCGCAACCCAGGCGAGCTGCTGGACTCCTGCCATCGGAAGTAAACCGGTTGGGAAACCACCGGGACCGGGATGGGAACCGCTGAGACGCTCACCCCCCAACCGCCTCGCGACCAGGCGTCGCCGCAGGCGCGCTCCCGAGCCCAGCCCGGACCGACAGCGGCGCTAACCCGGTCCCCTTCGGCCACCGCGTCGCCGCGTCAGGCGGCGAGCTGTTGCCACTGGCTTTCCTTGGCCTGGCGCGCCGCCACGAGCGCGCCTTTCGCCAGAAACTCTTTGTAATTATCGCCCACCGTCTGGACGCGCGGTTTCTCGTAGCCCTCCTCGGACAGCAACCGCTGCAACTCGGTATCGATGTTGCGAATGCGGCTGCCGCCTCCGGTCAGAACGATGTTCTGCAGCAAATCCGCCACACTGTCCGTCGAGGCGCGGGCGATGACGCTCTTGACCGAATCGAAGACCTTCTGCAGCAGTTGCTGGCAGGAATTCCCGATGGCCTCGCCCAAATCGAGCTTACGCATCTTCCCGCCCACCACCACATTCACCGAGACAGGCGTCTCGCTCTTACCGACGTAGGCGTGCTGTTCCTTGATCTCGCGAACCTTGAGGAGGGACAGGTTAATGTCCGGGTGACTCTTGCGGATGGCCTCTTGCAGGAGATCGTCGACACGATCGCCCGCAAACGCCACGCTCACCTGATCCTCCGCAGTCGGGAAGTACCCCTGCACCAGGCACGTGTCGGTCGTGCCGGCGCCAATGTCCACAAAGATCGAATTCTTGACCGGGTCCTGGTACGAAGGATCGCTCAAGCGCCCTTCGTCGCGGTAGCCCAAGGCGCTCAGGAACGGCTCGGGAATGAGCATGACCTTGTTGAACAGCCCGCCCAGAGCCTGGCAGAGACTCTCGCGCGCGGACCGATCCGCGATCGCCGGCACCCCCACCACGGCGCGCAACTCGACGCCGGCCGGCGGATTGATGACCTGCCGGACATGCCGGGCAAAGTCCTGCGCCGCGGCGATGTCCTCGATCAAACCGTCCATCAAGGGCGCCACCAACCGCAGGTAGAGCCGGTTCTTCATCGCAAGCTGCCCGTAGAGCACCTTGGCGTTGCCCGGCAGGAGATTCTCCACGATCCCCTCTTTGGCGTACCCGACCACGGTCGGCAACAACTCGTTGACCACCAAATCGGTCGAGCCGGCATACGCCGCCTTGACACACGAGGTGTTGGTGCCGAAGTCGAAGCCGACCAACAACAACTCGCTCTTCGGGGACAGCGCCTTGGGGGCGGCCTCGGTAAACGCAGCCGGGGCGGGCGGCGCCTTCCGCTGCAGCTCGCGGGCCGTCTCGGCAGTGAATGGGCTCACAAAGGTCGTGCGCATGTGCAATCAACAATTGACGGTTCAGCGTGCCCCCGGGCAGTGTTCCTAACCCGCGGGCAACGGCTCGATGACGCAGTGTGGTCCACACCACCAGAAATGCAAGCGCCGGTTTGCGCGCGGCCGCCCCAATCCATGAGCATCGAGCACGAGCTGGAACATCTCATCTGCGCGCGCTACCCCATCGTGTGCCTGCTGACCAGCGAAGAAACCCGCGTCACCGACCTCGTCCACGCCATCGCCGCGCGCCGGCAAAAACAGGTCTTCGAGTGGAGCTGCACCACCGGGTTGGCCCCCGCCGGCACCTCGATCCAATCCCAACGCCAGCGCGCCTCCCCCACCAAAGACCCGCTGGCCGCCCTCGACCAGGTGATCGATCAAGTCGAGCCGGCCTTGTTTGTGTTTAAAGACTTCCACCCGTTCCTCGCCAAGACCCACTACGCCGTCATCCGCCGCCTGCGCGAGATCGCCCTCCACCTCAAAAACAGCCGCAAGACCATCCTGCTCGTCGCCCCGACCCTCGACGTGCCCCCCGAGCTCGAAAAGGAGGTCACCGTCCTCCCCTACCCCCTCCCCAATCCAGAGGAACTGGGCCTACTCCTCGACCGCATCCTCAGCGAGGTCGCCGCCTACGAAAACGTGACCGTGGACCTCGACGAGACCGGGCGCGACCGACTCTTGCAAGCCGCCCGCGGGCTCACCCTGGCCGAAGCGGAAAATGTCTTCGCCAAAGTCGTCGTCAAGTATGAGCGCATCAGTGGCCTCGAGGTCCAAGAGGTCTTCGCCGAAAAGCAGCAGATCGTCCGCAAGAACGGCCTGCTCGAATACTGCGCCACCGGCGAAACTTTCGATACGATCGGGGGGTTGGCCGTGCTCAAGGACTGGTTGCGCAAACGCGCCGCGGCATTCACCGCTGAAGCGCGGGCATTCGGTTTGCCCGCTCCCAAAGGCATCCTGTTGCTCGGCGTCCAAGGCTGCGGCAAGAGCCTCTGTGCCAAAGCCGTGGCCAACCTCTGGCAACTGCCCCTGCTGCGCTTCGACGTCGGCCGCCTCTTCGGCAGCTTGGTGGGATCGTCCGAGGAAAACGTTCGCCGCGCAATCGCCGTCGCAGAATCCGTCGCCCCAGCCGTGCTGTGGGTGGACGAGATCGACAAGGCCTTCGCCGGTGCGGGCGGTTCCACCGTGGCCGATGGGGGCACCACCGCGCGTGTGTTTGCCACCTGGTTGACCTGGCTTGCCGAAAAAACCGCCCCGGTCTTCATCGTCGCCACCGCCAACGACATCGCCCAACTCCCACCCGAACTGCTCCGCAAAGGCCGGTTCGACGAGATCTTCTTCGTGGACCTTCCCAGCGCCGACGAACGACGGGACATCCTCGAGATCCACCTCGCCAAACGCGGTCGCGACCCCGAACGCTTCCAACTCGAGCGCCTCGTCGCGGCCGCCGACGGTTACAGCGGCGCCGAAATCGAAAGCGCCATCGTCAGCGGCCTCTACGACGCCTTCGACCTCCGCCAAGAACTCGCCACCCACCACGTCCAAACCGCCCTCGCCCAAACCGTGCCCCTGGCCAAAACCCTCGCCGAACACATCCAACGGCTGCGCCAATGGGCCGCCGGACGCGCCCGGACGGCGAACCAGCCCAGAACCGAAGCCTGAACGCCACCCTCGACGGGCACACCCCCCAGCAAGCGCGATGCCCCAACCGCAGCCGACGCGTGCCGCCTAACGGCCTGCGGCACCCGAGCGCGCCAGCAAGCGCCGCACCTGGCCTAAGTCCGGACAACCAGCCTGGCCGCCCGGGCGCGTGGCCTTCAGAGCCGCGCAGGCCGCCGCCTGGCGCACGCAATCCTCGATCGTCATCCATCGCGCCAGTCCCACCGCATAGGCGCCGTGGAAAACGTCCCCGCAGCCCGTCGTGTCCACCGCCTTAACCCGGAAGGCGGGAAACCGCCACGGCCGCTCGGCCCGGCGATCCATCACCCAACCGCCCCGCGCGCCACACGTCACAATCACCACCGCCCGCTTCGGACCCCAGAGCCGCCGCGCCGCCACCGCTGGCTCGCGACAGCCCGTGAACTCGCGCGCGAAATCCTCGGACACAATCAAGTGGTCCACCCACGCCAGCAATTCCTCGAAACGCGCCCAACGGCTGCTCTCGAAGTCGCCCACCACCGGAATGCCGGCTCGGCGGGCCAAGCGCGCGGCTCGGATCATCCCCGGGATGCCAAACCGGTCCACCAACAACACCCGGCAAGCCGTCACCACCTGCGCCGCTGGAAGCCTCGCGTGCGCCCCCGTATAGCGGTTGGTGGCGAAGAACACCGTCCGCGTCTGCGCCCGTTCGTCCACCACAATGAACGAACGCACCGGCCGCGCCTCTCGGTGCCGCGGCCCGCGCGAGGTGTCGATCCCCTCCCGCTCGAAGGCAGCCCGCACGAACGCCGAGTCCGGATCGTCCCCCAGCAGCCCAGCATAGGCGCATCGGGCACCCAGCCGCGCCGCCGCCACCAACGCCGTGGCGGCTAAACCGCCGCACTGCCGGTCCCGCCGCCGCACCTCGATCTTCGCGTCGGCCCGCGGGTATGCCCGCACCGCCACCAGGTCGTCCACGGCCACGCAACCGAGCCCGAGGATGTCAAAACGTGCCCTCACCGGCGCGCCACCAAGCGAGCCCACATGAGGCCCAGACCGCCAGCCCCCGTCACCGAACCGGCCACGCCTCGCGCGTCAAAACGGAACGTCCTCATCCCGGAGCGCTTCCAGGGGGCCCAATCGCCGCATCAAATCCGCCATGGCCAGCGCCGTCTGCGCCGCCTCGACACCGCGGTTGTGTTCCGGGTCAAGACAGCGGGCCTGGGCCTGTTCCCGGTTCTCGAGCAGGAGCACCTCGTGAATCATCGGCATCAACTGCTCGACCTGCAGCCGCATGAGGGCTTGCGTGACCCCCGCGCCAATCTGCTCGGCGTGGCTTGTCTCACCCCGGATAATCACTCCCAAACACACGATCGCGTCGTACCGCGGCTGACAACGCCGAGCCAACCGCGCTGCCACCACCGGGATCTCGAAGGCACCCGGCACTCGCACCACCTCGACCGCCGCCGCACCCGCCCGCTCGAACTCCAGCCGCGCACCCGCGACCATGGCATCGACATAACGCGCGTTGTAGCGCGAGGCAACGATCGCGAACCGGCTCGAACCGGCACGTCGCTTGCGCTGAGAAACTCGCTTCAACATGACTTCACCTCACACCAGGTGGCCCATCTTCTCCCGCTTGGTCTTCAGGTACCGGGCGTTGTGCGGGTTGGGGCCGACCCGGATCGGGACCTGCTCGACAATCTGCAGCCCGTAACCTTCAAGACCGACAATCTTCTTCGGGTTGTTGGTCAACAGCCGAATCGTCTTCAGCCCCAGATCCGCCAAGATCTGCGCCCCCAAACCGTACTCACGCAGGTCCATCGGATATCCCAACCGCAGATTGGCCTCGACCGTGTCCAGACCTTGTTCCTGCAGTTTGTACGCACGGATCTTGGGGGCCAACCCGATGCCCCGCCCTTCCTGGCGCATGTACACCACCACCCCGCACCCCGCCTCCGCCACCTGCCGCATCGCCTGATGCAACTGCGGACCGCAGTCGCACCGGCGCGACCCAAAGACATCCCCCGTGAGACATTCGCTATGGACACGGACCAGCACACCCCGCCGGCCCGCCACCTCCCCATACACCAGGGCCACGTGGTGCTGATCGTCGAGGCAGGACCGGTACAGGTGCAGCTTGAACTCGCCATGCTCGGTCGGCAACCGGACCGTCTCGAGACACTCGACGAGTCGTTCGCGCTCGCGCCGGTACTGAATGAGAGCGGCGATGGTGCACAGCTTGAGGCGATGCCGTTGCGCAAACCGGCGCAAGCCCGCCAAGCGCATCATCGAGCCGTCGTCGCTCATGATCTCACAGATCACCGCTACCGGCCGTTGCCCCGCCAACGTCACCAGGTCCACCGCCGCCTCCGTGTGCCCAGCCCGCTGCAGTACCCCGCCCGCCTTGCCCCGCAACGGAAACACATGCCCCGGCTGCACCAGGTCCGACGGCGTCGCCGTCGGGTCGGCCATCACCTCGATCGTCCGCGCCCGGTCGGCGGCGCTGATTCCCGTGCTAATCCCCGTGGCCGCATCGACGCTCACCTGAAAATCGGTCTTAAACGTCTCCCGGTTCTGCGCCACCATCCGCTCGATCCCCAGTTGCTGCAGCCGCTCAGAACTCGTCGGCACACAAATCAGGCCGCGCCCAAACCGCGCCATGAAATTCACGGCCGCCGCCGTCACGTGCTCCGCCGCCATGATCAGGTCGCCTTCGTTCTCGCGGTCGGCGTCATCCACCACAATGACCATCCGCCCGCGCGCCACGTCGGCAATCACCGATTCGATCGTGTCGAACCTCAGCTTCATCGTCGCGCGGAAAACTACGAGGTCAACGGCCCCTTGCCAGCAACAAATTCGGCCCCCTCCCCCTACCGCCCGCGCGGCCGCCCCCGGTATTTCTCGTAGAGCCGGGTGTGCCGCGTCTCCAAGCTCACCTCCTCCCCCGCAATCCACAGACGCCGGACCTGCGCGCGCACGTCCAGAATCGGACCGTCGGCAGCGAAGAAACTCGCCTCCTTCCCCGGCTCGATCGAGCCCAACCGATCGGCCACACCCAAAAGCCGGGCCGGATACAACGTCAACCCGCGCAGCGCTTCCTCCGCCGGCAGTCCAAACGCCATCGCCTGCGCCGCTTCATACGGCAGATTCCGCAGGTTCGACGCATCGCGACGCCCACCCGCGGCAAACGCCACCATCACTCCCGCCCGATGCAACACCCCGGGCGCGCGATAGTGCACGTCGTAAGCCTGCGCATCGCCCGCCGGCAAGTCGAACGTCGAGCCGTACAGGACCGGCACCCGCTGCGCCGCGACCCGCTCCGCCACCCGCCAGGCATCTCGCGCGCCCACCAACACCATCTTCCACCGGTTCGTCTCCGCCCAGCCCAGCGCGCCCTCGATCTGCCGCACCTCGTCCGCATGCACAAACAAAGGCGCCTCCCCACGCACAAAGGGCAGCATCGCCTCCCAGGCCGGCACCGGCCGGAACCCGGCCGACCCAGCCCCCACAGCCGCCTCCTTCGCCCGCGCATACGCTCGCGCCTCCTCGAAGAAATCCTGCAGCGCACGCAACCGTTTCCTCCGCTCTTGCGCCTGCTCCGCCAGCGACTTCCCCTTCGCCCGGTCCCCGGCGCGCTCGCGCGCCTCGAACTCGAGCTCGAGACTCGGCCAGTTCACGTGCAACGCCACCGGCCGCTTGCGCATCATCTCCTCCGTGGTCCAACCCTTGAGCGCCAGGAGCCCAGACTGACCGGCCACCACCCCGCCACTCGGCACCGGCACGATGTGCGTGATCCCGTTGGCACGGGCCACCGGGATCAACTCCGAGTCCGGATTCACCGCCGCCCAAGACTCGACATCGGGGGTGTACTCCCCCGTCTCCGTCGTGTCCCGCGTGGCGCGCACGGCCTCGATCTCGACCAACCCGAGTTGAGTCCCCGCCACCACCAATCCCGGATAAAGATGCAGGCCGTCCAGGCGCTCGACCCGGTCCGCCCGCCGGTCCAACGCCGGCGCCACCGCCTCGATCGTACCGTCCCGCACGTACACGGCCCCGTTGGTCAGTGCCGGCCCAGTCACCGGGTGCACCGTCGCCCCGAGCAACAGAAGCGTCTCGGACTCGGCCGACCACCGCAACGCGAGGAGACAAGCCACGGCCAGCCATACCGCCCCCCCACACCTGCCTCCCCAGCCACGGCTGCCACCCGGTCGGGCCCGGCTCGCAACACCTTCCACTTCTGGCATCATGCGCATCCGTTGTTCCTATTCCTCGCCCCTACTCATCCGTGCAATGTCGGTCCCAGCCGTCGTGCTCCGTCTCGAGGCTGCACCGCCAAAACCGGCCCGCGTCCGATTCCGCCTCCGCGCCCTTCCCACGATCCGCGGCGCTGGCCAGTTGCTTGGCCTTCTCGATCAACACCGACCGCTCCTGCTCAAGCGCTTGGGCTTGCGCGGCCGCCGATTCGCGGTCGAAGTACTTCCGCCCTTCGATCCAGGTCTGGAGACACACCGACCGGCTGTCCAGCGGCGGCCCAGACCAGACTGCAAAATCCGCGTCCTTCCCCACCTCGAGTGACCCAACGCGCTCCTCGATACGGAGTTGCCGGGCCGGATTGGCCGTCACGAACTTCAGCGCCTCCACTTCAGAAGTGCCGCCGTACTTCACCGCCTTGGCCGCCTCGAGGTTCAGCCGCCGTGCCAACTCCGACGAATCCGAATTGAACGAAACCAACACGCCGCGCTCCCGCATCAGGCTCCCAGCATAAGGGATCGCGTCGTAAACCTCGAACTTGTACGCCCACCAGTCTGAAAAGGCCGAGGCGCCTGCCCCGTGCGCGGCCATCTCATCCGCCACCTTGTAACCTTCCAAAATGTGCTGCAGCGTCCCCACCTGCACTCGGAACTGCTCCATCGTGCGCAGAAACGTCAGGATCTCGTCCTGACGGTACGCGTGGCAATGGATCCAACGTTCGCCCCCAAGCACCTCGCCCAGCGCCTCCAACTCGAGGTCGCGCCGCGGTTCCCTGCCCCCAGTCTCCCGATACACCGCCCAATCCTCCAAGTACTGCTGCGCCGCCGTAAACCGGTTCACGAAAAACGTCCGTACCCCCATCCGCGTCTGCGGAAACCGCGTCGTAAACCGTTCGCCCCAGTTCGCCTGCTTCACATTCTCCCCTAAGGCGAACTTGATCCCCAGCGGGGCGTCCGCCACCTTCAACTCCTCCGGCGCCGCGCCGTCCCGTAGCTTGATCAGGCAGTTCTGGCCGCCCACCGGGTTGGCCGATCCGTGAAGCAAGTTCACCAGCGTCACCCCGCCGGCCAGTTGTTGCCGAATCGTGATCGACTCGGAGTTGACCACGTCCCCAATCCGCACCATCGCCGACGAAGGCAAAGTGCCCTCGTTGACCTCGCCCAAAATCATGCTGTGGCTGTGACAATCGATCAGCCCAGGCGTCAGATGCCAACCGCGACCGTCCAACCGAAGCGCACCCGCGCCCTCCTCGAACTGCCGCGCCGCCTGCGGGCCAACCCCGACAATCTTGCCACCACGCACGAACAAGTCCGCCTCCTCGACGCGCCCCTGCGGCCCACAGGTCCAAATCGTCGCGTTCTGAATCAGCAGCGCCGGCGGTTCCACCAGCGGCCCTCGGCCAGCCAACGGCGAGCGCGCCACGCGCTGTCGCCTCGACGCCTCGGCGTCCGCCTCGGCGCGGCCCTTGGGTTCGCCGCCAACGCCCGCCCTCGACGCGTCTTCCCCCCGCGACTTCGCCGACCCCGCCTCCTCCGACACCACCGGGTAGATGCGCCCGTCAATCCACACCTCGCGCACCTTCGCTTTGGGCGTGAAATAGCCACCGCCCGTCACCACCGTCAGGTTGGCGAGCTTGCCGGGCTCCACCGTGCCCAACTGCTCTGCCATCCCACAAAGCCGGGCCGGCACCGTCGTCAACGCCGCCAGCGCGTCCTCCTCGGATAAGCCGCGATCCAGCGCCGACCGCAAGCGGGCGCGAAACTGCCGGCGCTGGGTCAAACCCCAACTGGTCAACGCCACCTCGAGCCCCTGCTGACGTAACAACGCCGGATTCTCCGGCGCCCAATCCCACGCGCGCAAGCGATCCAACGACACCTGCTGCCAATCCTCCGCCTCAGGCAACTTCGGCGCCTCCGGAAAATCCACCGGTACAATCAGCGTCGCCCCCAAACCCTTCGCCAAATCCGGCCGGCGCCACTCCTCTCCCGAACTCACCAACGCAAACTCGAGACCCAACTCGCGCGCCACCCGCGCCGCCCGGTCCATCATCAGCGCGCTGCCCGGCTCGAACAACACCCGCTGCCGCCCCTCCGCCGCTGGCCCCAACTGAGCCAGCGCCGTGTTGAACGCAGGCCGGATCCCCCCACCTTGACCCTGACCCCGACCCGACCGGAGCGCGGTATCCGCCCGCTCGCTCGCGTAATGGCGCGCGTCCAAAAACGCCTGCCGCACCACCGCCACCACCCCCATCAGCGACCCCGGAAACACCCGCTCCCGACTCCGGTTGACCTCGAAGGCAACCACCTGAAACACCTCCGGGGCAAGCACCGCCAGGTTCGGTGCGCCGTCCGATAGCGCCACCAAGGCCGAGCAGCCGCGCAGAATCCCTCGCCCTGGTACCACGTGGCCCACCGTGAACCCGACCTCGCGCAACGACTCCAACGCCTTCGCCTCGATCGCGTACGCGTCCACCGCCCGCCGCTCCGGAGTCACACCCGCCACCGCATGACCAGGACCCGGCCCCCCAGGATCGCGGCCCTGCCCAGGCACGCCAAAGAAGTCATACCCACCCACGCCCCCCGTCAGCGAGCCAGCCTCCGCCGAATCGGCACGCACCGCCACATTGGTCGCCCCCAACACCAAGTACGGCTCGATGAAGCCCGCATAGATCCTCGTGCCTTGCATCGTCCAAACCTGCGCCCCTGCCGGCACCTCAATCCCGCTGCCCACCGCTACAAGGTAACCGTCGCGAATGATAATCGTGGCCTCCTCCAACACCTGCCCCGGCTTCACCACCACCTTGCCCCCAACCAAGGCATGCCAACCCACGGGCGCGGGCCGATGCCCCGCCGGCAACAGCTCCACCGCCCAACCCGACCATGCCAATCCCAGCCACACGACCACCGCCGCCCATCCGAATCGCGCTCTCACCAGAGCGGATTATCCATCGGGCCGCCCGAAGACCAAGTCTTTTCCCAGAGCCACCCTGCGACCTCTCACGCGCGCCCGCGTTCGATTGGCCTCGCCGCCACCGCCCCGCCACGGGCCCGAGGCAAGTCAGGCCCCCCGCAAACGTGGCCCTCCACGCACTGGACAAGCCCGCAGCGATCGTGTTGGCTTGTCCCATGCGCCTCCTCACCCCGATAACCGTCGGCGTCTTCATCCTCCTCGCCTCGCCCCTCGCGTGGGCCCAACCAGCTCGAACCGACGAACCGATGCCTGTCGGGTCTGTGCCTAAACAGGTGCCGCAACTCCAAGCCATTCCTCAGCCCAACCACCAGGTTTCGTTCCAACGCGACGGCCTCGAACTAGCACGCTACCATTTCGGTCCTGACCTGCGACGGCCCTTTGTCTTCCCCATCATCGGCCCGGCCGGCCGGTCCCTCACCCGACTCGGACATCCGCATGACCCGGAGTCGCACAGCCACCATAACTCGGTCTGGATCTCCCATGCCGACGTCAACGGCGCCAGTTTCTGGGACGATCGCGGCAAGGGCCGCATCGTGCATCAGCGCCTCGAGCAGTTCGTCGACGGCCCCCGGGCAGCCTCCGTCGCGTCCCTCAACGCTTGGCTGGCTGATTCCGGCAAGGTCCTCTTGCGGGAACGACGTCAAACCGCCGTGATCGACCTCGGCAACGCCGAGTGGCTGCTGCTGATTGACCTCCAACTCGAGGCAGCC